>DAHUZH010000100.1 GCA_027306695.1 Acidobacteriaceae bacterium
CGAGTTCAGCCCTAAGAGTTTCAGATCAACAGGTTCAGAAAATCTCAATCGGAAATAGAATGGCTCAGATCAAAACAGACGAAATTTCGCAACTACTCCGAGAGCAAATCGAAAACTTCGAGTCGCATGTGCGCGTCGACGAAGTGGGCACGATTATTTCGCTCGGCGACGGCATCGCACGCATCCATGGACTGGAAAAGGTCATGGCGGGTGAGATGTTGGAGTTTCCCCACGGCGTGATGGGTCTGGCCATGAACCTGGATGAAGACCAGGTCGGCGCTGTTATCCTTGGCGACTACACGGAGATCAGCGAAGGCGACCAGGTCAAGCGCACGGGCCGCATCATGAGCGTGCCCGTTGGCGATGCGATGATTGGCCGCGTGGTGAATGCGCTTGGTCAGCCCATCGACGATAAAGGCCCGATTGCGACCGACCAGACGTTGCCTGTGGAACGGCTGGCCCCTGGCGTCATCGACCGCCAGCCGGTGAAGGAACCGATGGCGACCGGCATTAAGGCCATCGACTCCATGATTCCGATTGGCCGCGGCCAGCGCGAGCTGATTATTGGCGACCGCCAGACGGGCAAGACGGCTGTCGTGCTTGACACCATCATCAACAGCGCCAAAAACAATCTGATCTGCGTCTACTGCGCGATTGGACAGAAGCGCTCGTCGGTCGCGCAGGTGGTGCAGACGCTTGCCGAACACGGCGCCATGGCATACACCATTGTGGTCGTCGCGTCGGCTTCTGAGCCCGCGCCGATGCAATATATCGCGCCGTATGCCGCGACTGCGATTGGAGAATTTTTCCGCGACTCGGGCCGCCATGCGCTAGTAATTTACGACGATCTTTCCAAGCACGCCGTTTCCTATCGCGAAATTTCCCTGCTGCTGCGCCGCCCACCAGGTCGCGAAGCGTATCCGGGCGATGTTTTTTATCTTCACTCGCGTCTGCTGGAGCGCTCCGCCAAGCTGAACCAGAAGCTCGGCGGCGGTTCGCTGACTGCGCTGCCCATCATTGAAACCCAGGCCGGCGATGTTTCGGCCTACATTCCGACCAACGTCATTTCGATTACGGACGGACAGATTTTTCTGGAAACGGACCTCTTCAACTCTGGCATTCGCCCCGCCGTCAACGTAGGCCTGTCGGTCAGTCGTGTCGGTTTTTCCGCGGCCAGCAAAGCGACGAAGCAGGTGGGTGCGACGTTGAAGCTCGATCTGGCGCAGTATCGCGAACTCGCGGCCTTTGCGCAGTTCGGCAGCGATCTCGACAAGGTCACGCTCAGCCAGTTGAATCGCGGCCAGCGTCTTACCGAGCTGTTGAAGCAGCCGCAGTTTCAACCATTGTCGATGGAAAAGCAGGTCGTCATTCTGTACGCCGGGACCAACGGCTTTCTCGATGACGTAAAGGTCGAACATATTCGCGCCTTCGAGGACGGTCTGTATCCCTACATGGACGCGGCGCAGGCGGCGCTTCTGAACGACATTGCCACCAAGAAAGCGCTCGACGACGATTTGAAGAAGCGCTTGAATGCAGCGTTGAAGGAATACAAACAGAACTTTTTCGCAGAGCATGCAGACGCTCGCATCGAGAGCAAAGAAGAAAAGAAAAACGAAGACGGCGGGAAAAAACAGTAAGCCATGGCAAACGTCCTCGATCTACGACGGCGCATCCGCAGCGTGAAAAACACGCGGCAGATCACCAAGGCCATGAAGATGGTGTCGGCGGCCAAGCTGCGCCGCGCGCAGGAGCGTGCTTTCGCGGCGCGTCCCTACGCGAAGATGCTGGCCAGTGTGCTGGACTCGCTGGTGCGGCGCGTCGATCCGTATGATCCAGAGACCGGCGAAGTACGGCATCCCTTGCTCGCGGTGCGTCCGGAAAAACGTGTGACCGTAGTGGTGGTGACGGGCGACAAGGGATTTGCCGGGGCCTTCAATACCAATGTCCTGAAAGCAGCGCACCGATTTTTGAACCAACGGTCCGACGTCGATATCGATCTTGAGATTGTGGGACGCAAAGGGCGCGATGTGATGCGTCGCAGCTTCACAACTGCGGCCGTTATGGATGACGAGCAGATGGCCCATGAGATGCGGCTGCGCGAGCGAAAGGCCCGCATAGAGATTACCGGCGAACACGCGGGAATGCTGGAAAAGCTGAGCTTTGAAGAAGCGGCACATCTTGCACACCAACTCGTGGAGCGCTACTCGATCCAGCAGACGCATGCGGTGTACCTCGTGTTCAATGAGTTTCAGTCCGTCATCGCGCAGCGCGTGCTGGTCGAACGTATTCTGCCGATTAAGGAAATCGGCAAGGACGATATCGCCGCCGCTACGGAGATGGAGAGGGAAGAACGCGAGGCCATGGCGAAGGCGGCGCGCAGCTCCGGCGTAAGTCTCGAGACCGAGGACACGCGCGAGGCCGACGAGGAGGCCAGCAAGTTCGGCACCGCACAGGTGGATTACATCTATGAACAGCCGCCGCGCCAGCTATTGCAGGCGCTGTTGCCGCGCTATATTTCCATGCAGCTTTATCATGCCATGCTGGAGTCTGTCGCCGCAGAGCATGCTGCGCGGATGATGGCGATGGATGCGGCCACCCAAAACGCTTCCGAGATGATCGACGCTTACACGCTCAAGATGAACCGGGTGCGGCAGGCGGCAATCACCAAGGAGATCATCGAGATCGTCAGCGGAGCGGCGGCGTTATAAGCAGGCGGGAAACAAAAGTTCAGCAAGAGGATTTGGATAAGGAACCATGGCAGACAATATCGGACAGATTATAAAAATTGCAGGGCCAGCGGTCGATGTGCAGTTTGACGAAGCGCACATGCCGCCGATTTACCAGGCGTTGCGGGTTACGAGCGAAGGCTTCGATGTGCCGACGCCGCTTAGCGTGATTGTTGAAGTGCAACAGCATCTTGGCGAGGGCCGCGTGCGCTGCATCGCCATGGAGGCGACCGAGGGAATGGTGCGCGGCATGCAGGCGATCGATCTCGGTGCCCCCATCACCGTCCCGGTGGGTCGCGCAACTCTGGGCCGCGTGCTCAACGTGATCGGCCAGCCAGTGGACGAGCTTGGCCCGGTCAATGCCAAGGAGCATCGCCCGATCCATCGCCAGGCGCCGGCATTCGATGAGCAGTCCACGCGCGAAGAAATGTTTGAGACTGGCATCAAGGTCATCGACCTCATCCAGCCATTTTTGAAGGGTGGCAAGACCGGTCTGTTCGGCGGCGCAGGCGTCGGTAAGACCGTCATCATCCAGGAACTCATCAACAACGTCGCTTCCAAGCACGGCGGTTTTTCCGTCTTTGCCGGGGTGGGTGAGCGGACGCGCGAAGGCAACGATCTGTGGTTGGAATTTCAGGAATCCGGTGTCATCGACCTGAAGCAGCTTGATAAATCGAAGGCCGCGTTGATCTACGGCCAGATGACCGAGCCGCCCGGAGCGCGTCTTCGGGTCGCGCTGACCGCTCTGACGGTGGCCGAGTATTTCCGCGATGAAGAAGGCTCGGACACGCTGCTGTTCATCGACAATATCTTCCGATTCACGCAGGCAGGATCGGAAGTCTCGACGCTGCTCGGTCGTATGCCTTCCGCCGTCGGCTATCAGCCGAACCTTGCAACAGAAATGGGCGAGTTGCAGGAGCGCATCACATCCACCAAAAAGGGTTCCGTCACCTCCGTGCAGGCGGTTTACGTGCCTGCCGACGATTTTACCGATCCAGCGCCGGCAACGACGTTTGCCCACCTCGACGCAACTACGGCGCTGTCGCGGCCTTTGTCGGAACTGGGCATTTATCCCGCAGTCGATCCGCTGGCTTCGACCTCACGCATTCTTACGCCGCGCATCGTTGGGCAGGAACACTACGATGTGGCGCAAGGAGTGAAGCGTATTTTGCAGCGCTATAAAGATTTGCAGGACATCATCGCGATCCTCGGCATCGACGAGTTGTCGGAAGACGACAAGCTGACCGTCATGCGCGCGCGCAAAGTGCAGAAATTTTTGTCGCAGCCCTTCCACGTCGCGGAGCAGTTTACCGGCATGCAGGGCCGCTACGTCAAAATTGCCGACACGGTGCGCAGCTTTAAGGAAGTCATCGACGGCAAGCATGATGATGTGCCGGAGCAGGCCTTCTATATGAAGGGCGACATCGACGAAGTTCTGGAAGCCGCAGGCAAGTTGAAGCAGACAGCGTAGGGCCGTAGATTTCTCATGGCAGAGACAAACTCAATTCGGGTTCGCCTGGTTACGCCGGAGCATGTGTTCATCGACGGGACAGCGGATTCCGTGTCGCTGCCGTCGCGCTCTGGCTATCTGGAGGTGCTGTACGCGCACGCTCCGCTGCTGGCGGAACTGGGAGCGGGCGAGGTCACGCTGCATGGTGGAAACGTCGGCGATCAACAATTCTTCGTGGCCTGGGGATTTGTCGAGGTGCTGCCCGATCGGGTGACGATCCTTGCGGAAAGTGCAGTACGGCCCAATCAGATCGACGTTGAGGAAGCCCGTCAGGAATTGGAGCAGGGCCATAAAATGTGGAACGAGGCCGGCGACGAGAGCCGACGCTACGCGGAAGCCAACCAGGTCATCCACGAGGCGGAAGAGCGCATCGCCGCCGCAGAGGGCGCTGGCCCGACGGCCTGATTTCACAAAAGCCGCGCACGATGGATTGCATTGGCTCCTCCATTCCAACTACCATCATCCCAGCGACCGTTTTTCACAGGACTGTATATCTCAAATTGTCTTTGGAGATAAATTGCGTGAAATTTGTTGGAAAAAACTTTGCCATAGTTTCTGCCATTGCTCTTCTGGCGTTGCCCATGATGGCGCAGACCGGCGTACCCCCTGCGACAATTTCCGGCGCGACGCCGGTGCGCACGATCAAGATACACGGTAAGCAATTTGAGTTTGACCCGCCAGAAATCACCCTCAAGAAAGGCGAGACGGTCAAGCTGGAGTTCACCTCCGACGATGTCGAGCACAGCCTGGTTGTTTCGGCCCTCGGAATCAACGGCCTCATGAAGAAGGGTGAAATGACGGATGTGATCGTCACCCCTGCCGTGACCGGAGATTTTATCGGCCGGTGCGGTATATTCTGCGGTGCCGGGCATATGAAGATGCACTTCGTTGTGCATGTTGTGAATTAAGACTGCGGCTTTTTGGCCAGTTCCAGCCTTCCGGTCAGGTTTGCGATTTTGTCTACATGGTGGCGCGCACACCACGACTGTAGCCCGGTTGCGATCCGTTCCACCGCGCGAGGGTCAGCATAGCTGGCCGTGCCGACCTGAACGGCAGTTGCTCCTGCCAACATAAATTCGATCACGTCTTCTGGCGTGGCAATGCCGCCCATGCCGACTACTGGAATAGAAACGGCATGCGCTGCTTCATACACCATGCGCAAGGCCAGCGGTTTGATGGCTGGCCCGGAGAGTCCCCCGGTAACATTTGAAAGACGTGGACGCCTTGTGTTGGCGTCGATGGAAATTCCAAGAAAAGTATTCACCAGAGAGAGGGCGTCCGCACCGGCTTCGTCGGCGGCGCGCGCCATCGCGGCAATGCTGGTCACATTCGGCGATAGCTTTACAATCAGCGGACGTTTGGCCATGGACTTTGCCCGCGCGACCAACTCATGCAGCAGTGTGGCCTGTGTTCCAAAGACCATGCCGCCACTTTCCGTATTCGGGCAGGAAGCGTTCAGCTCATACGCGACGATGCCTTCGGTCTGATTCAGTGCTTGAATCACAGCGCAGTAGTCTTCGATTGAAGACCCGAAGATATTGGCGATCACTGGGCAGGGAAGACGCTTGATGGCGGGAAGTTTATGCTCGATAAACGCGAGCACGCCGACATTCTGCAAGCCAATGGCATTCAGCATTCCCGCTGGAGTTTCGATCAGCCGCGGCGGCGGGTTGCCGGGCATTGGTTCACGCGAGAGACCCTTGGTCACAAATGCGCCAATCTTCTGGAGCGCAACGATGTCCTCAAACTCCAGGCCATACCCGAATGTGCCGCTGGCTGCGATTACGGGATTGCGCAACTCGATGCCGCAAAATTTCACACGTAGATCGGGCTTCTGGCTCGGAATCATGGCTGAGGATTGGGGTGTGTTTGCGGCGTGGCGGCAGGCGGCGTCGCGGTTGTGGACGGTGTGGTTGCGTGCGGCCTGCGCACGGAGGTTGGCAGTGGCGTGCTTTGCTGCTCGTCTGTTATTGCTGGCGATTTTGCTTTTCTGGCGTGCTTCTTTCTGCGGACCACAGGCCGGACTGGCTTCGTTTCCTCCTGTGGATGAATTGCCTGTGTCAGAATATGGCCCACACTGGCGGAGGGTTGGTTTACGCCAAGCAGCGCTGCCAGCGTTGCCGCTAGATCCACCGGCTGTACACGCCCGCGATAGACGCCCGGCGTAAAGACATCGCCATAAAAGGCAAGCGGTACATGCCGGTCATAGGAGTAGGGCGAATAATGCGTCGTGCCGCCTGCGAGCGATTGCATCTGGTATGCATCGGGAACCAGCATCACATACCATCCGCCGTTCGGCGAGTAGCTATGTGCGATCAAACGTCCGAAATCTGTTGGCGGCAGGCCCGGTTGCAGAGACGCCATTTGCAGCCGGGTAAACGACCGAAAGATTTTCGGCTCAGGAGGAACACGTCCCGTACTGGGCTTGACGGCGGAATCTGGCTGGTTGGAAGAGGCTGGCAGCAGGCTTGCCATGGCCGCCGGGATGGATTCTTGAATGGCCCGCTCTGCCTCCACCTCATTGACACCCGCGCGTTCAAACGTGGGAGTATTCAACGCCACATACGGCAGCTCCTGATGCGGCAGTAGATACGCAAGCTGCTGACCCGGCGAAAAGCGGTCGTTCATGCTTTTGTTCAGCGCGGCAATCAGCGCTTTCAGATCGATGGTGGCCGCAGGTATTCCCAGTAGTTGTGCCACCGTCGGCACCGGTGCCACGCCGTGGTCTGCGGAAAGCGCGATCCAGACATTGTGCAGTCCGCCCGGAACATTGTGATCGAGCCAGCGAAAAAAATCATCCAGGTTGCCATCGAGTTGGTCTACAAGTTGGCGTTGGTCCGGCGAGTCGGGTCCGACCTTGTGGCCGAGAATGTCCGTCGAGGAAATACTGATCGTCAGTACATCGGTGACGTTCCCCGCGCCGAGTTGTTCGCCCTGAATCAACGCCTGCGCAAAATCCAGCTCATACTTGATGGCTGCATCGGTAGGTCCGACCTTCGAGAAAAACGGCGCATTGCTGGCGACGCCTGCTTCCGTTCGGGCCTGTGCGGCGCGATCGCTCTGGTTAAAAGCTGTCGCCCAGTCGGGCAGAGAAGGCATGTAATACGTAGAGGTGATGAATGCGCCGCTTTGCGGATCGAGCCAGAAGGCCCCGTTGGCGCTGTGTCCCGCTGTGAGGATCGCTGCACGGTCTTTGAGCGAAACGCCAAAGAGTTTGGCTTCTCCCATGGTAGCAAGACGGACCTCATCGCCGACCGTTGTGGCCAGCAGGTTGCGCGGGGAAGCGCCTTCCAGCGTGGCCCCATTCGACAGCCCTACCAGGCTGTATCGAGGATCTTCGACAGAAGTGATCGGGCGCTTGGTATTTCGGCTCAGGTCCCACCATGCATTGCTCGCGATTCCGTGCCCGTCCGTGTACGCACCGGTCCCGATTGTCGAATGTCCCGCCGCCGTCACCAGATTTGCGTAATCGAAATAGCAGTCCGGGAAATACGCGCCGTGGTCGAGGAAAAGATTGAATCCCAGACCCTTGAAGTCGGCGCGATATCGCTCCAGATAGTCCTCACGAAACTGGTCGATCACGAGAATGACGACCAGCTTGGGATGGGCATCATAGGCGGCGGCCGCGCAACTGGCTGTGTAGGAAAGTGGAAGCAGGAGAGCGAAGAGGCAGATCCATACACGTTTGAGCATAGGCAAAGCTCGCAAAATGGTTGCGAAGCGCGAGTAAGAACATGGTAACAAGACGGACCGCGCTATGGATAATGCGCAGCGTCGCAGGCATCGAGTGCGATACAACGCGCTTTGTTAAACTCAGGCAGGAAATGAAGGAAAATCTGCATCGCGCTCGCCTCGGTCTCATCGCGCACCGTATGGCGCTTTTTCTAGGCTGCGTGCTCTTGTTTGAGGGGCTTCTGATTGCGGTTGCGCCCCGGCTGCACTCCGGCAGCGTTTTGAAGATCGCGAAAGACTCCTTGCTGTTGCGCGCACGGGTCGATTCCTGGGCCAATATGGAGCAGGGCGACCTGGCCTGGCGGCAACACCCGTCGGCAATTTATGAGACAGTCTTCTTCCAGCGCGGCATTCGTTTTATTTATCCGCCGACTTCGCTGTTGCTATATCGCGCGTGGCAGGCGGCGCGGTTTCTGCATATACGTCCGTTTACCGCGCTTAGAATCACTTTGTTGCTCTCTCTACTTGGCACATGCGCTGCGGCGGCTGAATTCTTTTTCGCGCTGCTGCCTGTCGGCATGGTCGAAGCTTCTTCCCGCGCGGAGCGATGGAAGATTCGGCTGTGCATCGCGGCCCTGGTGTACACATTTCTGCCACTCGTCAATGCGTATTTTCTCGGTCAGGTGCAGACGCTCCTCAATTTTCTTTTGATCGCGAGCGCGCTGCTCTGGCTGCGTGGCCGCCGCATCGCGCCGGGTGTGTTGATCGGGCTTACCTGCTGGCTGAAACCGCAAATGGGTCTTTTTCTACTTTGGGGACTGCTTCGGCGGCAATGGAGTTTTGCAGTCTCTCTCGTGTCGATGCTTTTGCTGGGGCTGGGAATTTCGCTGGCCGTATTTGGATGGCACAATACCGCGGAGTATCTCGTGGTGTTGCGCTATCTGGGCCGTCATGGGGATGCGCTTTTCACGAATGAGTCGCTGAATGGCTTGCTGCATCGGCAGATGCATGTCGGCTCGCCCGTCACATGGGTCTACGGCTACCCACCGTTCAACCGCACCATCTATCTGGCTACCTTGATCTCTTCTGCCTCGATCCTAGGGCTTGCGCTGGTAGTTCCTATGTTGCGGCGAATCGGCGCGACGGTTGCGGATTTCCTGTTGTTCGCGATGGCAACAACCATGGCCTCGCCCATCGCGTGGGAACATCACTACGGCATTTTCTTTCTTGTGTTCTTACTTTGGATGCCACTCGCTTTGGAGCGCCGAACGGTTTTTTGCGGATTGCTTTTCGTCTATTTTTTTATGACAGATACCTGGGCTCCGGTCACAAAACTGATGTACACCCACTGGACTTTTCTGATCTCGCATTTATATTTCGGCGGCCTGATCTTGTTTGCATGGACGCTGTTTGGGTGGGCGGAGAAGGAGCGGAATACGGGTGTGACTCATCCATCGGTAGTGGTGCCGTTCGATTTCCACAGGCGCGTGGATTGGCAATCGCATTGCGGGAGATTGAACCGTTCTCCGAGATCGGAGGTGTAATATGAGTACCTCTATTCTCAGGAGAATTGTCTTGACGAATAATGGCGAAGGGGTGACTCGCTTTTTCATTCCTGGATTCCTTGAACTCGTTGCGTTGGTGTGCATGTTCGAGGCTGGAGATTCGGCTAGATCAAACAATTGGACTTTCGCCACTATATGGTTCTTCATCTCTCTGGCCTTTTCCTTGGGTGGCTTCACTTGGATTCCAATGAAAAAACGGATTATCGAATGGAGATCGCGACGTAACCAAAAAACATCGAAAACCGAGCAAATAGATGCCCATGCGGTAATGCCTTCGGACCATTGCAAACCTCAGCACAATGTCCAATGTGTCCGATTCAAGGTTATTTCAGAAGACAGTTTCCCTCTTACATTTGCTACCCTTGGCTTTCAAAATGTTCCCACTCGCGATTGGCTGATGGGTAAATTTGAATATCCTCGGCTTCGCGTCATCTATTATGCAAATTCTACTGGCCAAGAGATTGCGGATTTCTGCCCGCTGCGATGGTATCCCGAAGACGAATTGACTGAAATCGCGTCAGAGATTAGCTACGCTCAAATAGCCACATTCTTAAGCGCTGTGCCTGTATGGAGGTTCTTTGAATTGAATGAAAATGCTACCGATGAATGGCACAAGTTCAATTACTTGGAAGTTCCATCAGGCGACTATCGAATTGTCGCCATGCTGTCCGGCTCTCACGGCTTAAGTATTCCACCTGTCACGGGCGTTCTCACACTACGAGAAGACGGAACGGCATCGTTCCTGCGAACCACAGAGTAAATTTAATCCCATATCAGGCATTTTACTGCTTTACATTATGCCTTTATACTGCTATTATAAAGGCAGGATACGGCGATGAATCAACTCAGCACAACCCGACGCGCACAGATCATAGCGGCATTGGTGGAAGGAAACTCCATCAACTCCACCTGCCGAATGCTCGGCGTCGGCAAGCATACTGTCCTGCGGCTTCTGGAAGATGCCGGACGCGCCTGCGTGGAGTATCACGATACCCATGTGCGCGGCCTTCGCTCCAAACGTATTCAGTGCGATGAAATTTGGAGCTTCGTTGGAGCGAAGATGAAGAATGCCACCGAAGAGCAAGTGATGGCAGGCTGGGGCGATGTCTGGACTTGGACGGGGTTGGATGCCGACTCCAAGCTGATCGTCTCGTACCTTGTCGGTCAACGCGGCCTAGCTTGGGCCAAGGCGTTTATGGAGGATATTGCGTCGCGTGTCGCATCGCGCATTCAGATCACTACAGACGGACTCAGGATGTACGGAGAAGCTGTCGAAGGTGTATTTGGCTGCGATGTCGATTACGCGATGCTTGTAAAACTCTATGGCAACGATTCCTTCGACACGAAGTACAGTCCTGGCGAGTGCATCGGGACGCAAACGGCAGTCCTCATGGGTAATCCAAATCCACGCCATGTCAGCACGTCGTATGTGGAGCGCCAGAACCTCACCATGCGAATGTCCATGCGGAGATTCACACGCCTGACCAATGCTTTCTCAAAGAACCTGGAAAACCACGCGCATCAGGTCGCGCTCTATTTCATGCATTACAACTACTGCCGCATCCATAAAAGTTTGCGAGTCACGCCTGCGATGGAGGCGGGATTGACCAACCATGTTTGGACGATTGAGGAATTGTGCGGCTTGATCCCTGAGAAGAAGCCTCTTCAGCGGATCGATGCGGCAATTCTGGCAAAGGCACTGAAAACAGCGTAAAGGAGCTTTATGGCAAAGGCAAATCAGGTTTCGATTCCGTACCTCGATCCCAGCGTGCAGCATGTCGGGGTGACGAAGCTGCGCGCCATGAACATCGAGCAGTTGCGCGACTTGGATAAAACTCTAGTCATTCAGGATAACGACAAACCTCTGGCCGTACTGTTGCGCTATGAGCATTTCATGGCGATGCAGGAACGATTACGAAGTTAATAGGACTGGCGAGATATAATTGCGTGGATTGGATAATGGATTATGAATTCGCGCCTTTTACTTGACTGTGGGAAATGTTCACGCGGGCACCTGACTCCGCTCCAGAATTCCACGCCTCAGTCAGCAGCAGACTATCAAAGATCGATAGAAACGGGTGGCGATCCCATACTCCTTGCATGTATGCGCTGTAATCGCGTGTATAGGGTTCGCTCACTGCACATGTGTCCATCCAATCACGGACTTTTTCCGGACGACAGTGAATCTCCGCTTCGCGTATTTGAAGAACCCATCGAATGCGACGGCGAAACGCATACAATTCCCCTAATAGTGCGCGGAGTGCGGAATTTGCATACCAACGTCGCAGACATAAAGGCAATTTGGCAATGGGATGAAAATGAGGGTACGACATGCGCGTTCGGCCATGAGATTCCATTGCCGCCATACGTGGGAGAATGAATTGCTTAAATAAAGACACTCTAGACTCTTGCATTTGGCACACTCCTGCTGTATCTTGGAATTGCCGATACAAGATTCAAGAGGCCGCGCCGGGCAGCGCGGCTTTTCTATTTGTCTACGATAGTATAACACCGTGGATACTAAAACATCCGGCAACCCCGATTGGGGACTTCGCATCGGACTCAGCCTCTGGATAGCTCTAGGCTGGCTCGTCTTCCATATTCTCGGATGGCACATCCCATCATGGTTTATCTATGGACTATTTATTGGTCTCGGCGGATTTTATATTCTGAATATGCTAGATGACAGCCTTGGCACACTCGCAAAGGAAATCGAGAAAACGAATGCCAGGATAGACATATTGGAAGATTCAATCAGGGACAAATTTCATGAAATCAACCGCAAATTGCCGGACGAAGATTAGCCATTGTCTCCCGTCGCCTCGCGCACCACACGTAAAGCGTTCTGACTGCTATCCTGCGGTTTGCACTTGTGAGCGTCAAACGCGGCTTTTACTTCCGCCTCAGCATCCGGTCCAGCCAAACGCGAGCTAAACTCAAAACCGCAGCGCTCGCATACGCCTTGCACAATCGGCGTCTTTTTTACCATCCTGAGACTGCGGTTTGCCATATATTCAGTCTAGCGCCGTATCGGAAACCTGTGGATTTCAAACGGCACCACTACCCATCCATCCAATCAGTTTTCGAAAGCGGCCAACTTTCGGTAGGATAGAAGCACGGAGAGGTGGCAGAGCCCGGTTGAATGCATCTGACTCGAAATCAGACATAGTCGCAAGGCTATCGGGGGTTCAAATCCCTCCCTCTCCGCCATAAAATCAATAATTTACAGCACAATTACCGCTTAGCGCTTTGTGACTATTTTCTTGCTGGTGGCTGTTGGTTCTCCACGATGGACGGTCGAAATCTTTTCAATTGCAGTTTCAAGATACTGCTGGGATAGATGAGAATACCGGGCGGTCACAGAAATGGTCAGATGCCCTGCCAGTTCCTGTACCGTCTTCAAGTCAACCCCAGCCATAACTAACCTGCTGCAAAATGTATGGCGCAGGCAGTGCCAAGTAAAATTTTTGATTCCTGCCTTGCAGCACGCATCATCAAACCAACCCCGAATGACTTTGTCTGGGTAAGGTTTTCCAGTAGGCGACATAAAGATGTGGCTCTCTGACCCGGTTATAGTTCGCTGCTGCTCCAAAGCTGCAATCGCATCTGCATTTAGGCGCACAACGCGGGATTTCCCGTTTTTTGCTATTTCTCCAGGAAACATGATGCGCTTGGATTTCACTTCAACCCAATCCCATCGACAGGCAAATTGCTCGTGCTTCCTCATTCCCGTGTGCAACGCTATGTCGAACTCTTGGCGGAACGACACATAATCGGTATCCATCACTTTGCGGAGTTTTGCTTCTTCCTCATCCAGCAAATACCGAATGCGCCCGGATGGCTCGGTCTTTGATTTGATAAGCTGTGCTGGATTCCGCTCCGTCCATCCATTGCGGATGGCCTCGCGATAAATCATAGATATCCGTAGCAGCGTCGTCTTGCCCGATCCGGTACCGCCGCTGATGAGCAGCGTCTTGCCAGCCTGAATCTGCTCGGCAAGAAATTCGGCAACGGAGCGCGTCAGCATCCCGCGCACAATCAGGTCTTCGACGGTGAAGTGACGGCTGGTGAACTTGCGGATCGAGACTGCCGGAGCCGGTCCGACCACCGGCGGAATCCACACTGCAATGCGGCTTCCGTCAGGAAGCCTCGCGTGCAGGCGTGGGTTGTCTTCATCGAGCCGCTTGCCGAGGTGATTCGCGATCACTTCGAGGCCCGTTCGCAGGCTGGCTGTGGCGAAGGATATGTCTGGCTCACGGCAGAGCTTTCCCTCGCGCTCGGTGAACCAGTTCGTGTCGGGATTGCCCAGTATCTCGCTTACCTCATCGTCGCGCAGCAGTGGCTCGATGGGGCGGAGAAACGGAAGGATCAAATCGAAGCTCATCGCGAACCTTCTCCAGCAAAGAAGCCCAGCGTGAAGCCGGGCTTCCGGG
>DAHUZH010000101.1 GCA_027306695.1 Acidobacteriaceae bacterium
CTGGATGTGGTCTTCCTCGGCTTCCTGTCCTTTGCCTTCATCGTCGAGGCACTTCGCTAAGTGTTAACACGCCCTAGCTTGTCGATGGGACGGTCAGATTTCGGGTAGCCTGGAAAGATCGAGCCCAAGAGCACATCCCTACCAGCCCGTTCGGGGCCACTCAAGATAAGCATTGGAAAGTGCTCCCGCAGAATTATGAAAAGCCGTTCGGTAAGATCGTAACCTTTCTTGCCCCGGTCCTTATATTCCCAAAGTACGGCGCAAAGGGCCTCATCCGGAACAGGCCGCTCAGTAAACCGTTCCTGAACGATCTGGATTTCCCGGAAGCCCTTCCCGAACTATTCACAAATCATGGCCGCTGCACGTTTCTTTTTTAGCATCTCGACGGGGGTTTCGGGACTGACGTATTTTCGGAAGACCCGTGCAAGCTGAATTCGCATCCATTGCTCCTTAAATCTCCGAAATCATCATTAAGAGATTCGAGGAAGAATGAGCATGCTGTAGAAGCTCGCCAAAAATAACCAGAATCGGCTTGTAAAGTTCGCAGGCTAGCGGGAGGATATCTGGGTAATATTCGCCAGTTGAAAGGGTGATCCAGAGATGCCCCTCTACTTTAGTAATCACCGAAATTCTTAGGTTCGCTCATTCGCGGATTGCCCCAAAGAGTATAGCTTTCAATGTACATTGTCCATTTAGGGTCATGTATTTCTTCCTCGCCTCAGTACCTTCCACGCGCGTCGGACGCTGCCTTTCGGTACACTCAGAAACAACATGCGGCCTCGTCTTCTTTGTTTTCTTCTTCTCTCCGTTTCGGTCCTCGCGCAGGCCCAGGGCACGCAGCTCTGGAAACAATCGAGCTTCGAGAGCTTTGAAAATGGCACGCCGCACGGTGTCGCCATTCGCAGCGATGGACTGCTGGAGACTTCTCCTATCGCTAAGGACCTGCTGACCACGCCCGCCGCCTATGTGTGGTCGGTGGCCATCGATGCGCGCGGCAATGCCTATCTCGGCACTGGTTCCCCGGCCATGGTGTTGAAAGTCGCGCCGGACGGAAAATTTACCAAGCTGCTCGAAACCAAGGATGTCTCCGTGCAGGTAGTGCGCATGGGGCCGGATGGCATGCTGTACGCGGCCACGCTGCCGAACGGCAAGGTCTACCGCATCGACCCGAATGGGCCGGACGTGAAGCTCGAAGACGCGCCGCATCCGGTGTACAAGCAGGGCGACGCGCAAAAAGACCAGGCCGCTGCGCATATTGTGTTTGATCCGATGCATCTCGATCCCAAGCCTACATACATCTGGGACCTGGCGTTCGACGCCGCAGGCAGGCTCTACGTGGCCACCGGCGGACCGGCAGCCATCTATCGCGTCGATTTGAAAAAGCCGAACGCACAGCCGGAGAAATTTTTCTCAAGCAACGAACAGCACATCCGCACGCTTGTGTTTGCGAAGGATGGAACCCTGTATGCCGGAACTGACGGCCGCGGGCTGGTCTATAAAATCTCCCCGGACGGCAAAGGCTTCGTGATCTTTGAAGCGCCGAAGCGGGAGATCCCGGCGCTAGCGCTCGACCCACAGGGCAATCTATACGTCGCCGCGCTCGGCGACAAGACCCAGTCCACGCTACCGCCAATCACTGTCCATAGCTCACCCACCATGACGGCGACGCTGGTCATCGTGACGCCCGGTTCCATTCAATCCTCCAATGACAGCACGCTCGTACCTGACGGCACGGTGATCTATCAGATTGCGCCGGACGGCGCTCCGCGCCAAATCTGGGCCTCGCAGCACGATGTGGTCTACGCGCTTGCCTGGCAGCAGAATGCGGCGGATGGACAAAGCGGCCTGCTGGCGGGAAGCGGCAATCAGGGGCATCTCTATCGGATTACTCCAGAGGGGACCTACGCCGATCTGGCGCACCTGAACGCCAAGCAGGCGACGGCGTTCGCCTCGCTTGGAAGCACGGTTTATGTGGCGACCAGCAACACCGGCAAGCTCTACACGCTGGCGGAAAATGGCGCGGGCAAAGGCGATGCCTCGACGTATATCAGTCCCATCCACGATGCAAAATTCTTTTCTCAATGGGGACGTGCCCAGGCGCGCGGCGCAGGCAGCTATGACCTATTCGCGCGCGTAGGCAATATCGAGCAGCCGACCGAAGGCTGGAGCGACTGGCAGAAAGTTACGCCCGGCGATGGCGCGGCGGAGTTACAGAAGGCGCGCTTCCTGCAATGGAAAGCGGTCCTGCATCCAGGCGCGAGTTTGAACGAGGTCGGTTTTTATCTCCTACCGCAAAATGTCGCGCCCGTGGTCGATGAGATTGTGGTGCAGTTGCATGCGCGCGTAAATACAGGGGCCAATGCCGAAGCGCAATCCACGCCGGTGCCGATCAATCTTCCGTCGAACACAACGGATGGAGTGTCTTATCAGGTAGAGGCCGCTGCCCAGCCGCTGATGGCGATGCGCACGCCCAACTGGGGCACGGCGCGCTGGAAGGCGCACGACGATAACGGCGACAAGCTGAGCTATTCGCTCTATTACCGTGGCGACGGCGAGGCAAACTGGCAGTTGCTCCAAAAAAATATCCAGCAGCCCTTCACCTCGTTCGATCTGAATCGCATTCCCGACGGCGGCTACACGCTGCGCGTCATAGTGAGCGATGCACCCTCGCACCCCGCAGGCGATGCGTTGACAGGATTTATGGACAGCGGACATTTTCTACTGGACACGACGCCGCCTGTCGTTTCGCCGCTACAAGCGACGTCGCAAAATGGCTCCGTTCACGTCGCATTCGACGCGAAAGATGCACTCTCCGCTGTCGCGCGCGCGTACTACTCGGTGGACGCGGGGTCGTGGCAATATGTGGAGCCGGTGGGCAAGCTGAGCGACTCGAACCAGGAGCGTTACGACTTTACGGCCCCGTTGCCGAAGCGCGATGCGGATAGCGCCGCGAATGTACCTGCTGATGTGGCGCCGAAGCAGCCGCAACAGCATGTCATTGCGGTGCGCGTAGTAGACCGCGCCGGGAACGTCGCCACGGCGAAGGCCATTGTGCAGTAGCAGTCGAGGCAGGCGCATGCGCTTTGAACTTTTTATCGCCAGCCGTTATCTGCGCGCCAAGCGGCGGCAGGCCGTCGTGGGCGTCATCACGGCAATCTCGATTGTTGGCGTGGCGGCAGGCGTGGCTTCGCTGATCGTGGCGTTGGCCATCACCAACGGCATGCGGCGCGACCTGCAACAGCGCCTGCTCGGCTCGACCGCGCATGTAGAGTTGATGCGCGTGGCCAGCGATGGCATCCAGCACTGGCAGTCGCTGACGGACCGCTTGCGGCATCTGCCGCACGTCACCGCAGCAGCTCCCGCGCTCTATGGTCAGGTGTTGATATCGCTCGGCGCGCGTTCCGGCGGTGCGCTGGTCAAAGGCATTCTGCCAGCGCAGGAGCGTACCGTCAGCGCGCTGCTCGACAATGTGAAGGAGGGCAGCGCGACTGCGCTGTCGCCTGTCATCGGCGCAAACCCCAGCAACACTCCGCCGCCGCTGGTGATCGGCTCAGACCTGGCCGAGCAGCTCGGCGCGAGTGTCGGCGACACCGTACTTGTGACCAGCCCGCAAGGCGAGCTGACACCCTTTGGCCTGGTCCCGAAGTATCAACAGTTCCAGATTGTCGGAATTTTTCATTCCGGCTTCTATCAATATGATTCGTCCTTTGCGCTGGCACGGCTGGCCGACCTGCAACACCTGTTCGGCGAGCCGAATGTCGTCTCCGTCATCAGCTTCAAGGTCGATGACCTGTACCACGCCGACCGCATCGGACGAGAGATTGAGCAGGCCGCAGGCAAAGGATTTATGACCACCAACTGGATGGAGCAGAACCAGGAACTATTCCACGCGCTGCGTCTGGAGCAGGTGGTCACGTTTATCGTGATTGGCCTCATCGTATGCGTGGCCGCGCTAAATATCCTGATCGCGCTGACCATGATGGTGATGGAGAAAACGCGCGACATCGCGGTGCTGATGTCTTACGGCGTGCGCGCCGATCAGGTGCGCCGCATTTTTCTGTGGCAAGGAATGCTTATCAGCATCCTGGGAACGTCGATTGGGCTGGTGCTCGGCTATGGGCTGTCCTGGGCGGGCGCACATTACCATTTCCCTCTTTCGGCGGAGGTCTATTCCATCGACTACCTGCCATTCGCCGCGCGCTGGCAGGACGGTGTGATCGTAGCGCTGGTCTCGCTCGGCGTGTCACTGCTGGCGACTCTGTATCCATCATCTTCGGCAGCAAAAATTTTGCCCGCCGAAGCGCTGCGGTATGAATAGTAAGAACATCCTACTTTGGTATGTAGCGGAGGGTTCCGATGCAAATAGATATCTCTCGCGCGGATCAAGACGTTTGGCCGCAACTTCCCTTGGCCGCATGGCAGGACACCTACAGCACCCTTCACATGTGGACACAGATTGTCGGAAAAGTCCGGCTGGCGCTTAGTCCCAGGCTGAACCACTGGTGGGAAGTTCCGCTATACGTGAACGCTGTCGGGCTGACGACCTCGCCCATCCCTTACGCAGGCGGCATTTTTGAGGTCCAGTTCGACTTCATCCATAACCGGCTACTGATCCAGACCAGTCACTTTGTGACCAAAACGCTGGCATTGGAGCCTCGCTCCGTTGCCGATTTCTATCGGGAGTTTATGGCGGCGCTCGCCTCGCTTGGAATCGAAGTGAAGATATGGAAGATGCCGGTTGAAATTCCCAACCCTGTCCCTTTCGATCGGGACACCCAGCACGCCTCCTACGACGCCGAGTACGCCAACCGCTTCTGGCGTGTGCTTGTCGCCTGCGATGCAGTCTTCAAGGAGTTCCGCGCCGGGTTCATCGGCAAATCCAGCCCGTCGCATTTCTTCTGGGGCAGCTTCGATCTGGCGGTCACGCGCTTTTCCGGTCGCCGCGCGCCGCAGCGCGCAGGCGCCGACCCCATTACCCAGGAGGCCTACTCGCATGAAGTCATCAGTGCGGGATGGTGGCCCGGCGGTGGCGAGATGCAAGACGCTGCCTTTTATGCCTATGCCGCCCCTGAACCCGCAGGATTTATGCAGCATCCGATCCATCCCGTGCAGGCTTTTTATCATCCACAACTTAGGGAGTTTTTGCTCTCGTACGACGATGTGCGGCAATCTACTTCACCCAGGGCCATGTTGCTGGAGTTTTTACAGAGCACCTATGAGGCCGGAGCAGATCTTGGAAAATGGGACCGCAAGGAATTGGAAAAAACGGCCACCTGAATTCTGCGATGTGCAGGCTGGGACTCCTCGGTTCAATGACTTTCATACGGCTCTTTCAACCTGCCACTCTGGCCTTCCATGCCTGAATCTGTAGTAAATAAATCCGGCGTACCCGAGCGGCAAATGCTGCGCCTGCAAGCGGAAAACGCGGAACAGCGCCTCCACGATCTGTTGGTGAATAATCCGCTGGCATACATCGCAATAGACCAGGACTGGCAGATTACCTTTGCCAACCGGCAGGCCGCCGAAGTCAACCGAAAGCGGATGGAAGAATTTGTCGGAAAGAATATCTGGGACACCTGGCCGGAATTAATCGGCACGGAAGTAGAACGGCAATACCGAAGCGTCATGGAGGCGCGCGTTCCTGTCCAGTTTGAATTTTTCAATCCCTTGATTGCCGCATGGTTTGAGATCAACGTTTATCCCACAAGGGAAGGAATTGGCTTCTATTACCAGGACATCACCCAGCACAGGCGGGCCGAGGAGGATTTGAAGAAAAGCCAGCAGGAAACCGAACGGCAGCGGGCTGAGCTGGAGTCGCTCTACCAGACTGCTCCCATCGGGCTGGCGTTGTTCGATCCAGTCGAGTTCCGCTATCTGCGACTGAACGACAAGCAGGCGGAAATCGTCGGACTGCCGCCTGAAAAAATCCTTGGCAAAACCGTAACCGAAATTGCACCCATTGACGGCCTGCATGAGATGTTCTGCCAGGTGGCCGCTCGAGAACCGGTACGAGACATGCTGCTGGAAGGCGAATTGCCAATGCAGCCGGGCGTACACCGCTATTGGGCGGTCAACTATTATCCCGTCTACGCGCCAGACGGCTCCGTCCAGGCGATTACCGCCGCCTCGTTGGAAATCACCTCACAGAAGCGCGCCGAGATGGCGCTGATCCAAAGCGAAAAACTGGCCGCCGTAGGCCGATTGGCCAGTTCCATTTCCCACGAGATCAACAATCCGCTGGAAGCAGTCACCAATCTGCTATATCTGACGTCGGCCCATCCGCAAATTCCCGAAGAGGTCCAGGGCTATGTGCGCTCAGCGCAGAACGAGCTGGCCCGTGTATCGCAGATTGCAACGCAGACGCTGCGCTTCCATCGACAAACGATGAAGCCCACCTGGATAGGCGCGGGGGAGCTAATGAACTCTGTGCTCGATCTCTATCAGGGCAGGCTGTTCAACTCCAGCATCCAGATCCACGCAGCGTATAAATCGACCGGCAGGATGCTGTGCTTTGAAAGCGATATCCGGCAGGTGCTGAACAATTTAATTGCCAACGCCATCGACGCCATGCGGCAGGGCGGCCATCTGCTGCTCGGAACGCACGACGCCACCGATTGGAAGACTGGCCGCAAAGGGGTCAGATTTACCATCGCCGACACAGGGCATGGTATGTCGCGCGAAGTGAAAAATCGGCTGTTTGAGGCCTTTTACACGACCAAGGCCCTGAACGGGACTGGCCTCGGACTTTGGATTTCACGCGGAATCGTGTCGCGACACCGTGGCCGCCTCACCGTGCGCAGCAGCGAAAAACCTAGCAAAAGCGGAACGGTGTTCACACTATTCCTGCCGGACAGCAAGGATTCGGACATACCGGAGCGATAAATCGCAATTCAGACCGCCGCCTCTCAAATTCCACCGAGACACATTCCTTGCCGCAGGGTTCTATGATAGAGACAGCGTATGGTCAGCGAATTGAGCAGCGACGTCGAGCAGCATCCCACAGCGCTGGGAGGTGCTGTGGCCGCGCGTTTTGTTCCCGCCGCCAGTTTTGACGATTCCGTTCTGCTCCACGTCGAAAACCTGCGCAAGGAGTACCGAAGCGGCCCGCAGCCGCTGGTTCTTTTCGATGCGCTCCACTTCACGGTGCGCCGTGGCGAGATGGTGGCCATTGTTGGCGAGTCGGGTGCGGGCAAAAGTACGCTGCTCCATCTGCTGGCGGCACTTGATCGTCCCTCTGCCGGTGACGTATACTGCGCCTCAACTTGGCTAGGAAAACTCACCGCTGGGCAGGCAGCCGCATTTCGCAATCGCGAAATCGGCTATGTGTGGCAAATGCACTACCTACTGCCGGAATTTACGGCGTTGGAGAATGCGGCCATGCCTCTGCTGGCGCGTGATATGCCAAGGCCAACGGCCTTCGCCAAAGCGCGGGAACTGTTGCGCGAGGTGGGCCTGGAAGCAAGAATGCACCACCTTGCCGGGGAGCTTTCCGGCGGGGAACAACAGCGCGTTGCGCTGGCTCGGGCATTGGTCACTGAACCTCGCCTGCTGCTGGCCGACGAGCCAACCGGCAACCTTGACAACCGTACAGCCGAAGCCGTGTTTGGCCTGCTCGAACGGCTGCACACTACGCATCGGTTGACCTCCATCCTCGTCACCCACAACCTGGAAATCGCCAGACGTTGTGGACGCACGCTCCGGCTGCACGAAGGCCGGCTGCACGAACTCCGATTGCACGAAGGCGGATCGGAAGACACGTCTATCGAGATGCCAAACGCATCTTTAGAGACACCGGGGCATCCAATTGTTCGTACCGCATTTCCTGGCGGAAACTCCACAGGGACGGCATGAGCCAAGGAGGGAATATGTTCGAACGGTACACAGAAAAAGCGCGGCGCGTGATCTTTTTCGCGCGCTACGAGGCCAGCCAGTTCGGCTCGCCCTACATTGAAACGGAACATCTGCTGCTCGGTCTCCTCCGTGAGGATAAAGTCCTGAGCAACCGTTTTTTACGGTCGCACGCCTCGGTCGAATCCATCCGCAAGCAGATTGAAGCCCACACCACCATTCGCGAAAAGGTCTCCACCTCGGTCGATCTGCCGCTGTCGAACGAATGCAAGCGCGTGCTCGCCTACGCGGCGGAAGAGGCAGAGCGGCTGTCCAACAAGCACATCGGGACCGAGCATCTTTTATTGGGACTGCTGCGCGAAGAAAAATGCTTTGCGTCTGAAATTCTACTGGAACGCGGGTTGCGCCTTTCCACCGTACGCGATGAGCTGGCGCGGACCACGCAGGAGCGCGCTCCGCAGGCGCAGCGCAATCGCGAATCCAGCATGCTGGCCGAATTTTCTCGCGATCTGACCCAGGCCGCGCTCGACAACCAGCTCGATCCGCTGGTAGGCCGCGACCAGGAACTGGATCGAGTCATCCAGATTCTTTGCCGCCGCACGAAAAACAATCCGGTGCTGATCGGCGAGCCAGGGGTGGGCAAAACGGCCATCGTCGAGGGACTCGCGCAGCGCATCTCCGACGGCGACGTTCCCAGTTTTCTCGCCGACAAGCGCGTGCTCGGGCTGGACCTTTCGCTGATCGTCGCGGGGACCAAATATCGCGGACAGTTTGAAGAGCGGTTGAAGACCATCATGAAAGAGCTGATGGAAAATCAGAACTCCATCATCTTCATCGATGAGCTGCACACGCTGGTCGGCGCAGGTTCGGCGGAGGGTTCGCTCGACGCCGCCAACATTCTGAAGCCCGCGCTTTCTCGCGGAGAAATTCAGTGCATCGGCGCGACCACGCCTGCGGAGTATCGCAAGTCCATCGAAAAGGACCGTTCGCTGGAACGTCGTTTTCAGGCCGTCAAAGTGCCGCCGCCGAATGAAGAAGACGCAGTCAAAGTCATCATGGGCATCAAAGACCGCTACGAAAAATTCCACGCCGTCAGTTATACGGACGACTCGATCCAGTTCGCGGTCTATCACTCCAGCCGCTATATTCCCGACCGTTTTCTGCCCGACAAGGCCATCGATCTGATCGACGAAGCCGGCGCGCGCGTCAAACTGCGCCAGACTTCGTTGCCGGAAGAGATCACGGAGATCCAGAAGCGCATCAAGTTCATCGTACATCGCATGGAGAACGCGATTGCCAATCATGAATTTGAGAAGGCGCGTTTTTATTCCGACGAAGAACGCAAGGAGCGCGAGAACCTGCGCGCGCTGCGCGACAAATACCATCTCGACGACTCGACCGCTGGCGTGGTGACGCGGGAAGACATCGAAGATGTCGTCAGCCGCTGGACCGGCGTGCCGGTCACTTCCATCAAAGAGGAAGAGACGCAGAAGCTGCTGCGCGTGGAAGAAGAACTCCACAAGCGCATCATCTCGCAGGAAAAATCCATCTCCGCACTGGCGCGTGCGATTCGCCGCTCGCGCGCGGGACTCAAGTCGCCTAATCGTCCCATCGGCTCGTTCCTTTTCTTGGGGCCGACCGGCGTGGGCAAAACCGAAGTGGCGCGCTCGCTCGCGAACTTCCTCTTTGGCAGCGACAAGGCGCTGATCCGCTTCGATATGTCGGAGTATATGGAGAAGCATTCAGTCTCGAAGCTGATCGGCTCGCCTCCTGGCTATGTTGGCTATGAGGAAGGCGGACAGCTTACGGAGCGCGTCAAACGCTCGCCGTATTCCGTCGTGCTGTTGGATGAGATCGAGAAGGCGCATCCGGACATCTTCAACATCCTTTTACAGGTATTTGAAGATGGCCAGTTGACGGATGGTCTGGGCAATACGGTGGACTTCAAAAACACGATCCTCATCATGACGTCAAACATCGGCGCGCGCCATCTACAGAAGCGGCAAGGCCTCGGCTTCCAGTCGAACCTGGAAGACACAGTCGCCGAAAAGGTGGAAGACCTGGTGAAGAACGAGGTCAAGCGCACCTTCAATCCAGAGTTCCTCAACCGGCTCGACGAGGTCATTATCTTCCAGGCGCTCTCCGACGCGGACCTGATCCAGATCATGGAACTGCTGGTGCAGCAGTTGAACGCTAATCTGGCGCAGAAGGCCATTACAATTTCCGTGATGGAAGACGCCAAGAAGTGGATTTTGGAACGCACGCTTGTGGATCGCACGTACGGGGCGCGTCCGCTGCGTCGGGCACTCCAGCGCTACGTGGAAGATCCATTGTCCGAGGCGCTGATTGCGGGCAATATCCAGGAGCGGCCTGCATTTCTTGAGGTCTATCTGGACAACAATCAATTGTTCTATCGGCCCATCGGCAAGGAAGGCGAGGAACGTACGTCGGAAGGAATTTTGCTCTTCAGCAGTTAGAGTGATTCCATATTGAGTTTTGAGTGTGTCAAGGAATCATTCTGAACGAAGCGTAGCGCAGTGAAGAATCCAGAGAATATAGGCTTGGATCGCACCGCCGTCACCCTCTGGATTCTTCGCTTCGCTCAGAATGACAACACTTTTAATCTTTTGAAAAATATATACCTGAACAAAAGAAGCTCCGCCGTGGCGGAGCTTCTTTTGTTCAGGCTGTCTGCTTGGCTCCATATTTCGGTAGGCCACGACAGCAGGTTACAGGCCCGGTGGCCCGTACACTTGAAACGGTCTAAATAAATCCAGCGACTTTGTTCGCAACGGAACTGGCCTTGGAAACCGTCTCATCCACGGCTTCGCGTCCGCGCCGGATCACACGCTCTGCATGCTTACCGAACTGGTCGGCTTTGTTGCCGATTTCGTCCGCAGTCTCGTGCAAATAATCGGTCGCATCCTCCAGGTTACGCTTCAACTGCTTGCGGGTCCGATCTCCAGGCTGTGGAGCATACAGCAGCGCCACGGCTGCTCCTGCCGCTACACCCACGCCAAATGCCATCCAGAATTTCGATATGTTCATGCAATGCGCTCCAGACTCGCAGGCCGACTTGCGGCTTGCGTATTTAATCAATTAGAGCATCGAATGCCGGGATCGGTTGCCGGGATTTCGTAAATCATCGATAAATCATCGGTTTCGAGGCCAACCAGTCCGCTTCCCTCGGTAAGATGAAGGATAGCTCCCAACATGCGGCAGAAATTGGAATACGCGCTGGTCTGGCTTCTGGTAAAGCTGCTTGGCCTGCTTCCGCGTAGAGCGGCGCGGGCCGTTGGCGCTGCTATCGGCTGGATTGCATTCCACACGCTTCCGCGATTGCGTCGGGTGGGGATGAAAAATCTCGCGCTGGCGTTTCCGAATAAATCGCGCGCCGAACGCAAGCGCATCCTCCGCACCCTGTATCGCAGTCTAGGCTGGCAACTGGCGGAGTTCTGCCAGATGCCCCGTTATACGCTGGAGCAGGCCAACCAGTTCATTCGTTATGAAGGTCTGGAACACTATCTTGCGGCGCGGCAACGCGGCCGGGGCGTGCTGGTGCTTACCGGGCATCTTGGCGCTTGGGAACTGTCGAGTTTCTACCATTCGCTCGCCGGATATCCCATGAGCATGGTGATTCGTCGCCTCGACAATCCGCTGGTCGACCGGCTGGTCAACAGCATTCGCTGCCAGCACGGCAATCGGGTGCTCCACAAAAACGATTTTGCACGCGGCCTGATTGTTGCCATGCGCGCCAAAGAAACTGTCGGCGTGCTGATGGACACGAACATGACGCCGCCGCAAGGCGTCTTCGTCGATTTCTTTGGCCACGCGGCCTGCACCGCCTCCGGCGTGGCGCGGGTGGCCCAACATACCGGAGCGACAGTCGTACCGGGTTTTTTATTGTGGGAGCCTGCCGAGAAACGTTACGTCCTGCATTTCCTGCCTGCGCTCCAGCTTGCGCATACCGGCGATGACGACCAGGACGCCATCGCCAATACACAATTGTTTACCAGCGCGCTGGAAGATGTGATCCGGCGCTGGCCCGAGCAATGGCTGTGGGTCCATCGACGCTGGAAGACCCGTCCGCCCGGCGAACCGCAGATGTATTAGGCCATGCTCGGCTAACATAACGTTATGCTCTCGCTGCGCCAGCTCGCCGATGCGCTTTCCGCAACGCTCGTTCCCGCACAAAATTCCGGAGCTGCCAAGATAGTGGCGCGCATCGCCAGTGTGCGCTGTGCGGATGCAGCCTCTCTTGTATTTGCGGAAAATGAAGTTGCCCTGCACGAAGCGCTGGCCTCGCCTGCGATTGCTGTGCTGACGACGGAGCATCTGGCAAAGCAGCTTCCCTCTCCAACCAAATCTCTGCTGATTGCCGCACAGCCCCGGCTCGCCTTCGCGCAAGCCGCGCGTCTGCTGAATCCAGATCAATCAAGCGCAAGCATCCACTCTACCGCCATCCTTGGCGCTGACGCCATGTTCGGATTGGGCGTGAGCATCGGCGCGTACACCGTCGTCGGCGAACGAACACAGATCGGCGAACGAACACAGATCGGCGCAGGCTGCGTCCTCGCGGAAGGCGTGCGCGTGGGTGCGGACTGCCACATCTATCCGCGCGTCGTGATTTATCCCGGCGTCAAGCTCGGTGATCGCGTGGTAGTACATGCGGGCTGCGTGCTCGGCTCAGATGGCTTTGGCTACGTGCGCGATACAATCACCGGCGCGTACACGCAATTTCCGCAGCAAGGGACATTAACCATTGAAGACGATGTAGAGATCGGCGCGAATACAACCATCGACCGCGGCGCACTGGAAGAGACGCGCATCGAGCGTGGCGCCAAGCTCGACAATCTGGTGCATGTGGGTCACAATGTCCGCGTGGGCCGCAATGTCGTCATCGCGGCGCAGACTGGCATCTCCGGCAGCAGCACGGTCGGGGAAGGCGCGGTGCTTGGCGGTCAAGTCGGCATCGGTGAACACGCGGAGATTGGCCCCGGCGTAATTCTCGGCGGCGGCGCAGGCGTGCTGAGCAAGAAAAAATTGCGCGGTGCCGGAATGGTTTTTTGGGGACGTCCGGCGCAGCCGTTGCACGAATATCTCAAAGGGCTGGCCACTCTCGCCCGCTTGACGCGCAAGGCGAAAGAGTAGGAATTTCTTGTGGTCATCGTTGTGGTCGGCGGGCACACGCGCAACATCGGCAAGACTTCCGTGGTCGCTGGCCTGATCGCCGCGTTGCCGGAGTTGCAATGGACCGCATTCAAAGTGACACAATTTGGCCACGGCATCTGCTCCGCTCATGGCGAACCGTGCGATTGTGAAACCGATGCGCACACCATCGCCGTGACCGAGGAACGCTCCACAACCAGCGGCACGGACAGCGCCCGGTTTCTAGCCGCAGGCGCGGCGCGATCTTTTTGGGTGCGGACGCGGCAAGGTCAACTGGCGGAGGCGATGCCGCGTGTGCGGAAAGAAATTGCCGCAGCCAGAAATGCAATTGTAGAGTCGAACAGCATTTTGCGTTTTATAAGGCCGGATATTTATCTCACCGTGCTCGACCCTTCGGTGGAAGACTTCAAATCTTCCGCGCAGTATTTTCTGGACCGAGCGGACGCCGTGGTGTGGAGTGGAACTAATTCACCCAATTCCACAACGGTAGAAACAGCGTGGTCGCCGGCTCTGCTGCAATTGCTGCGGAACAAACCTCAATTTTTTCTGCAAGCGCCAGCGTACGTAAGCAATGAACTGACGCAATTTGTAGCGAAGCACGTTGTGAAAATCACGCAATCGGCGCGCTAGGCCGGATTGATGGTTGGCGTAGCTGGATGCTAGGGGGTGTTAACACTTAGCGAAGTGCCTCGACGATGAAGGCAAAGGACAGGAAGCCGAGGAAGACCACATCCAG
>DAHUZH010000102.1 GCA_027306695.1 Acidobacteriaceae bacterium
TTCGTATCGAAGGTAGGCCTGTGAAGCCACGATCCGCGAGTACATCCGCAACCAGGAGAAGGAAGACGACAGGTTGGATCAGATGAACCTCTGCATTTTCCATGCCAGTCCCACATGGGCCACGCTATACTGGAGCCTAAGGTTTCCCCGATGCGCAACGTACCCGCACTTTATTTCGCCCACGGCTGCAACGTTCCTACGGAATGTGCTTGGCGGATGTGCCCGCGCAAACACCTGCGTATCCTCCCTATCCGCACGCGACCTAGCCTGTTCGGCAGCGACTAATTAGCTGTCCGCCTCTCGTTTGGCGAACAATCGAGCGTAAGCCTTGATTTGATAAGGCCCAAAATTTTTCCTTCAAGTTTCGCGCCGCCTCGTGCATAGACCGAAGCAGCGCGCACGTCCACATTTCCAACTGCGAGGAGAACTACAATGCAGACCCATGGAACAGGTTCCTACAAAAACACTGAGAAGTACGCCAAGTTCGGCCCAAAACTGGTGGGGGCGCTGCCCGGCCCTAAATCCAAAGCGGTTGTCGATGCCGACAGCAAATGGATGTCGCCCAGTTACACGCGCTCGTATCCGATGGTCGCCAAGCGCGGACGCGGCGCGAGGATTGAAGATGTGGACGGCAACGAGTTTCTCGATCTGGCAGCGGGAATCGCGGTCTGCTCCACAGGGCACTGCCACCCGGAGGTGGTGAAGGCCATTCAGGACCAGGCGGCAGAGTTGATTCATATCTCCGGAACGGATTTTTACTACGAGAGCATGATCCTGCTCGCAGAGCGGCTTTCGAGCATCGCGCCCATGCCCGGGCCGCACAAGTTCTACTATGGCAACTCCGGCGCGGAAGCCACCGAATGCGCGCTGAAACTGGCGCGCTACCACACCGGGCGGCAGAACATCATTGCGTTTCTTGGCGCCTTTCATGGCCGCACCATGGGCGCGCTCTCACTGACAGCTTCCAAACCGCAGCAACGCCGTCGGTTTGCTCCACTGATGCCGGGCGTCACGCATGTCCGCTATCCCTACGCATATCGCGGATGCAGCGGCGGCCCGCAGGAAGAAGAGGCGTTTGCGCTGGGTTGCGCCCGCTACATAGAAGACAAACTCTTCAAGACCACCTTGCCGCCGGAAGAAGTTGCGGCCATATTCGTCGAGCCGATCCAGGGCGAAGGCGGTTACGTCGTTGCTCCGACGATCTTCATGCGGGAACTGCGCAAAATCTGCGATCGACACAGCATTCTGCTGGTTGCGGATGAAGTGCAGTCCGGTGTGGGCCGCACCGGAAAATGGTGGGCCATCGAACATACGGGCGTTCAGCCAGACATCGTCTGCATGGCCAAAGGCATCGCCAGCGGCATGCCGTTGAGCGTGTGCATGACGCGCGCCGACATTATGGACTGGAAACCGGGATCGCATGCTTCGACTTACGGAGGCAACCCTGTCGCGATTGCAGCGGCGCTCGCCACCTTAAATATTGTGGAACGCGAAGGCATGGCCAACGCTGCGAAGGTCGGCGACACCATGATGCGACGATTGAAGGAATGGCCGAAGAAGCATCCCATCGTCGGCGATGTGCGCGGTCGTGGCCTGATGATTGGCGTGGAGATTGTGAAAGACCAGCAGACACGGGAGGCCGCCGGAGAATGGCGCAACCAGATTGAACTGCTGGCGTATGAGCGTGGCCTGCTGGTACTGGGGTGCGGAGAAAACTCGGTGCGGCTGGCGCCGCCGCTCATCCTGAAGCAGGAGGAGGCCGACATCGCGCTCGACATTCTGGAGGACTGCATCACCCAGATCGAGCATCAACATCTTCCGTCTCTGGCCACCGCACACGTATAGATGCGCACCATTCTTGCTAATAGGGGCAGCGTTTTTTGCTGCCTTTTTATTTTTTCTCTTGTTACAGTGAAGCTAATCTCACCTATGCATATATCACGCTTCGCACAAACCCGTCTCGCAATCTTCGAGCGGACCATTGTCTGGCTGGACCAACAGGCCACGCGCAAAACATTGCAGAAAAAAACTCCCTCGCATCTCATGACTGGCCTGCGCGGAGAGGATGCCGCCTATTTCCATTTGCGGCGGCTGGGGTACACAATCGTTGCGCGACGCTGGCGCAGCGCAAAACTGCGCGGCGACATCGATCTGATCGGCTGGGACGGTGAGTGGTTATGCTTCATTGAAGTGAAGACGCGAACCTCACGCAGTTTTCAACCGGCGGAAGCGGCCGTCGATTATGAAAAGAAAAGAATGTTGACGCGGATGGCACGGGAGTATCTGCATAATCTGGAAAATCCCGACCGGATCCCCGTGCGTTTCGATGTAGTCTCGGTATATTTTCCCGATGGCAAGCCGGAGTTTGAAATTTTCTGCGGCGCCTTCGACTGGAAATAACTACAGTCGCGTTCAGGATTTCGCGCCGGCAAACGAGGACTGCGCCAGCGGAATAAATTCTTTCGACTGTGCATCGTAGGTCGTCACTTTGGCCGTGGCAATGTCGAACACCCAACCATGCAACCGGACTTCCTTGGACTGGATGGCCTTGGACACAACGGGATGGGTGAGCAGATTATCGAGTTGGGCCAGAACGTTTTCGCGCACCAGCGCATTCAGTTTTGTCTCGTCGTCTGCCATTGCATGCCGCTTCGCCACAACATGCCTTGCTGCATCCGCAAAGTGCAGCCATCGGGCCACCTCTGGCAGCGCTTCCAGTTGTTCGCTGCCACGTAAAATGGCCGTCATTGCTCCGCAACCGGAGTGGCCACAGACGACAATGTCGGGAACTCCCAGAACAGCCACGGCGTATTCAATGCTTGCGGTCACGCCTCCCGGAGCAATGGCGTAGGGCGGAACAATGTTGCCAGCATTGCGCACCACAAAGAGGTCGCCCGGCCCCTGTTGCGTGAACAACTCTGGCACGACGCGGGAGTCCGAACAGCCTATAAACATTGCCTGCGGACGCTGTGCGTTGGAGAGTTGCTGAAAGAGCGCTTTCTGGTTTGGATAAACTTCCCGCTGAAATTTCAGGACCCCGTCTATGATTCGCTTCACTGTCCTTCTTTCCACTCCTCATACCAGGCCATCTGGATCGCTTCCAGCTTGCCTTCGTTCGATTTCTGCGGGTCATCGTCAAATCCGGGCAACTCCGTCACAAAGCGATGCAGATCGGTAAAGCGGACGGTCAACGGATCGGTTTCAGGAAATTTTTCCTGGAGTTGAATCCCTATTTCTTCAGCATCGTTCCATGTGATCGACGGCGGCATGGCTGGCTCCTGTATGGATTGTCGGGAAATTTCGATTACTTGGTCTGCCCTTCCGCCAAATCGAGCGGCTTGCCTTCGGAAACATAGTTGCGGTTCCACTTGGGGATTTCAACGACATAACTTCCCGGCCCGGTGATGACAGCCTGGCACCCCAGGCGCGAGTTCAACTGCACGTCCGCCGCAGTTTCCATGCGGTCCAATTCGTCGTCGTCCGGTTCGCTGATCCCTTTATCGCCTTCCTTGATCCAGAGATGGCAGGTAGTGCAGGCGCAGGCGCCGCCGCAGGCGTGATCGAGAAAAATCCCGAAATTTTCCGCCACGTCGAGGAAAGACATCGGCTTACCATGATGGTCATACGGCATCGTGCCGTAGTCAAACTCCACCGTGCGATTTTCCGGCAAGAACGTAACGCGCACCACACCGGCTGCGGTCGGCTTGCTTAAGTCCACGGGCTTATCTGTATCGATACTGGTCGTGTGTGCCATCGGCTTACTCTCACTTATCGTTGAACTTTAATTTACGATTTCAGCAGGTGCGATTGGATGTGGCGCCGTTAGTCCGTCGCCCAGCTTCTCGCCAGCCGAATCCATGGTCTGGCCTTTCATGGCTGAGCTGACGGCCACATCCATTTGCAACTCAGCAAAATTTCTTGTTGCATAGTCGAGCGCTTCAATTGCATTACGGATCGCATGGTAGTCATTTCCATTGCGGGCAGCTTCGAGTGCGGCGCGTGTCTCCCGAATGCGGGCCACCTCCACCGGATTCAACAATTTCCATGCCGGACTCGTCGGGGCCTTGTCCACTGCTGCCAAAATGGTTTCGGCCTCGTTCTTGGCTTCAATCAATTGACGCACACGGAAATCCTCCTCCGCGTTGTCGAAGGAATCCAGAATCATCGTCTCCACCTGCGCATCGGTCAACCCGTAGGTGGGTTTCACTTCAATCTCCGCCTGCTTACCACTGCGCTGTTCGCGTGCTGTGACGTGCAGAATACCATTGGCGTCGATCAAAAATTTCACTTCAATGCGCGGCATCCCTGCGGTCATCGGCGGAATGCTTTTGAGGTCGAAACGGGCCAACGAGCGGCAGTCTTTCGCCAGTTCGCGTTCGCCTTGCAGCACATGGATGGCGACGTTGGTCTGCCCATCGACCCCGGTGGTGAAGTGTTCATTGGCGCTGGCGGGGATAGTGGAGTTGCGCTGAATGATCCGCGCCACGACTCCGCCCAGTGCCTCAATGCCGAGCGAGAGCGGTGTCACGTCGAGCAGCAACATGTCCTTCGTGGCGACTGAATCACCCGCAAGAATGTTGGCTTGCACGGCTGCACCCAGCGCCACCACTTCGTCGGGATTCATTTCAGCATGCGGCTTTTTGCCGCGTGCGGGCAGCTCAAACACCTGCTCGACCAGCGCACGGACGCTGGGAATGCGTGTGGAGCCGCCGACCAGAACGACTTCCCCGATCTCCTCGACTTTGACCCGCGCGTCCTGAATGGCCTGCTTGGCGGGCGCGATGGTCCGTTCAATCACATGGCGAATCAGTTGCTCAAACTGCTCCCGCGTGATCTCACGCTGGTAGCGTTGACCACCGGGCAGAGCGACATCGAGGGTTGTGGATGTTTCTGCCGAGAGTGCAATTTTCGCATCGATGACCGCTTTGCGGATGGCCTGCACGGCTTCGCCATTGCGGCGCAGATCGAGGCCAAGATCACCGGAAATATCGTCGAGCGCAATAGTGATCAAAAGATTGTCAATATCGTCGCCGCCGAGATGCGTATCGCCATTGGTGGCGATGACCTCGAAGATGCCATCATGCAATTTCAAAATCGAAACGTCGAAGGTTCCCCCGCCCAAATCGTAGACCGCGACGATGCCGTCCTTCTTTTTGTCCAGGCCGTAAGCAAGTGCGGCCGCGGTCGGCTCGTTCACCAGGCGTAAAACTTCGAGGCCCGCAATGCGTCCGGCGTCCTTGGTGGCCTGGCGCTGCGTGTCATTGAAATACGCGGGCACAGTGATGACGGCCTTGTTCACCGCGATGCCGGGGCCAAAGAACCGCTCGGCATTTTGCTTGAGCTGGCGTAGCACATACGCGGAAATTTCCGGCGGGGTAAACTCGCGCGCGCCGAGCTGGATGCGAAGAACTTCGCCGGGAGCCAGGTCCTTCGCCAGCCGAAAGGGAAAGAATTTCAGTTCGTCCTGCACGTCCTCGACGCCGCGCCCAATCAGGCGTTTGGCGGAGTAGACGGCGCGATCCGGCGACTTAATCAGATGCGCGCGCGCCGCATTGCCAACGACCATGCGCTCCTCAGCGGTGAACGCAACGACAGACGGCACAAGGTTCAGCCCATCTTCACCGGGAATGACCACCGGCTGGTCGCCTTGCATAAAGGCGATCAAGGAGTTTGTCGTGCCGAGATCGATGCCTACCACTCGTTCTTCTGCCATGCCTATTTGAACTTTCCTTCGTGAATAATTCCGCTAGCTGCCGAGCACCTCTTGTACGTCGCGCACCAGATTGCGGATATAGCTGCGACGATTCAACAGATCGACCATTTTTTGCTGGGCGGTCTGTTTCGCCGCTGGATTATTCGCGTCCGCCGCCTCGTCCCATTCTGACCAGAGCGCTTGCAATTGCTGCTCGGCTGCTATCAATTGCGCATTAAAATTTTGCTTCGCTGCTTCCAGATTTCCCTGGAGTTCTGGGTCATTCTCGCCGCTGGCATGCGCCATGCGCATCTCTTCCAACTGCATGTTCAATTCAAAAACCTCTTCGAGCAAATCCGGCGGAACAATCTGTTCCTTCGCTGTGCCGCTTGCGGCCGCTGCGTCCGTCGCATCGCGAGACTGTTCTTCCAGCCGAATGTCTTCGAGTTCTAACACATATTCTGTCCGCGCCAGCGGGTCACGCAGGGTCCGCCAGGCGTCATTGAGCAGCGAACTTTTTTCCAGGCTCCATTGCTGCTCCTGCGCGCTGGCGCGAGCATACACATCGGGATGCAATTTCCGGCTGAGTCGATAGAACTGCTTTTCCAACGCGACGCGGTCCAGTTGCAACCGACGAGGCAAACCGAAAAACTGAAAGTAGTCCAAGGGTGCGGAGGGTTGCAATTTCCCACACGCTTCGCAAAACTGCGCCTCCGCAGCGTTTTCACTGCCGCAGAACCAGCATTGAGTTTTCTCAGATTGCTCTGTGAGGACAGTCATGCGTGCTCTCTAGAGATTTCAAAAAATACGATCAGCCCGAAAAGGACGAACCGCAACCGCACGATTTTGTGGAGTTCGGATTGATGAAATTAAAGCCCTGGCGCATGAGCGTCTCTTCGTAGTCCAGAACCATTCCATTCAGGTAAATGAACGACTTTGGATCGACGAACACGCGCACCCCATCGTGGTCGTAGACGCGGTCGCGCTCACGGGGCTGCGTGTCGAACTGAATGTTGTAAGAGAGGCCCGAACAGCCGCCGCCCTGCACCCCGAGACGCAGCCCACCCTGCTCGGGAGCGATGTTCTCCTTGGCCATGGCAATGCGAATTCGCTTCAGTGCGCGCTCCGTCACCTGAATTCCCTTCTGCGGAGAATTCGTAGCCGCGGGCTGGCCGGTAGCCTGACCCGCTGCGCTGATCGTGACTGTTTCTGCGGTGCTCATCTTTTATTTATCCCGTGCGTGGCTGCTTAGTTGGCAGCGACGGCTGCTGACGCGGAAACCTGCTCGCCACCGACGACGTTCTTTTTCTTCCAGTCGCCGATGGCGGCGCGAATGGCGTCTTCCGCCAGCACCGAGCAGTGGATTTTGACCGGCGGCAGAGACAGCTCTTTTACGATGTCCGTGTTCTTGATTTCAAGCGCTTCATCGACCGTCTTGCCCTTCACCCACTCGGTGGCCAGCGAAGAAGAGGCAATCGCGGAGCCGCAGCCGAAGGTCTTGAACTTCGCGTCTTCGATCACGCGCGTCAGCGGATTCACCTTGATCTGCAGGCGCATCACATCGCCGCATTCCGGCGCACCGACCAGGCCGGTGCCGACTTCTGTGCTGCTCTTGTCCATCTGTCCAACGTTGCGCGGATTGTTGTAGTGCTCAATTACCTTTTCGCTATATGCCATGACTTCCTCCAGATTTTTCTGAACCTTAAAACGTGCGCCTGAAACCGTGACCCGAGTGCATCGCGCAGCCTAGTGGGCCTGCCATTGCACCTTCGTCAGATCGATACCTTCTTTTGCCATCTCATAGAGCGGCGACAATTCACGCAGCTTCTGCACCACATCGATGACTTTGTCTGCCACATAATCCACTTCGGCGGTGGTATTGAAGCGGCCCAGCCCGAAACGAATGGAGCTGTGCGCCACATCGTCGCCGAGCCCAAGCGCCTTCAATACATAGGATGGTTCCAGTGTCGCCGAGGTGCAGGCCGAGCCGCTTGAAACCGCAATATCGTTGATGCCCATCAGTAGTGATTCGCCTTCGACGTGCACAAAGCTCATGTTCAGGTTGCCGGGCAGCCGGTGCTTCATTGAGCCGTTGATATGGACGAAGTCCAAATTCGATTCGAGCTTGTTCTTGAGTCGGTCGCGCATCGCCGTCAGCCGCTCGGTTTCCGACTGCATCTCCTCGCGGGCCAACTCGCACGCTTTGCCTAGCCCGACAATGCCAGGAACATTCAGCGTGCCGGAGCGCATGCCGCGCTCGTGGCCGCCGCCGTCGATCTGCGCAGCAATCTGCACCCGCGGATTGCGCCGGCGCACATACAACGCTCCAACTCCCTTAGGGCCATAAATTTTGTGTGCGGTCAGCGAGAGCACATCGATATTCAACGCATTCACATCGATGGGGACCTTCCCGACTGCCTGCACTGCGTCGGTGTGGAAGATAACTCCACGCTCGCGGCACAGCTTGCCGATTTCGGCCATCGGCTGAATGACGCCAATTTCGTTGTTCGCAAACATGATGGTGACAAGAATGGTTTTGTCATCCATGGCGCGCTTCAAATCTTCCAGTTCGATCAGCCCGTCCGCATTCACCGGCAGATAGGTAACGCGATAGCCCTGCTTCTCCATCCGCTTGCAGGTGTCGAGAACGGCCTTGTGCTCCGTCACCTGAGTGATGATGTGGTTGCCGCGCTCGCGGTACATCTCCGCAATGCCCTTGATGGCAAGATTATTGCTTTCCGTCGCGCCAGAGGTGAAAATGATCTCCTTCGCGGTCGCGCCGATCAACTTGGCGATCTGCTCGCGGGCAACATCCACGGCCTGTTCGGCCTCCCAGCCAAAGGAGTGATTGCGGCTGGCAGCATTGCCAAATTTGTTGGTGAAAAATGGAATCATCGCTTCCAACACGCGGGGATCCATCTGGGTAGTAGCATGGTTGTCCATATAGAGCGGCAACTTCACTCCGGCTGGTACTTCTGGCTGGCTTGTAACGGTACTCATCGGTGATACTCCCTGTTTAATCTGAAACTCTGTTTCGCCGCCCACATGTTACGCGCGGGTGGACATCGAATGATTCAACGTAACTAACTGGCTTGCCTGTGCGCCGCGCGCGTGCCCTGCTCCACCTGCTTTGGATTCCTCACAGAGGTCGGAGATGCGTATATCGTTCAGCAGATCGCGGATAGTGTCGTTCAGCTTGCGCAACGGCTCCTTTACGGTGCAGGAACTGAGCAGGTCGCAATCTCCATGGTTCGTGGTGCAGGAGGCGATAAACAGCGGCCCTTCGATCGACCGGATGACTTCAAACGCCGTGATTTCGCTCGCCGGACGCGCCAAAGAGTAACCGCCATGCAGTCCAGCATGCGAGATGACCACCCCGGAGCGCATCAAGGTCTGAAGGATCTTGGCAAGCAGCGAAGTCGGAATGTGATACGCCTCGGCGATGTCCTTGGCGCTTTGCGCGGGGCCGCCGGGATGCTCAGCGAGATGCTTCAACGCCATCAGGCCGTAATCCGCTTTTTTGGTGAGACGCAGCATAATTTGTCCAAATCAGCCATCTTCCCCGTCGTCCAGTGAGGAGAGAATGTTTACCAATTGAGTATAGGACTAATTTGGTCGTATTTGCAAGATGGGTTGTTATGCAGAGACGAAAATGGGCCGCGCAAAGACCTGAATCGGCAAAACAGCATCGAAATAAATCCAGCCCATTTCGAGGGACATCCAAATGAGGAGCTTGCGGCACAGTCTGTGGAGAGAAAACTTAAAGGGCCATCTTCTATGTGCGCTGATAGTTTCTCCACTCAAGCCCGCCAGGCGTTGCTGCTCGGCCTCGCCTTTAACCTCTACCGCCTCTGGCTCCCTGCGATAATCTGAGGATGTCAACAGAGCCCTGAACGAGCGCAAGATCGGCAAGTATTTTTCTCATAACCTTGCTGGGCGTTGGTTTGAAGGCATTCGGTTGATTAAGACTGGCAAGACACCGGGAGGGCGACACGAATGGAGAATCGAAGCCAAGCTGGATGTCGCTTCGTTCTGCATCGAAGAGGAGCCGCTCTGATGGGACGCGGCTGGGCGGACGCGATGAACGCAACGAATCCTGAGGCAATTCCAGAACGCTTTGTCGATGCGACGCGAGCGGCGGAATTTTTGGGAATTAAGCCACGCAGAGTGCTTGAAATGGCTCGTGCCGGTCAGATTCCGGCCTATCCGCTGGGGAGCGGCGCACGGAGAACATGGCGATTCCGGCTGACGGAAATATGCACGGCGGTTGCGGCCCGGAGGTAAGTTTTGCTGATATTCGATGCGACTCGGCATTGCGTGAAGGCGAATGGTCGTTATACGTCGTACGCAGACTCATTTATCGATTGCGAGTAAGAGCCGCGATGCTTCTTAGCTGAGGTAGCACTTCCCCCAGTGGTACAGAGGCAGCATTTTTCTGACCGAACGCAAAGTATATCTTGCTATAAAGCCGATAGAGTTGCTCATAGATGGCCACGGCTTCCGGCTGTGGCTGGTAGGTTCTGTGCGGCAAGCACAGGGCCTTTTGCGCCTCTTCAATCGAAGCAAATGCGTCGGCTGCCAGCAATGCGATGATGCCCGAGCCAAGGCTGGTAGGCACGCCGTCGGGCACCAGCACGGGCTTGCCCAGTACGTTCGCGTACACTTGGTTCAGTACGGCATTGTTCTGCGGCACGCCTCCGCCGTTGATGACCCTCTCCACCGGAACACCGTGTTCGGCCATGCGCTCCAAAATAACCCGCGTGTGCATCGCCGTGCCTTCAATTGCCGCAAAGAGTTCATCTTGCGCGGTGTGCAGCAGGTTCCAACCCAGCGTGATACCTCCCAGTTCCGCATTGACCAGGACGGTGCGATCGCCGTTGTCCCAGCTCAGCCGCAGCAGGCCGGTCTGCCCGGCGCGGTAGCTATCCAGCCCTTTGGATAATTCTTTTACGCTGGTTCCGGCGCGGCGCGCGATCGCGTCGAAGATGTCGCCGGTAGCAGAAAGTCCAGCTTCAATTCCAGTGAAGGCAGGATGCACGCTGCCTGGAACAACGCCGCAGACCCCAGGAACAAGAGCAGTCTTCTTCGACATCGCGATGATGCATGTCGACGTGCCGATTACGTTGACGACATCTCCTTCGCGAATGCCTGCGCCCAACGCGTCCCAATGGGCATCGAACGCACCGACAGGAATATGGATGCCAGCCTTGAGACCCAGTTGCTTCGCCCAGTAGGGGCTGAGGCGACCGGCCAGATGGTCGGAGGTTTCCACCGGACTCTGTAGCTTCTCGCAAATATCATCCAGTAGCGGATCGAGCGCGGAGAAAAATTTCTGCGGAGGAAATCCTCCCCAGCGCGGATTCCACATCCATTTGTGGCCCAACGCGCAGACGCTGCGCACGACCTTGGATGGATTGGTAATGCCAGCGAGCGTGGCCGCGATCATGTCGCAGTGCTCGAACGCGCTGGAGAACTGCGCGCGTTGGTTCGGGTTATGGCGCAGCCAGTGTAGCAGCTTGGCGAAGCCCCATTCATGCGAATACACGCCGCCGCACCACTCGATGGCTTCGATAGTTTGCTGGTGCGCAAGCGCTGTAATCTCCTGCGCCTCGGACTTCGCGCGGTGGTCGCACCACAGGTAGTACTCGCCAAGCGGCTGCATGTTCGCATCCACTGGGATCACGCTCGAACCCGTCGTATCAAGTGCAATGGCAGCGATGGACGTTCCAGGGACGCCTGACTCCGCAATCGCTTGCCGGGATGCCTTCGTCAATGCCTGCATATGATCGACGTGAGACTGTGTGGCAAAATCCGGGTCTTCACGCATGCGATGCAAAGGATATTCGGCAACAGCAGTTGCCAATCGACCGCGTTCGTTATCGAAGACCGACACGCGCACGTTCAGGGTTCCAAAATCCACACCTGCAATAATGGCCATGCTCTAGTCCTTTTCCACTTCGTGGAAGTCCATGTTCCAGCCCAGCCTCGTCTACTTCTAGTCTTGGCCCTGCCTCTGCCCATATGTCGCCTGTCCGCCATGCTTGCGCTTGTGGTGTCGATCCAGCAGGTGGTGCGGAATACCAGTTGTCGGTCCGGCCAGCATTTCTGTGTGCAGTGCCAGTTTGGCCACATACTCCAGTATGACAGCGTGATGGACCGCGTCGTCAATCGTCTTTCCCCAGCAGAACGGCGCATGGCCAGCCACCAAAACGGCGGGAACACTCATCGGGTCTATCGGGTTCGCATCGCAAAAACAGCGGACGATCACCTCGCCGGTGTAGCGGACATACTCTTCGCCAACTTCATCCGCACCCAGCTTTTCGATGACAGGAACAGGGCCGAGGAAATAGTCGGCATGCGTCGTTCCGTAGCAGGGAATCGGCTTCGCTGCCTGCGCCCATGACGTTGCGTACTCGGAGTGCATATGCACAACTCCGCCAACTCCCAAAAAAGCGCGATACAGCACCAGGTGCGTCGCCAGATCCGATGAAGGCTTCCACTTGCCTTCCACAACCTTCCCGTCAAGATCGGTAACCATCATGTCCTCTGGTGTCAATGCCTCATACGCTACGCCGCTCGGCTTAATGACAACCAGTCCTGTATCCCGTGCAATTCCGCTCACGTTGCCAAATGTCGACAGCACCAGTCCGAGACGCACAATTTCCTGGTTTGCATGGAGCACTTCGCATCTCAACTGTGGTAGTAGCACCGAATACCTCTCTCGAGATCAGAGTCTTGGTGCGCAGGTGGATTCACGCAGGACAAAGCGGGTCTTGTACTCATAGTCGGTCTTGTTCTTGGCGTCTTCAATCTCCTCAAATAGCGCCCGGAACGCGAGGCCGGCAATTTCTCTCGGAGAGAATCGAATGGTAGTTAGCGATGGTTGGGTAAAGCGGCATAGGGTTAGGTCGTCGAACCCGATTAGGGCAATATCTTTTCCAGCCTGAAGACCTTTTCCATGCAAAGTTTTCAAGGCGCCGATGGCCGCAACGTCGTTGCAGCATAGGACGGCGGTGGGAGGTTTGGGCAGACTCAGCAGACTTGTCATGCCGAGTGCGCCACCATCCCAGGTATGATCGCATTCCGCAACCAGCTCCTTGTCGAAGGGAACGCCAGCACTTTTGAGGGCTTTGCGGAAAGCTTCAAAGCGGGTGCGCATGCTGCTCCAACTTAACTGGCCACTGAGATACCCAATGCGTTGATGGCCGAACTCCGCCAGGTGTTTGACTGCGTCGCGCATGCCGGTCAGATAATTGATCCGAATATTGCGAACATGCTGCAGGGTGTGGTCGGCCCCCGCATAGACCATCGGCACATCGATGGCACAACCTTCAAGGTACTGCTCCATGCCGAAGGTGAGGACGGCGATGCCCTCCACTTGCCGTTCCTGCATGCGCGCCGCGCATACAGCGACGTGGTCGGGACGAATCTCAGTGTCTGCGAAACTGACCAGGACCTCGTAGCCTTGTTCGACAGCGGCCCGCTCGAAATAGAGGATGATTTCCGAGAAAAACGGATTGCCGCCGCTCAATTCCGACACAATCAGGCCAACGGTATGGCTCCTGCCGCGGGCCAGGGCCCGGGCCTGAAAATTTGGCCGATAACCCACCTCTTGGATCACGGCCTGCACGCGGCGAACCAGCCTGGGATCGACAGTGTCGACATTATTGATCACCCGAGATACGGTGGAATGAGAAACACGTGCACGGCGGGCGATTTCTCGTATGTTCAATACTTTTCCTCACGCTGCTATCGGGAATGCGAGCGCGGAACGCCAGTTACCGGTCACTTCCCTCTGAATCCTTTTATTACACCACAGAATGCGGGAAGGGCATTCTAGCTCTCCTTCTTGCCCCAGGGCCGACGCATATAAATATTTGTGGCAAAACAGTTACTATCCTGATTCCGTTCGAGTGGTTTGGCATGCCGATTCAAATGATCGGTTGCCATTTCAGGACACAAAACGCATCCTTCTTGCTTCTGTGGAGCTAGTTGGCTCGTTTC
>DAHUZH010000103.1 GCA_027306695.1 Acidobacteriaceae bacterium
ACCAGCCAAGCCCTCCAACTCGAAGCGCCGCACCCAGTTCTCCACCGACCGGGGAGCATCGCCCAGCAGTCCGGCTAAGTGCGCCATAGGAGGCTGGCGAAGCCTCTCCGACGTCATTAATAGTGATAGCAGCCTCGCAAGCAAGAAAGTTTATGTAATTTGTGACTGATCCAGGATTTTTGCAATTTGCATCGAGCACGCTACAGCCAGTGTTTTTACTTGGGGCCACTATTGCTTGTTTTTTTGAATAAAGACGTTCCAAATGAATAACACGCAACTCGCTACAGCCAGACCCATACTAAGGTCAGCCGCCTCGTATGCCCAGCCAACATCTAGGTGGAGAACCAGGATCCCTGTGAGCGACGCAAAGCCGCATATTCCTGAGGCAATCACGAGAAGTATTCCTAAAGCGAACAATAGGGGTCGCTTCCTCAAGCCCTTAACCACCAGAGGATAAATCGGTGCGACGGCCAGAATGAAAAGGATGAAAAAAGTCACATATCCAGTGGGGCTTCGCCAAGATTTGGAAGAAATCAAAAACCAAGTGAGAAGCGAATAAAATGTAACTGCTGCTGCCGCAACAATTAGAATGAGCCGCGTCTTAGCTGACATAAGGCCGCCTTTTGGAAAAGAGAGAGCATATTGCTATTTGGCGCATGCGGCCTCCTCTTGGGATGTGTTGTACCATTCTCCGGCAAAAATCACACCTGTATTGATCAAAACGACAGTATCCACGACAGCTACACATTCAGGAGCGCCTGGCCCCGCGAACAGACATGCGGCAGTCGTGTTCTCTAAAGTTAAGCCTCCAGCTGCTTCAATTATGGTTCGATTTTTTTGTGCGTTGGCCTGCACTTGAGCGAGACACTGGGACTTCGGCGTAGTTGGGTTTTTTGGGGTCGGACTATTTGGGGCTGCGGCCAAGCCACCACTACCGCTGCTGCTGCCAGGGAACGGAATGTAGTTGACGAAGACGATGACGGGAAGGCCGCTGTTTGACCGGAACCAGCGGTTCCACCTTTGCCCACAACTCCTCCGATACCGTCCACGACTTGATCTGTGCCATCCTGCACAATATCTTCGCCCAACCTGCACCCTCTGCTTCCGGCCACCTGCCAGCGCGTACCCAGTTCGACACTATTTACGGATAAATTCTAAGTTGCCTTTCGCCGCTTCATAAGTCCGCCGAATTCCCTCTTCCAGACTCGTCCGTGGCTTCCAACCCAACGCCTGCATGCGGCTGCTGTCGAGCAGCTTGCGTGGCGTGCCATCCGGTTGTGTGGGATCAAAAACCAGTTCGCCGTTGTAATCGAGCACGCGGCAGATCAACTCCGCCAGTTCGCGGATGGTCACATCTTCACCGACGCCAATGTTGATCAGCGGAGGCATGTCATCCGGCAGCAATGCTGCAAACCGATCAACCGCCAGTTCCAACAGGAACATGCAGGCCTTCGCAAGATCGTCGCTGAACAAAAATTCTCTTCGTGGCGTTCCGGTTCCCCAAACTTGGACCTGCTTCGTATTCTTTGCTTTGGCTGCCGCCACTTTGCGAAGCAGCGCTGGCAGAACGTGCGAATTTTTCAAATCGAAATTGTCTTCCGGTCCATAAAGATTGGTCGGCATTGCGGCGAGAAATTTTGTTGCATGTTGGCGGTTGTAGGCCCAGCACTGTTCGATGCCAGCAATCTTCGCTATTGCGTACGGGCGGTTCGTCGTCTCCAGCGGACCGGTCAGTAAATACTCTTCGCGCATCGGTTGCGGGCACAGTTTGGGATAGATACAACTGGAGCCGAGGAAGAGCAGACGCTTCACGCCGAACTCATAACAGGCGTCGATGACATTGGACTGAATGAGCAGGTTTTCACTGATGAAATCTACTGGATAGGTGCTGTTGGCGTGGATTCCGCCGACTTTGGCCGCTGCCAGCACCACATGCTCCGGGCGCTCGTCGGCAAAAAACTTCCAGACCGCCGCGCGCTGGGTCAGGTCCAGTTCCGCACGAGTGCGCAGCAGCAGGTTCGTGTAGCCAGCGTCTTTCAGTCGGCGGCAAATTGCGGAACCGACCAGCCCTCCATGCCCTGCAACAAAAACGCGGCTGGAGGGCTGCATCGCCGCATCTGTGGGCCGGTGGGTACGATGAGTGTTCATGCCGCTCGTTCCCCTGCTATCCAAAACGTGAAAATAGCTGCTCCTTTATGGATCATCATGCGGAAGGCCTAATTCATGGCCCAGAGTATCACTTGCGAAGAAAATCCTCGGGCGCATCCAGTTTCCAGTCCGCCATCGCCTGCTCCAGCGTATAGCGATAGCGGTATCCGGCAGCGCGCAGCCGTTGCGGCTCAATATGGGTGGGCTGCGAGAGTTTTCGCATCCGCACCGGATTGATCGACGGCTGTGCCCCAAACAATTGCGCGATCCCGGCCATGGGATATGAAACCGCGACCAACAGATTGCGTGGAACGGAAAAGCGCGGGAGATGAAAACCCGTCACCTTGCAGATTGCGTCCACAAATTCCCCCAACGTCGGTGGCGGGTCCATCGAGACATTCCATAGCAACACTGGTTCGCCCGTGGTGTCCTGATGCTCCAAAGCAAATTGCGTCACATGGCACAGTTCTTTAACATAAACGCCAGCCTTGCGGGTCGCACGATTTCCCATATAAACGAAATAGCCGCGCGCCAGGCTGCGCGCCAGCCGCGCAACGTTTGCATGTTCTCCCGGACCGAAGACCACGCCGGGACGCAACACAATCAGCCTGCGGGACGGACCAGCCTTCTGCCACACTAGATGAATTTTTTCCGCAACCAGCTTGGAGCCACCATATGCCGTCTCTGGAACCGGCAGCGAGTCTTCATTCCGCATGGCGTCGCTTGAACCGTAGGGAGAAATGCTGCTGCTGAATACGATCCGATTGCACCCGGCGCGCGTGGCGTAGGCGCATACATGTTCGGCGCCGGGCAGGTTGGTCTGGTAATACTCTTCCGGCGCATGGCCGGGTTCGCGATGCACAGCGGCCAGATTCACGATCAGATCGGCATGCTGTGGAAGGTCCGCTGCATCCAGCGGCTGGCGCACATCGCAGGCCACATAAATCAGGCGGCCCTGATGCATCCAGTTCCGCAGCGGTTGCACATGGGCCTCCTCGCACAGCGGACGAATGTCAGCCAGATAAATGCGCTCCATCTGTGTCTGTTGCAGCAGATGCTTGGCGAGGTGCGTGCCAATGCAACCAGTCCCTCCAAAGATCACGCACGCGCGGGCGTTCATTCGCAGTCCTCAACGCTCCTCATGCATTACCGCTGGGTTCCGGTCTGGATTGTTGGCGATATCGACTCGATTTCGCGCTGTGAGGTGCGCGTAGTTTGAGACACAGTGCCTTCTCCAATTACCAGCCGGACCATATTGGTAGCAGAAAACTGTTCCAGCAACGGCTCCACGCGGGCGCGGCGCACCGATGCAGGTTCCCGTCGGGCAATTTCCAGCGCCACATCGAGCCGCGCCAAAAATAATTCCCGCTCCCATTCTTCCACCAGCGTGCCCGTGCCGGCCTGCCGCACCAGCCGGCCCACCTCACTGTCTTCGCGGCAGATTGCCAGCAAATGAACGCCAGCCGCCAGCAGGTTGGGCAGCTTCGACGGCAGTGCAGCCACTTCCGTCCCCTCCGCCTGCGGAATCACCTGGACCGCCGAACGCGCATACAATTCGGCCAGGTCCCGCTCTTCTACAAGCGGATGAAAATGTACCCGGGGTCCAGCCAGCGCTTCATAGCGGGCACGCAGCTCCTGAAAAAACGGGCCACCCGACAGCACATGGAACTGGACGTTCGGGTGACGCTGCGCCGCTGCCTGCATGAACGCCACGAGTTGTTGCGAATTCTGTTTATAACCAAGTGCGCCGGAGTACACAACGTGCAACATTTCTGGCGGAAACATTGCGACCAGACGCTGGGCGCTGGCTTGTAGAGCGCTGCCTGCCGCGCGTTTTCCAGACAGCGTAATAAACGGGTACTGCACGGCGATGCGCGCGGGATCGAGTCGGTAGGAGTCCTGCGCCACGCGGGCCATGTCGCCGGAAAAGAAAATGCACACGTCCTGCGCGCGAAACGCGCGGCTCTCCACGGCGTGGATCAAGCGAATAATTGCCCGCCGGGGCAAGCTCTGTTTCTGCGCGGCGAGGACACCCTGCAGGTCGTGAATCACCGCCACGCGCCGCACCCGGCTCGGCAACAGGCAATGCAAAAAAAATGCAAATAGGCTGGGCGGCAGAACGCTCACCAGCACATCCACTTGTTTCCGTGAACGCCAGACGCGTCGCACGGCGTAGCACGCAAACCACGCCTCCAGCACCAGCCTGCGCAACGGCATGGCCCTGGGGTAGCTCATCCATGCACCGCCACGCAAAATCTTCACGCCCGCCAGCTCAGCCTCGCTACGTGCCGGCAGCCACGCCGGGTATAGAGGATGGGAACATACAACGGTGACGCCATGACCCTCGGCCACGAACGCCTCCGCCAAATGCTGATTCGCTTTCCCCGTAGAAATAAGTTCCGGATAAAAGAATGGGGAGACGAAAATAATCTGTTGTTGCCAATCCATCACAAGCGCGTCCTGTCACTCCAGCCAAATTTGCCGTGCCAGTGAAAATGGTCTATTGCCACCGAGGCAAGCAATGTCTCACTCCGGTATACCCGTCTGCGCCAAGACAATATCTGTAAAACTTTACTGGCTGCGTTTCCCGGCGTCCGGCCAACCCAAGAAAATCCTTAAAATCATTGTCCTTACAATATCACTGGCGGTCCCGATTTCCACCTTGTTTCCAATTGCTTGCGACACTCTGAGAACCTAATTCCAAACCCTGACCTGGCGACCTTCACATAGACTGAAAATTCTTGCCGCTGGCTGCCTCGACTACAATCACCTGGATGCATGCTTTGCGTTCGCAGCCACTCGCCATCTTCGGCCTCACTTTGCTGATGATCTTCGTGGCGCTCGCGATCTTCGCCCCGTGGATTTCTCCCTCCGACCCAGCAGCCATTCACCTGCACTCCCGCCTGCAATCGCCTTCCCACGCGCACTGGTTCGGCACGGACGAACTGGGCCGCGACATTTTGTCCCGCGTAATATATGGAACCCGTATCTCTCTATTTGTTGCGACTTCCGTGGTTAGCGTTGCTTTGTTTTTCGGACTGGTCCTTGGCTCCCTGGCCGGATACTTCGGCGGTTGGCTGGACACATTTCTGAACGTTTTGCTGATGAATGCGTTCATTGCGTTGCCCGGCATTCTGATCGCGATTGCCCTCGTCGCATTTCTAGGGCCCGGCCTGATGAACCTTATATTGGCGCTTTCCATCACCGGCTGGGTGGGTTACGCGCGGCTGGTGCGCGCCCAGGTTTTGGCCGTGCGCGAGCGCGAATTTGTGGAAGCGGCACGCGCCATGGGCGCAACCAATCTGCGCATTCTCACCCGCCATATTTTGCCAAATATTATTCAACCTGTAATGGTGCAGGCCGCCATTGGCATGGCAGGGACGATCCTGGCGGAAGCCACGCTCAGCTTTCTCGGCCTCGGCGTGCCGCCTCCGATGCCCAGTTGGGGCGTCATGCTGAACGATGCGCGCGCCCATCTGTTCGACGCGCCGCACATGGTCATCTTCCCTGCCATCGCCATCATGCTCGCCGTGCTGTCCTTCAACTTTATCGGCGACAGCCTGCGCGACCAGCTTGACCCACGCACGCGAGTCGCGGTCGGCGTCGGCGCGAATTATTGATATGAGGATTGGCGTCGTCTCCGACACCCACGGTCTTTTGCGCCCGGAAGCAGTTCAGGCGCTGACTGACTGCGCGCATGTCCTCCACGCGGGCGATGTTGGCGACGATGCAATTCTGGAGACCCTGCGAAACATCGCCCCGCTTACGGCGATTCGCGGCAACGTCGATCATGAAGGGGCCTGCGCGGCGCTCCCAGCCACCGAGGCGGTCGAACTTGCAGGCAAGCTGGTCTATCTGGTGCATCGCCTGGAAGATCTCGACCTGCATCCGCAGGCCGCAGGCATCGCCGCCGTCATCTTCGGCCACTCCCATCAGCCGGAGATCGCGTGGAAGGATGGCGTCCTCTACTTCAACCCCGGCAGCGCTGGTCCCAGACGCTTTCGATTGCCCGTCACGATGGGCATTCTGGAATGCACGGAAGGTAAGCTGTTGCCGAGCCTAGTGACGCTGGAATAAACCTCAACGTTTGCCCCAGCCGCCGCCACCTGGAGTTTCGATGCGCAGCACGTCTCGCTTCGAGAATCCGAGGCTGCATTTTCCGGGCAACTCCGTTTCGTCGGCGTTTTTGGCTTTCATGACCCATGCATGACCAGCCGCGCCTTCCTCTCCGCCCTGCAATCCATACGGCCGGAATTTTCTGCGCTCCGCCAGCAGAGTCACTTGTGCATCGACCAGCAGTTCGACTTCGCGGACCAGACCATCGCCGCCGCGAAATTCTCCCGCGCCGCCCGATCCATAACGATAGGCATACCGCCGCACGCGGAATGGATAGGCATATTCCAGGGCCTCGATCGGAGTGTTCAACGAATTGGTCATATGAGTCTGCACGCCGGAGATGCCGTCCAGTCCGGGGCGCGCGCCCATTCCGCCTGCCGCCGTTTCGTAGTAGGTGAACGGCTCGCCGGTGCGCGGGTCCACGCCGCCGATGGTCAAATTGCTCATCGTGCCTGCGCTCGCCGCGGGTACGCGCGCAGGAATCGCCTTGGAGAGCCCTCGCAGCAACGTGTCCACGATCCGCTGCGAGGTTTCCACGTTGGCCCCGGCGACTGGAGCGGGCGGCAGCGCATCGACGATGCTCCCCGCCGGAGTTTCCAGCGTGAGTGGCCGCAGGATTCCTGCCGTCGCCGGAGCATCGTCCGCCAGCAGGCAGCGCAGCATGTAAAAGCACGCGGAGAGTGTGATGGCGCGGACCGCATTCACGCTGCCCGTCACCTGCGCGGAGGAGCCGGCAAAATCCACATGCACGGACGCCGCTTCCGGGTCGAACCGCAACCGGACAGCGATCCTGCGCGGTACGTCCGTCACTCCATCGTCGTCCATCCAATCCTCCGCGCTGAATTCGCCTGCGGGCATTTTGCGCAGCTCCGCGCGCACCAGCCGCTCGGAGTAATCGAGCAGTTCGTCGATAAGTATTTGCAAATTCAGCTCACTGTATTTCTCGGCCAGTTGCAGAATGCGCCGCTCGCCCACGCGGCAGGCCCCAATCTGCGACTCCAGATCGCCCTCCCGCTCCTTCGCGGTGCGCACATTCAGCAGGATCAGGTCCAGCGTCTCGCGGTCGATTTTTCCGCCGCGCACAATCCGTATGGGAGGGATGCGGATGCCTTCCTGAAAAATCTCTCTGGCCGGCCCCATTGACCCTGCAAATGTTCCACCCACGTCCGCGTGATGCGCGCGGTTGGAAACATAAAAGGCAGGCTTATCCTGCCCGGGCCGGAAGACCGGCAGCACCATCGTGATGTCCGGCAGGTGCGTCCCGCCCGCGTAGGGGTCGTTGAGGACCGCGATGTCGCCCGGCGCAAATGCAATGGCTGCGACCGCTGCCTGCACAGACATCGGCATGGAACCGAGGTGCACCGGCATGTGGTCGCCCATGGCGATCACCCTCCCTTTGCCATCGAAGACGGCGCAGGAATAGTCGCGCCGCTCCTTGATGTTGGGCGAGAGCGCGGTCCGCCGCAACGCAGCGCCCATCTCCTCGGCGATGGAGTGCACAGCGCTCTGAAAGACTGCGAGTTCCACGGGATCGGCTGATTGATGCGTCATGCGCTCTCCTGCGTGAAAGTAATTACAAGATTTCCCAGGCCATCCACCTGCGCGCGGCAGTCCGGCGGCAACACTGTTGCAGAAGTGTATTCGGTAATCATCGCCGGACCATGGATCGTGTCTCCGGGAACGAGTCCATCGCGTCGATACAGTCGCGAAGGGATGAATTTCCCGTCGAAGAACACTTCTCGCTCCGCATAGCAGGCGGCCTTCCCGTCGCCCGGTACTGGCTCGCGGTGCGCGGGCGAGTAGGACTCCCCAGCCGCGACCATGCGCAGCCGCAGATTCACAATCTCCACCGGCTTCTGCGCGTCGCAGAAACCATAGCGCTGCCGGTGCAGGCGATGAAAGGCCGCGATGGTCTCGGCTGGAGACTGCGTGTCGAATGGAACATTCAGTTCATAACCCTGTCTACGATACCGCACATCCACGGTGCGCAGCACCACACCTTGCAGCCCCTCCGCCGTAAACTCTGCGACACCGCGCTGCTCCATCTCTGCGAAGCTGTCTCCGATGCTCTCCATCGCATCGCCCGGCAGCATCACGGTGCGCGAATAATCCCGCACCGCGTCCGCCAGCAGAATGCCCACTGCCGAAAGCGCGCCCGGCATCGCGGGAACCAGCACCCTGGGAATCCGCAGGGTCCGCGCCAGCGAACAGGCATGCAGCGGGCCACCGCCGCCGAAGGCCACCAGCGTAAACTGGCGCGGATCGTGTCCGCGCTCAACGGAGATCACCCGAATCGCTTTTTCCATCTGCGTCTCTACGACGCGGAGAATGCCGGACGCAAACTCCTCGACAGTCGCCAGCGGGCCTTTCTGTTCGCGCAGAATCTGTTCCGTCCGCTGCCAGTCCAGATGCACGCCTCCACCCAGAAAGCTCTCCGCATCCAGACGCCCCAGCAGAAGGTTCGCATCGGTGACGGTCGGCATCGTGCCGCGTCCAAAACAGATCGGCCCCGGCTCCGATCCCGCCGACTCCGGCCCCACGCGCAACATGCCGCCTGCGTCGAAGCGGGCAATGGAGCCACCCCCGGCCCCGGCGGTATGAATGTCCAGCATGGGCACGCTCACCGGCACGCCCGCCACGACGGACTCGCTGGTGCGCTGCGCGCCGCCCGTGGCCGCATCGGCCAGAAAGACATCGGTGGAAGTGCCGCCCATGTCGAAACCGATGATGCGCTCGAAGCCTGCCCAGCGCGCCATCTGGCAGGCGCCGATCACGCCGCCCGCCGGTCCCGACAATACCGTGCGCACCGGCTCCTGTGCCGCGATCCGCGCAGAAATGATGCCGCCCGAAGATTGCATCACGTCCACCCGGCCGCCTGCGTGCTCTGTGGTGACGCGCTGCTCCAGATGTAGCAGATATGTCTGCATTCGAGGCGCAAGATACGCATTGACGACAGTGGTGGATGCGCGCTCGTACTCGCGAAACTCCGGCAGGATGCGATGCGAAGTGGAAATTGGAATATCGAGCGCGCGCAACACCGCTTCCACGCGCCGCTCCGTCTCCGGGTTGGCAAATGAAAACAGCAGCGAAATCGCCACCGCCTCCGCTCCGCTGACACGTACCGCGTTGACCAGCGCTTCCAGCGCTTCTTCTGTAGGAGCGTGAAGGATTTCCCCCTCGGCGCTTACGCGCTCCGGCACGCCGAAGCGCAATTCGCGTGGCACAAGGCATATTGGCAAAGGTGCGAACCAATCGTACAGCCTGCTTCTTGTTTGCCGACCGATCGCAATTGTGTCTTCAAAGCCCGCCGTCGTCACGAATGCGACGCGCGCACCCTTGCGCTCCAGCATGGTATTGGTCCCCACCGTCGTGCCGTGACGCACATCGAGAGAGCTTCCAGCGCCAATCTGCGCCAGAGCGTCGAGCACCGCAAGAGAAGGATCGCCGGGAGTGGAAAAAATCTTCAGGACCTGAAGCTGACCGCCTGCAAGATAGACGCAATCCGTAAACGTGCCGCCAGTATCGATCGCTACGCGCAAATCGGTTCGCTCTCGTATCGTAGTATTACGGCAAGTTCGGAAGGCCGCTGTATTCAAGATACTTTACCAAGGGAGCATGCTTGAACGGGATCTACGGTTGGCTGGCCGAAGCCTCTCGCGATCAGAAGCGTACCCTGCTCGCCGCTTCCCTTGGCTGGATGCTCGACAGCATGGACGTGATGCTGTACGCGCTCGTGCTGGGGCAGGTGCAGCGTGAAATGCATCTCTCGGCGGCCATGAGTGGGGCCATGATGTCGGCCACGCTTGTTTCCGCAGCCATCGGAGGCCTGGGCTTTGGCTGGTTTGCCGACCGCTATGGCCGCGTCCGCGCGCTCACTTTCAGCGTGCTGGTATATTCCATCTCCACAGCGTTGTGCGGCTTCTCGCATTCGGCTGCGCAACTCATGCTTTGCCGCGTACTGCTCGGCCTGGGCATGGGCGGGGAGTGGGCCTCGGGCGCCGCCCTGGTTGCCGAGACCTGGCCCGCGCGTCACCGTGGCAAGGCCCTGGCTGTCGTGCAAAGCTCCTGGGCAGTCGGCTACGCGCTGGGTGCGGCCATCGTCGCGCTGGTCATGCCGCGCTTCGGATGGCGCGCCGTCTTCTTCGTCGGCATCGCTCCAGCCTTAATCACTCTCTGGTTGCAGCGCGGACTGCGCGAGCCGGAGATCTGGCGCCAGGAACGGACGCCGCAACTGCACGCGGGCCAGCTATTTCGCGGCGCGCTCGGACGCAATGTGCTGATATGCGCCACCATGAACGCGGCCACGCTCTTTGCCTGGTGGGGACTCTTCACCTGGGTCCCTCGCTTTCTTTCGCAGCCCGTCGCCGAAGGCGGTCACGGCCTCAGCATCGTCCAGACCTCCGCGTGGACCATCGTCATGCAGGTCGGCACATTTCTCGGCTACATCGTCTTTGGATATCTCGCCGACCGTTTCAGCCGGAAATATACTTATATCGGTTATCTATTGATGGCCACGCTGCTGGTTCCGCTCTTCGCGTTTGTACGCAATCCGAACGCACTGCTTCTCATCGGCCCGCTCGTCGGTTTTTTTGGGACCGGATACTTCAGTGGATTCAGCGTCATCGCCAGCGAACTGTTTCCCACTTCGCTGCGCGCCTCCGCCATGGGCTTTGTCTACAATATCGGTCGCGTCCTCAGCGCCGCCGCGCCTTACATCATAGGCCATATTTCGGAACATGCGGGGCTGAGCTACGCGCTGTGCATCACTTCGGCGGCTTTTCTGCTGGCGGCGCTGATTGCGACCGCGCTGCGCCTGCCTGCAATTCCCTCCACCGCGTAGGCAGCATACCGCCAGGAACCGCTCTATTTTTTATTTAACCATTCGGTTGACTACTAATTCTCCACGATGTACTATTCAACCAAATGGTTAACTCTAGCAGCGCCCGGTTGGATTCCATCTTTCACGCACTCTCCGATCCCACGCGAAGGGCCATCCTGCGGGACATCGCAACAAAGGAGAAAACCGTGGGAGAGATTGCCAGGCCGTATCGCGTGTCGCTGGCTGCGGTCTCCAAGCACCTAAAGGTCCTCGAAACCGCAGACCTGATCGCACGCGAGAGACGCGGAAACTTCCAAATTGTGCGCCTGAACGCCGCAACTCTTAAGCCCGCTGAACAATGGCTGGCTTACTACGAAAAATTCTGGGACCGGCGGTTTGATGGTTAACGTAGCTCAATGACAAAATGAGTCATTCTTGTATCTATCAAGGCAGCGGCAGGGATGTAGGAAACTGTCGTAGTGGGGAGACCGATCGATCGGTCTCCCCACGGGCGGACGGCTCCCGTTCATTCTGCGGTGTTCGCCACCGACGTTCAGCCAGGGACCGCTGTGCAAGGAATGCCAGCGGTCTTGCATGTCTTGTACATCGATCTCCGCTGGCTGGAGGCTCTCCAACACCTTTGCGATCCTCTCTTCCAGGTCAGGCACTTTGATATTGAGTCGAATGTCCGCGATCAGGCGGCCCGCATCGGACGAAACTGCCTTCACCAGCAGGTCGGCGCTTGGAGTTAAACGGCGTATCCGCAGATTGCGGTTCAGCATGACGACGGGAATCCTTGTGCTGTTGAGGAAGTTCGAGAGATCGTTGTTCAAATCGTGGAGTTCGGCATTTTTGTGGCCAAGCTCGTTGTTGAGCGTGTTCAGTTCCTCATTGGCGGACTGAAGTTCTTCTTTCGAGGTTTCCAACTCCTCATTGCTGCTTTGCAGTTCCTCGTTGGCCGACAGTATTTCCTCGTTCGCCGATTGGAATTCTTCCCGGACGGGATCTTCCGACTCGGTGGCGGCGCGCAGAGACGCCTGCGTGGCGGCAAGTTCCTGCTTCAGGCGCGTGAATTCCCGGCCCTTCGCCGTGCCAGGTTTGGCTGTAAGCTTCTCTACTGGGCCGGAAATCTTTGTAACGTCCTCGAGCAACACCAGAAAATAACGCTCTTCCTCCGATGGGTTCTTGTCCCCCAGCGGCGAAACGGAAATGTTCAAGACCCGCTTATGACCGTTTCCATCGAACGAGATATTATTTTTGCTGACAGGCGCATTCTTCTTCCTGGCGCCGCCGATTAACGATCACAGCTCCAGCGCCAGTCCATTTCGCGCCAGCTTCAGCAGATTCAGGCTCGGTTTGCCCGGCGCTGGCTCCAGACAAGGGGTCGTGCGCCCGCGGAATTGGACCACTTCCATCGCATTGTTGATGACCACGCCGACCGGGGCATGGTGCTTCAAAACAAGGCGGTCGGCCTCCACCTCTACGTCCAGTTTGCGTTCCTGTGGGCCTTGGGACTCCCGCGCCTTGTTGGCAACATCCACACCGCTTCCAATGGGATAGCGGGTATGGGAAAAGTCATAATGCAGCCGCGAGGTGACCGCCTTTTTGACATAGATATTATGCTTCTTGTCCACCGTGGAGAACAGGTTGGGAAAGCCGGAGATGCTTTCGGAGCTTCCCAGGACCAGAAACCCGGGAGGCTTCAGCGCGTAGTGCAGGATGGGTATGATTTTCTTTTGCAGCTCCGGTCCCAGGTAGATGAGCAGGTTGCGGCAGGCGCTCCGGCGATATCTCTTCCGCGATGCTGTCCCGGTACAGTCCGGCGCGCTTTCTGAATGCCTTTTTCGTTCAGGTCCGTTCCGAATAGCTGCATCTTGAAGCTGGACGCCCTGTCGCCGAGAAACTCCAACAGGGTCATGGCGAGAGAGTAGGTCTCTTCGCCCGTCGAGCAGCCCGGCACGCGATGCTTTGAAACCGGACTGGATAGGGCCAACTCAGGAAGTTTACGCCATTGGCGAGTGTGACAAATTGCCCGGTGAAGTCTGCGCTGGGGCACCCAATCAATTCCCGCAAAAACAGAGTCGGCGGTCGTCACTACTGCAGCGCGAGCTTACAAACCCAGCCCGCCGTCCACGCCTAAAATTTGCCCTGTGATGAAGTGTGGGCCGGTGGCGAAGAACAGTACGGCTGCCGCGACTTCTTCCAGCTTGCCATTGCGAAGCATCGGTGTCTTTGCGGCGAAGTGTTCGTAGTCCGGCGCGGCCTCGCCGTTGGCAATCATGCCCGGCGCGACGCAGTTCACGCTGATCTCCGGCGCAAAGGCCTTGGACATGGTCTGCGTCAACATGTGCAGCGCCGCCTTCGACGTACTGTAGTGCCCGTGCGTGGCCCAGGGGTGGGAGCCGCCGAGCGAGCCGATATTGACGATGCGTCCGCGGCCGGCCTTGAGATGCGGATGCGCGGCCTGCGCCATCAGAAATGCGCCGCGCGTGTTGGTCTCAAACATTGCGTCCCAGTCGGCCACGGTGATCGATTCCAGTGGCGCGGTCGCGAACATTCCTGCGTTGTTGATGAGCACATCGAGGCGG
>DAHUZH010000104.1 GCA_027306695.1 Acidobacteriaceae bacterium
ACACATCGGTAGAAAAGGTCAGCAGGTTCAAGCCGCTGCATCCGTTACATCCACTGGACGCAAGAGACTTGTTGAGCGTGTCGATGGACAGCTCGCGAATGGTGTTGCCTATCAGATCCACCTCGCGGACCACACTGATCGTTCCAGTGGGAGTGTTTTGCGTCGCGGTCGGCGTGGCCACATATCCGATGACCATCAGAAAATGGCCGTTCGGCAACGGCTTGATAGGGAAAATGACGTTGGCCGCCGATCCCGGCTCACTTGCCGGAAATTGATACGTCCAAATAACATTGCCGCTCAAGTCTGTTGCGAAGGCCTGGTTGAGGTTCGCAATTGGCTTGCTGCCGAAGGTGACGGTATCGAATAGTTCGATGCCGGGCTGTGGCGTCTGACCGCTGGGAGTACTGACCTGTACCGGCACAGTGGGTGGAGCAGCGCCGGTCGTGAACGCATGGTCGATGTCCTTAAACGTCACTCCATTGGCCAGCGTCACCAGCGCCTGCATGTGATACGTGGAGGCGCCGCGCATGCCGCCCACTTCCATGTTGATCTCGCCACCATAATTCGTGGGGACGGAAGGCGTAGGCTGCGACCAGGTATTCAAGCCATAGCCGGTGTCCGGCCCAAACTGCACGGACATGCTGCCCGGTTGCGGCAGGTACATGGAGTACTCGGCAACCAGCGGATTGGTCGTATTGGTCACAATACCGGCTTGAATTACGGCGACCACAGCACTTGCGAAGTTTGTCGGAGCACTGGTCAGCGCGGCCTGCACGACAACGTTTTCACTCAGGCTGACCGTGGCGGGCGCGACGTAATTGCCGTTCCCATCGATCGTGCCTACCGTCGCATTGCCGCCCGCAACTCCATTGACGGACCACGTAAGGGCGCCGCCGCCTGTAACCACAGCGGTAAAGTGGACTGTTTGTCCGGGAGCTACCGCGGCGTTCTGCGGGCTGATGCTGACTGTCCCTGCTTGTTGCGGCGTGGGAGTCGGCTGAGTCGGACTGCCAGGATTGGGTGGGGTGGGGACGGGTTTAGCGAGAAGACTGGCAGGCTCACCGCCGGCACAACCGGCCAACAATATGGCAAGCAGGGAGAGCCATACGCACGGCTTTCCCGCACACCATCGAATTCTCTGCACGGTCCTCATTTCTGCGTGCCCCCGAAAGAGAAAAGAACAACCGCAGAATTTAGACGCATTCTGCGGTCACTCGGTTTGGTTTCGTTACCTGTTCAGGATGCAATTTATCGCGATACTGCAACCCGAGATTGGAGAAATTCCGCATACGGGGCCTTGAAGTCGTGGATTGTATGGTCTTCAAAATTCCAGATGCGCGTCGCCACTTCATCGATCAGGTCCTGGTCATGAGTCACCAGCAAGACGGTCCCTTCGTATTTTTGCAGCGCCTGGTTCAGCGCATTGATGGCTTCCAGGTCGAGGTGGTTGGTCGGCTCATCGAACACCAGAAAGTTGGGCTTCTGCATCATCAGGCGACAGAACAGCAGACGCGCCGCTTCCCCGCCAGACAGCGCTTCCGTGGGCTTCAGACCTTCTTCTCCACTGAACAGCATCTGCCCCAGCACGCCGCGGATGTCTTCCTTCGTGGCCTTGGGATCGAACTGATGCAGCCAGTCCGCCGCCGTCATCCCTTTCTGAATGGTCGAGGTGTGGTCCTGCGCGAAATAACCGATCTGCGCCTCATGCCCCCACTTCACCGTTCCACTGTCGATGTCGCGAGCGGTATCGTCTCCTGTCATGTGTTCCACATTGGGAGCATTCGCCAGCAGCGCCCGAATCAGCGTGGTTTTTCCCTGCCCGTTTCGTCCGATCAAACAAATCTTTTCTCCGCGCGTGACTGCCGCGGTAAATCCATCGATGACGATATGGTCGCCGTACGCCTTGCGAACTCCGTCCGTATCTAAGATGTGCTTGCCGGAAGGACGCAACTGGTCGAAGCGAATGTAAGGGCGCGCGATGTTCGACCGCGCCAGTTCGCTGGTCTGGAGCCGCTCCACTTCCTTTTTGCGCGACGTCACCTGGCTGGAACGTGTACCCGCAGAAAATCGCGCGATGAATTCATTCAACTGCGCAATCTTCTTCTCGCGTTCCTCGTTCTGCGCCTCCAGCCGCGTGCGCACCTGCGTCTTGGCCAGCACCATGTCGTCATACCCGCCGGTGTAGGTGATGATGGTCTGGTAGTCGATGTCGGCGATATGCGTGCAGACATTGTTCAGAAAATAGCGGTCGTGCGAAATCGTGATGAGCGTGCCTTCGCGGTGAGTGAGAAAATCCTCCAGCCAGTGGATGGAATCCAGATCGAGATAGTTCGTCGGCTCGTCCAGCAGCAGCGCCTGGGGATTGCCGAACAGGGCCTGCGCCAGCAGCACGCGCACCTTCTGGCCGCCCTGCAACTCGCTCATTTTGCGCTCGTGGACTTCGTTCGGAATATCCAGCCCTTGCAGCAGAATTGCGGCGTCGCTTTCGGCGGTGTAACCGTCCTCCTCGCCGACAATGCCTTCCAGTTCGCCCAGCCGCATGCCGTCGGCGTCATCCAATTCCGCTTTTTCGTAAATGCGGTCGCGCTCTTCCAGCGCCGCCCACAGGCCCTTGTTGCCCATGATGACAGTGTCGATCACGCGGTAAGCGTCGAACGCATACTGGTCCTGGCGCAGCACGCCGAGCTTCTTCGGGCGCACGACGACGCCCTTCTGCGGGTCCAGGTCGCCGCTCAAGACCTTCATAAATGTGGTTTTACCCGCGCCGTTGGGGCCGGTCAGGCCATAGCGTCGGCCCGCCGTAAAGGTGGTGGAAACGTCCTCGAACAGGACCTTCGATCCGTAACGCATGCTTACATTGCTGACAGAAATCATAACTACTTCAATTTTTTCACAGTTATGATCCTGCGTGTTTACATGCGGTCGAAATTGTCGCAATGTTAGGGCAGTTTATTGCAGGGCGATGGCGTGTAGAGCGTGGACTTGCTCCTCTTCGCCGCTGGCAATGTTCCGGTAGTAGAACAGAGCCAGCGGCGCGGGTACTGCCGCGTTCCCTACTTCATGATGACCAGGTTTAGCGAAACGCTTTGCGCTGACGCTCCGTTGGATGGAGTTCCCACTACGCGAATCTGATAGCTGCCGATTGCTGCATCTGGAGTGAGATTGGCGCAGCCTGTCATGCCGCCCATCATTCCCAGCAAACCGGTGACCGCCACCAGGACCATCAGCACATGCCGTAGACTGCCCCGGAGCCGCTTGCGCTCCGCAGCCAGAAAACCGCCCAGCAACAGGCCTGGCAGCCAGAAGATGCTCGCCATCAGCATGCCCATGGGCTTGTCTCCACGCAGCGGTAAATGGTTGGCGGCTACATTCGACCCTAGCGCCCCCGATGTCGCGATCGTCAACTGGGAATTCTGGCTCTGATTGTTTCCATTGAGCGCAATATTCGAATTGGAAAATTGACAAGCAGCGCCAGCCGGCAGGTTCATGCAACTCAACGCCACACTCCCATTAAAGCCGTATTGCGGCGTGATCGTCATCATGGTGCCAGCCGATTGGCCTTGTTTGGTGGTCAGCGACGATGGACTCGCAGTGAGAGCATAGCTCGGGACCCCCGCAACGATGGGCTGCGCAAGCTGGCCGCTCGTCCCGATAAAGTTGACATCTCCCCCATAGACGGCACTGATCGTATTGGTGCCGGCCGGCAGGCTTGTCATGTTGAAGGTGGCCACACCCTGCGCGTTCAACGCCGATGTGCCCAGTGGATTGGCGCCATCATAAAAGGTGACAGTACCAGTCGGCACGCCGGTCGTCGAAGAGGCCACTGTGGCCGTCAATGTCACTGTCGAACCCACGGCGACCGCAGTCCCGCTGGCTTGCAGCGTCATTGACGTAGCCGCTTTGGTAATGGTCAGCGTCCCATCGTTCACTACGACGGTATAGTCGGCGAGATCGGGCCCGGTGACGGATGGCACGATCGCATACGTTCCCGCGTCTGTGTTTTGCTGTGCAGTGGTCGCGAATGTCTCGACAAAGGTGTCTCCATGCACCGCGCCCTGCACCGTCCCTGTAAATTGCGGATTGGCCGTGCCATAGACGCGCGTGGCATTGTTCGCCGTCACAACCAGCGTGCCGTTTGTAACAGTGAAAGTTACTGTCTTGCTTGCCGTCGTATAGTTCACAGTATTGGCAGGCGTAAAGGTAGCGGTCAAAACGTACGTGCCCGGCGTCAGGACCGTCGCGGCGTTCACCACCTCACCCGTGGGCTGCGCCGTGTAAGTAAAACTTCCCTGCACGCCGCCGGACACCGTGGCATCCAGCACCCCAGTCCCTAAAGCCGTGCCGTAAACCTCCTGCAGTGTGGCAGGGGTCCACGTCAGGACCGGTGTGATGGTGGTAACTGTAACAGTCGAAGTTGCTGAAGCCAGACCGGAACTGGATGCTGTCAACTGGTAAGCGCCAAGGGTATTCAGCGGGGTGGTCAAAGAGAACGTTGCAACGCCATTCACCGCGGTCGCCGTAAAGTTCTCTGCCGTAAAGCCGCTGGGTCCGGTAAGTGTCAGCGTCACAGAAGCGTTCGATGTGGTGTCCACGCTTCCAGTCGTTGTATCCACGTCGATTTTTACCGTGCCAATGCTGCTGCCCACTGGAAGCGAGGCAGGCGGGATGGGCAGGAACGCAAGGGTGGCCGCCGCGTAGGTCCCCGTTCCGTTGAGCGGTATCGTTTGCGCCGTGCCAGTGACGTTGAGCGCATTGTCGGTGATCGCAGCCGTACCTATTAGATTGCCTGCCAATGTCGGATCGAAGCTGACCCCAACTCCGCAACTGGAACCCACAGCGACCAGCGATGTGGAGCATGCATTGGGAACACCGCTGCTGTCGAGCGCGAAACTGGCGGAGTCCGCCGAAGGCGTGATGGCAAGCGATTGAATGGTCAACGGCTCATTGCCGATGTTGGTGAGCGACACCGATTGCGGGCTATCGCTGCTGGTCAGGCCCACATTCGTCGCCACAAAAGTGACTGTGGCGGAAGAGGGGCTGACGACAACCTTGCGAACAGCCGCGTTGCTGGAGTCGGCGATGTACAGGTTCCCCGTTCCATCGACGGCCACGCCCCACGGTTGGTTGAGCGTCGCGCTGGTTGCAGCGCCGCCATCTCCCGTATAGCCGGAGGCGTTACTGCCCGCCACCGTCGAGATAGCGTGCGTGGCTGCATCCACTTTCTCCACGATTTGCGGGCCACCATTCACAGAGATATAGATATTTCCTGCCGCGTCGACCGCAATCGCACCGGGATTATCCAGTCCAGTAGCGATAGAGACTCTCGCTCCACCACTTACAGGTATCTCCGTAACATCCCCGCCATTTCGTTCAACCACATAAACATTACCCAACCCATCGACCGCAATTCCGGTTGGATTCGACAATCCCGTGGCCAGGTTGATTTGCGCCGCGCCATTTGCCGGGACTTCGACCACGCTCTCTGCTCCGGTATTCGCAATATAGACATTCCCGACTGCATCCACCGCGACACCCTGCGGACCGGTCAGGCCGGAGCCGATGGTTGTCTGTGCGCCACCGTCCGCGGGAAATTTCACTATATTGTTCGCGCGGGTATTTGCGACATAGAGATTTCCAGCCGCATCCACAGCCACGCCAAACGGCTCATTCAAGCCGGTTGCCACCTGAGTTTGCGCGCCAGTCGTGGAGACTTTCGTCACGGCATTCTGGACTTGGTCCGCAACATAGAGGTTTCCACCATCGTCCGTCGCTACCGCTATCGGCAGCTGCAGATTCGCCCCCTTCGCATACGTTGAAATCACCCCCGGTGTCAGCGCCACAGACGGCCCGTTGCCGGTTCCCGTTGTGGGGAAGAAGTAGCTGCCGCCGGCAGTGACCTGGATCGGCGCACTGCGGGCGCCCGGCACTTGCGGGCCGAAAGTAACGGCGACCGAACACAGATTCCCGGCAGTGTCCGCTCCGCAGGCAGGAGATCCCGCAGTAAAGTCTCTGAAACCTGGTTCCACTGCAATCGGCGGAGTTACACCACTCGCCAGTTGGAAAAATATATTCTGCGAAGCACTCGCTTGTCCCACGGCTATCGGCAAAAATGCGGTAATGCCGCTCAAATCCACCTTTCGGATCACATCGTTGTAGATATCGGCGATGTAGAGATCGCCCGCACCGCCTAATGCAACTGCTTGCGCCACATCGATTTCGGCGCTGGTCGCTACACCGTTGTCGCCGATGTAATTAGCTCCGCCAGCAGTACCAGCCACGGTTGTGATAATGCCGCCGATATTCACCTTGCGGACTACGTAGTTCTGACTGTCCGCGATATAGATATTTCCCACAGCATCGGCAACAACGCTTGTAGGGGTATTGAGGGAAGCGCCGATCGCTGGGCCGCCGTCCCCGCCGTAACCGGCCGTCTGCGGCGTGCCGGCAAAATTCGTGATAATGCCAGTGGATTGGGTCACCTTGCGAACCACATCATCGTTGGTGTCGGCAATATACAGATTGCCGAGGACATCGACAGCGACCCCTTGCGGACCGCTCAGGGTTGCATAGGTTGCAATGCAGCCATCCTCCATCGGGTCCGTCGGAGTACCACCGCAAACGCCCGTTCCGCCTCCTGCCACCGTCGTAATTATGCCCGCGAGCGTCACTTTGCGGATCACATTGTTGCCATAGTCCGCGATGTATAAATTCCCCGCGGTATCGAGCGCTATGCCTGTCGGGCCGGACAATTGCGCCGACGTCGCAGGGCCGTTATCGCCGCTATAGCCCGGGTACATATTGAAGTTGCCAGCGTAATCCGAAATGATGCCGGTAACGCGGTCCACCTTATGGATCAGACTACCTCCCAGGGCACCGCCGCCAACGCTGATATAGATATTTCCCGCTGCATCCACAGCAACATCTTCAGGGTCTACAAAAACGGCGTCCGTTGCCGGGCATCCATCCCCTAACGGATCGGTTGCGGTGGCACATGCGCCCGTTCCACCGCCAGCAAAGGTGGTGATGATGCCATTCACATCCACCTTGCGGACGACACTGTTATTGTGGTCCGCAATATAGAGGTTTCCTGCCTGATCTTCGACCACCCCGCCGGGATAATACAACTGCGCTAAGGTCGCAGGGCCATTGTCACCGCTGTAGCCCACACCTTTGGCATTGTCTCCAGCCACGGTCTGTATGGACGGCACGAATTGCACCTGCGCGGAAAGCGCAGACGGTTGCAATGCCAGAAAAATCGCAGGCAATACAGCACAGGCGGAAGAAGCGGCGAACGAACGCAGACGAGGGAATCGAGCGGCAAATTGAACCATGGCAGTAGCACTCCACAAAGTTGGCAATTCGCATGGAGCCAATGCTCCATGCGCCCATCGAAAAGAAGCCGGGGCCTTTGAACAGCAGTTTGGCCATCGCAGGCCACCGGTCTTCCTCGCTGTGACAGCCCTGACAACAAGCCGTGCCGCCCCGTATGCATGCAACTTGTGCGCCAAATTTAAAAACTTTTTAACCTATTGATTCTTTTGACATGCGTGGAGAATGCAGGCCAGAGGCAAGAATGCTGGCGTAGATATGTGCAAACATTTGCACGCACTGGGAAGGCACACTGCCAAAAAGTTTCCACTTGGATGAAGAGGTTCTGGATAGGGTGGCCTTGCGATATTTGTGGATTTGTCAGGTGGCTATATTTTGTTAAATAAAACATCGTTTCATTTTCTGCGAGCTGTCCGCTATCATGCCTTGGGAGCAAAAGCCGCGAGTGGAGAAGCAGTGGAATTAGCCGGGCCATCCGCCAAACAATCCGCCAAGCCATCCATCGAACCGCCTGCCGAACGACCATCCTGTTCCTCCGGGCATGTGCGCTGGGGCATCTGCGCCATGCTGTTTTTTGCCACCTCCAAGAACTACATGGACCGCCAAGTGCTCGGCATTCTGGCGACCGAACTGCAAACCAAGCTGCACTGGACAGAAGCGCAGTACGGCTACATCATCGACTCGTTTCAAGTGGCGTACGCCATTGGGTTGGTGGTTGCCGGGCGCTTCCTCGACCGCGTGGGAACGCGCGTCGGCTACGCGCTGATGATGCTGGTCTGGAGCCTGGCCTCCGCGGCGCATGCGCTGGTCAGCACCGCGCTCGGCTTTGGCATTTGCCGCTTCCTGTTGGGCCTGGGTGAGGGCGGAAATTTTCCCGCGGCCATTAAAACGACCGCCGAATGGTTCCCGCAGCAAGAACGCTCCTTCGCGACTGGAATCTTCAACGCAGGCAGCAATCTCGGCGCAATTCTTGCGCCCCTCCTGATTCCCTTCATCGCCGTCCATTATGGCTGGCGGTCTGCGTTTTTGTTTACCGGCGCGCTGGGACTGGTGTGGCTTGCCTGGTGGTGGACGAGCTATCAGCCACCTGAGCGAAATCCAAAGCTGTCCAGCGCCGAATATGCCTACATCCGCGCCGGGCAGGTTGCCGACGATGTGGAGACCGGCGAAGTCGCGCCTTCCTGGCGGCTGCTGCTAAAGCTGCGGCAGACCTGGGGATTTGTGCTGGCCAAGTTTCTCACCGACCCTGTCTGGTGGTTTTATCTCTTCTGGCTGCCGAAATTTCTGGACACGCGCTATCACCTGGGCCTCAGCCAGTTGGGAGCGCCGCTCGTCACCGTCTACATTGTGTCCGATGTCGGAAGCGTTGCTGGCGGATGGCTGCCTGCATTTTTGGTGCGGCACGGCTTTGTGCCCGCGCGGGCGCGGCTGACGCCCATGCTGCTGAGCGCGGTGTGCGTGCTACCGGTCATGCTGGCGGGCTATGCGAAGCATGAATGGGTCGCCGTGGCCGTTGTCAGCCTGGCTGCGGCCGCGCATCAGGCATGGTCTTGCAATTTGTTCACCACCGCGTCCGATATGTTTCCTGCCAGCGCGGTCGGAACAGTGGTGGGAGTAGGCGGCATGGCGGGTTCCGTCGGCGGCGTATTGCTAGCGACCACTGCGGGGCTGGTTTTGCAATGGACGGGCAGCTACATCCCGCTATTTCTATTTTCGGGGATGGCCTATTTGCTTGCGTTTGGGTTGTTGCAACTGCTGGCTCCCGGACTGCCACGGGTCGGAGTGACCACAGAATAATTTCAAGAAACAATGCAAAGAAATGCGGAGAAAAAATTATGGCTCAGACGAAAAAACTCCAGCTTCGGCCTCGCGAGGAGTGCCGGTGGGACCAGGTCAGCCTGGGCGAAGTGATGTTGCGGCTCGATCCGGGCGAGGAGCGTGTGGCGACGGCGCGCAATTTCCGCGTGTGGGAAGGCGGCGGCGAATATAACGTGGCGCGGGGGTTGCGGCGCTGCTTCAATCTGCGCACTTCAATTGTGACCGCGCTGGCCGACAACCCGGTGGGCCGCCTGGTGGAAGACTTGATGCTCCAGGGCGGCGTCGATCTATCTCACCTCCACTGGACGCCGTACGACGGCGTGGGGCGCACCGTCCGCAATGGACTGAACTTTACCGAGCGCGGCTTCGGCGTGCGCGCGGCGCTGGGCTGCTCGGACCGCGGCCACACTGCAATCGCGCAGTTGAAGCCGGGCACGATCGACTGGGAGGAAATCTTCGGCCAAGAAGGCGCGCGCTGGTTTCACACCGGCGGAATCTTCTGCGCGCTGTCCGAAACCGCTCCGCTGGTCGCGCGCGAGGCCATGGAATCGGCCCACAAACATGGCGTCATCATTTCTTACGACCTGAACTATCGCGACTCGCTCTGGAAATCTATTGGCGGCAAGAAGCGGGCCTGCGAAGTGAATCGCGAACTCGCCGGGCTGGTCGATGTGATGCTCGGTAATGAAGAGGACTTCTCCGCCGCGCTTGGTTTTGAAATCGAAGGCGTCGGCGATGATCTCGCCGAGCTGGACATAGCGCATTTTCGCGCCATGATTCAGCGCGCGGTCGCCGAGTATCCCAACTTCCGCGTAGTTGGCACGACGCTGCGCCACGCCAAGACGGCCACCCGCAACGACTGGGGAGCGATCTGTTATTACGACGGCGAATTTTATGAAGCGCGCCCCATGCCGGACCTGGAAATTCTTGATCGCGTCGGTGGCGGCGATTCCTTCGCTTCCGGCCTCATCTACGGCCTGCTGAGCGAAAAAGGTCCGCAGTGGGCGGTCGATTGCGGATGCGCGCATGGGGCGCTGGCGATGACGACTCCCGGCGACACAACGATGGCGACCTTGAGTGAAGTTGAGCGATTGATGCGCGGCGCGAGCGCGCGGGTGGTGCGATAGTTCATGTGCGACAAAGCAACGAGATCGAACAAGGAGAAAAATTCATGAACAAGATAAAGATCATCGAACGCATCCACAAAATTGGCCTGGTTCCGGTGTTGCGCGCCACCTCCGCAAAGGAGGCGCTGATAATTGCCGATGCGATCATCGCCGGTGGCGTGACGGTGCTGGAAGTCACCATGACCGTACCCGGCGCGATCCAGGTGATCGAGCAACTTGTTCATCATCACGGTGAAAAATTATTGGTGGGCGCTGGCACGGTACTCGACGCGGAGACGGCGCGCAGTTGTCTGCTGGCGGGCGCGCAGTTTATCGTCAGCCCTGCGCTTGATGTGCGGACTATTGAACTGTGCCGTCGTTACAGCGCGCCTGTAATGCCCGGAGCGTTGACGCCGACCGAGATCGTCACCGCATGGCAGGCTGGCGCGGATGTCGTGAAGGTATTTCCGTGCAGCGCGCTTGGCGGCGCGAAATATCTGAAAGCGCTACAGGGACCGCTGCCGCAGATTCAACTGATTCCTACCGGCGGCGTCTCGCTCAGCACGGCTGCGGAATTTCTTTCAGCCGGAGCGTTTGCGCTCGGCGTGGGCAGCGATCTGGTCGATGCCAAGGCCGCCGCAGAAGGACGCACCGAGATCATTACCGAGAATGCACGGAAGTATATTGGCATCGTGCAGGAGTTTCGTGCGGGAAACAAATAAGTCGGAACACAGTTTAACTGGCGCAACCATGAAGAATGCGCGCTGCGGAGATCGAATGAGAACCCCTCGAACCACGGACGACCCTTATATTGTGGAAGCGGTGCTGCGCGCACTGGACGTCCTTGAAGTCTTCAACGGCTCAACCGAGTTGAGTCTTCATGAAATCAGCCTGCGCACCGGCCTGAACAAGAGCCGCTGCTTTCGGCTGCTGCATACGCTGGCCAGCCGCAAATATGTCGAACGCACCGCAGAAGGCCAGAGTTACCGGCTTGGCTCGCGCCCCTTCGATCACGCTGCCGGCACGCGCCGGGATGTGCGAGAGATCGCGCATCCTCACCTGGTGCGCTTGCGGGATCAGTTCAACGAAACCGTGAATCTTGGCGTGATTTACAACAGCGAGGTCCTTTATATCGATCTGGTGGAAAGCCAGCGCCCCTTTCGCATGTCCGCGATGATCGGCAGCCGCATGCCGGTTGCCAGCACAGCCATGGGCAAAGCAATCCTGGCAAGGCTGGCTAAAGAATCGACACCGGAACTACTGGCCGGGCGCTCCATCCCGCGTTCTCTGCTGGACGAGATGGAAGGAATTTGCGTCTGCGGCTACGCCCTCGACAATGAGGAGAATGAACCGGGTGTGGCCTGCATTGGAGCTTCCATCCAGGACGCAAATAACATCCCCATCGCAGCGATCAGCGTATCCGGGCCGGTACGCCGTATCCTAACCCGTGAACAGGAAATTGCCCGTGGGCTGCGCCTGGCCTGCCAGCGCATCTCGGAGCAACTAGGACTGCAAGCTTCCAGCCTGGCAACACCTGGCCGCAAACGTGGAGCCAAGCAGGCCCCTGCGGGCGTTGCTCTTATTTGAAGACGGGCTGCATCGAACAAGGTCCCATCAGGAGAATCCATCCAATGAAAATTATTCGCGCTACCGTGAACGTCACCTGCCCCGGACGCAACTTCATCACGCTGAAGATTGAGACCGACGAAGGCATCTATGGCCTGGGCGACGCCACGCTCAACGGACGCGAGCTGGCCGTGGCCAGCTATCTCACCGACCATCTTCTGCCGTGTTTGATTGGCCGCGACCCTTTTCAGACCGAAGACATCTGGCACTATTTTTATCGTGGAGCGTATTGGAGGCGCGGGCCGGTCACGATGACGGCCATCGCCGCCATCGACATGGCGCTTTGGGACATTAAGGGCAAAGCGCTGAACACGCCGGTCTACAACCTGCTCGGCGGACGCAGCCGCAGCGGCGTGATGGTCTACGGCCACGCGAATGGCCGCGACATTGAGGAGACCTCCGACGAAGTGGCGCATTACGTGGAGATGGGCTATCTCGCGGTGCGCGCGCAGACTGGTATTCCCGGCCTGCCTTCCACCTATGGCGTGTCGAAAGACAAAATGTATTACGAGCCTGCTGAAAAGGGGCTGCCGGTGGAGAACGTCTGGTCCACGGAAAAATATCTCTTCCATGTGCCGCAGCTATTTGAGCAGCTCCGCCTGCGCTTCGGCCATGACCTTCATCTGCTGCACGACGCACACCACCGGCTGACGCCGATTGAAGCTGGGCGGTTGGGCAAGTCGCTCGAACCCTATCATCTTTTCTGGCTGGAAGACCCGGTCCCTGCGGAGTTGCAGGAGGGCTTTCGCCTCATCCGCCAGCACACCATCACGCCCATTGCGCTCGGCGAGGTCTTCAACACCATTTGGGACGCGGAGCACCTGCTGCGCGAGCAGCTCATCGACTACATCCGCGCGACCGTGGTGCATGCTGGCGGGTTGACGCATTTAAGAAAGATTGCCGACTTTGCCGCCATCTATCATGTGCAGACAGGCTGCCACGGCGCCACCGATCTTTCTCCGGTATCGATGGCCGCCGCGCTCCACTTCGGCATCTCCGTGCCCAACTTCGGCATTCAGGAGTACATGCGCCACACGCCGGAGACGGACGCGGTCTTCCCCCACACCTACAGCTACGACGGCAAAGGTTATCTGCATCCCGGCGATGGTCCCGGCCTGGGCGTCGATCTGGACGAAACGCTGGCGGCAAAATATCCGTACGACCGCGCCTATCTGCCCATCAACCGCAAGCTGGATGGGACCATGTTCCATTGGTGAGATGTTGATCGCGGACAGATGGAAGACCGCTTCAGGCGCTGAGCTTTTCACAAGGAAAGACCTCGCGCTCAATGGCGCGCAGCGATTCACGTTCCACCAGCGCAAGTTCATAGTGGGTCTGGAGATTGAGCCAGAATTCAGGCGACATCTTAAAGAAACGCGCCAGACGCAATGCCGTATCGGGCGATATCCGGCGCTTCTCCTTCACAAT
>DAHUZH010000105.1 GCA_027306695.1 Acidobacteriaceae bacterium
GCCACAAAGCCCTTTTCCATTTCCTCGGGGTCCAGCGCCGCGAACACCCGGTTGAAAGTATCGTGGGACGGGATGCCCCCGGGCAGCCGCAGGAAGCTCTTGAACCATTCCACCTTGGACTGGGCATAGTCCTCGATCTCATTCCATCCCTCGGCGACGCTCAGGATCGCCGCGATGGCCATTAAAAGTATCTCTTCCAGCAAATGCTCCCGCGTCCGCTCCACCCGCGGATCGCGCAACTCGGCAAAATTTCTTAGGGGACTGTCCATCTCCCCATCTCATCTCAGCTAACACGCTCCGCATATAGCAATTAAGATGCGTCTGCCCTGCCGAAAATAGTATCGCAGTGATGGAACATCCGACGGTTTCAAGCCCACGCAAATTCCAATAAATTGGTCGAACCAATCGTCACATGGGCACAAAGACGTACGTGCGAAAACTGGAGTGGAAACCGTTGGCAGCTACTTCGGCTTGGACTGGCGCAGAGCCACGCTGCGGGATATTCTCGAGCGCTTGTCTTTGGCGGGCAATGCCTCGCGCGCCTGCGCGGACTTCGCTTTACTGAGATGGAGCGCCATCGTTTTTCTGGCCTGCTCGGCATCTCGATTGCGGATCGCGCGATAAATATCACGATGCATCTCTGCGGATTCCTTGAGGTCTAGCGCGAATTCCACCGTTTCTCTTCGACGGTCATAGAGCGCTGCCGTCACGGTCTCCATAAGCGCAGTCAGGATTGGATTCGCGGCCGCAGCAGCCAGCGTTCGATGGAATCGAACATCATGGATCAAGTATTCCTGGGGATCGGCGAGCGAGGCTTACATCTCCACAATTTCTTCCGCTATTATAGTCAAGTGTTGTTCCGTAGCGCGTTCCGCAGCGAAACCAGCCAGGCTCTGCTCAATCACGAAGCGAGCTTCAAACATTTGCATAGGCTGATAGCCATGCAGAGACCCCATTACCTGGAGCATACTGGCGTCAAAAGCAGGAGGGCCTTCCGCAATGAACGTGCCCGAGCCGTGCCGCGACTGCAACACGCCCATAGCGGAAAGAAAACCGATTCCTGCGCGAAGACTGGCGCGGCTGACTTTCAATTTGAGCGCAAGTTCCCGCTCGGCGGGAAGTCTCGCGCCCGGTTGAAGTTCGCCTTTCTGGATCATTTCGCGAAGCTGTTCCACCACACGCATGGTCAGCGTGCTTTGACTGCCTCTCTGTTTCCCTTTGTGCTTTGGCTTCGTCAACGTATCGTTTTTAGAAACCACCATGACCGGGAGAGTACCACAGCGGAAATCAATCTCTGGGCTGTTAGGCCAACTGCAATTCAATTTGTTTGCTGGCCGCATCCAGCTTTGCTATTCGGAAACTGCGAATCTGCCCGGCCTGTAACGCCTCCGGCTTGGACACGCGGCTGGGAGCGCCGTCTTTCCAGCGGGCCTTCAACATGGCGCTCAGCGAAGACAAGTCGGGCTTCGATTCGGATAGAGATTCGGCATGCAGAGGGCTTGCAGCAGAACTTTCGGCAGTCATACGGCACATGGCCTGAATTCCCTCGCCCAGTTCCACGCGCGCGCGTTCATTTGAAGTATCCAGGACGCGCCCGGTGACTGGATCGCCTTCCTTATGTTCGGCGATATATTCTTCCAAGCTGGTGGGAATCATCTGCTTAATGCTCAGTCGAAATTGCCGTTTTACTGGGTCGATTTCGAGCACCTGGGCCTTGACTGTCTGGCCGAGCTTCAACACATCCTGCGGATGCTGGATATGTTTCTCAGCGCTGATTTCGCTGACGTGAATCATGCCCTCGACGCCCTCGGAAAGCTGCACGAACGCACCGAACTTCGTGATGCTGGTGATTGGACCTTCCACCACTGAACCCACTGCAAACCGCTGCGCAACATCGGCCCATGGATCGCCCAAAGCCTGCTTGAGTCCCAGAGAGATGCGGCGTTCGTCCGCGTTCATCGCCAGCACGACCGCCTCGACCGTCTCTCCAGGTTTTAGCAGATCGCCAGCCTTGCGCACCTTTTTCGCCCAGGACATTTCGGAAAGATGAATCAGGCCCTCAATCCCAGGCTCCAGTTCTACGAACGCTCCAAACTCTACAACGCGCGTCACTGTACCGCGTACGCGCTCGCCAGTTTTATATTTTTCAGCCAGAGAGTCCCACGGGTGTGGCTGAAGCTGCTTCATGCCCAGCGCGATACGCCGCTTCTCCGTATCTATCTTGAGAATTTTTACTTCGATCTGCTGGCCCAGCGACAATACATCTGCTGGCTTGTTGACGCGGCCCCACGCGATGTCGCTGACATGCAGCAAACCATCGACACCGCCCAGATCGACAAAAGCGCCGTAGTCGGTGAGGCTGCGCACTTCCCCGCGGACTGTGTCGCCTTCCTTCACTTCTGCATAGCGGCGCTCCTTTGTGGAAACGGCTTCCTCTTCCATCACAACGCGGCGGTCCACCACCACGTCTTCCTCCTCCACTTCCAGCTTCAGGATGCGGCAGCGGATTTCCTGTCCAACTAATTTCTCCATCTCAGCGGCATCATGCGCTCCGCTGCGAGAAGCAGGCATAAACGCGCGCACGCCGACATCCACGTTCAAGCCACCCTTCACTACCGCCGTCACCGTTCCTGCGATAGTCGACTTGTCCGCAAAGGCCCGTTCCAGCGACGTCCAATCCTTAGGCTGCGCGACCTTGAAGCGGGAAAGCGTGTAATAGCCCTCTTCATTTCTGCCTTGCGCGGAAACAGGAAACGTGTCGCCGGGATGGACTGTTTCACCGGCATCCTGAAATAACTTCAGTGGCAGAACGCCTTCCACCTTGAAACCAATGTCGAGAAGGACGGACTCGGCGGAGATGGCAATCACCGTGCCTTGAAGCTGCTTTCCGCCATCCTCCGCGCTGCGCGCATGGCTCTTTTCGTATTGGGAAAGTAGATCGTCGAAGGACTCATCGACTTCAGAATTGGGCTGCGATTCGGGAAGATTTGGAATGGGCATGAGAGTCAACTCTCTAATTTTTGCATATTATTGGCGAGCTTCCCACAGTGCAGGCGGTTCCTCTGTGCGCGGATGAGAAGAAGAGGCCTTAACGACAGCGCGTAGAAGAAACTATTTCGGCCGCTCCATCTCAAAGCGGTCGGTAGTGCGCGCGTAGGTGGAACCAGCCATGCGGCCAATCGCGTGGAGTTTGTCAGGGTCAATGCGAAAATTGTCGAGCAGCGCTTCTCGCACATGGAAACGCAAGATTTCGCCCAGCACCAGGCTACCGCCCAGCGACTCCGTGCTGACGTGGACGATCTGCTCCAGTCGGCACTCCATCTGGATGTACGACTCCGCAACGCGCGGCGGCCGCACCAGTTCGCTATCGAGCGGCGTCAAACCGGAAACTTCAAACTCATCGACGTCCGGCGGCAAATCGGCGGAACAGGCGTTCATCTGCGCGGCAAATTCTTCTGAAACGATGTTAACCACAAATTCGCGCGTGGCGATGATATTGCGCAGCGTGTCTTTCGTGGATTGCAAATTGTTATTGTTCGCGCCGCGCACCATCGGGCAGAAACAAACGATCGGAGGATTGGCGCTGGCCACGGTGAAAAAGCTGAACGGCGCCAGATTGCGCACGCCCTGCGCGTCCATCGACGATACAAACGCAATTGGCCTCGGAACCACCGAGCCAACCAACAGCTTGTACGTCTCCTGCGGTGTCTGTTCTGACGGGTTCAAGGTTCTCATCGCCGTCGGCGAGATGCCTTCACTCATCCGACCGGCTCCAGCTTCGCGTGGTCCTTCGCGCCCCAGCTCGCCCAGTAATCCGCCCATTCCACGCGCTCTCCCGCTGGCAGCACATGGATGGGATTCAGCCCATCGAGCATTACAGCGGACTCATCCGTAAAGGTCTTCTTGGTCTGGCTGGCCAGTGCCTTCGGGTGCGGCCCATGATGAATGCCGCGCGGATGCAACGTCGCGTACCCGGCCTTGACATTGTCGCGGCTGAAAAAATCTCCATCATGATAAAAGATGAATTCGTCGTAATCCGTATTGCGATGGAAGAAGGGCACGCGCAGCGCTTGCGGGTCTTGCTCCAGCGGTCGCGGCAGAAAGCTGCACACTACCGCGCCTTGCGTCACAAACGTTGTGTGTGCGCTGGGCGGCAAGTGCGCGCGATGACTCATCACCGGGCGAATGTCGCGCAGATTGATCTTCCACGCCGTCAAATCGCCCTTCCAGCCAACAACATCGATGGGATTGAAAGGATAGAAGACCTTGGAATACTCGTTCTCATTTTTGATGCGAATTTCCCATTCGCGGGTGTCATCCAGATAGGGCGATGGCTCCGGCGTGGTGATGGCCGCCGGATCATACAGCGCGTGCTGGCCGAGCAGGCCCTTGTCCGGCTGCTCAAACTCCGACTTCGACTGAAAGATCAGGAAAAAATTGTCGTCCGTGTCTGGTACGACACGGTACGTCATCGCTCGCGGCAGATTGATGTAATCCCCTTTCTCATAGGTCAGCGGGCCGAAGTCGGTCTCGATCACGCCGCTCCCGCGATGGACGAAATACATCTCGTCGCCGTCGGCGTTGCGAAAATAAAACGGCATTGCCTTCGAGCGGCGCGAGACGTACACCTGGATTTCGTCATTGCCGAGGAATGCAATCGGCTCGCCCTGCGCGTCTCGCAGGTCGGTCGGCTCCAGCTTATTCAGATCGAAAAGATGCGGCCGCAGCTTGCCCTCAAAACGAATCCAGCCGGTCGGTGGATGCGCATGATATAGGTGGCTTGCTTTGCCATAAAAACCTTTGCGCCCATGCTCCTCCTCGAACGTGCCTTCCGGCAGTCCGACGTGAGCCTGCGTGGTGGTCTTGCCTTTTTTGAGCGGATACATATCGTGCTCCTTCGCCGACGACCTTCGGCAACTCTCATTCTGTTGGACGCAGTACGCGATTGCGCAGTGCGCCTATATTTTCAATCTCTCCGATGAAGGACCGCAATGTGCGCGCTGCAAAGACACACGGCCTCATGCCTCTGCATTTACAGGTTGCCGCGTAGGCCCTGCTCGCGCTCAATGGCCTCAAACAGCGCCTTGAAGTTGCCTTTGCCGAAGCTGCGTCCGCCTTTGCGCTGGATGATTTCAAAGAACACGGTCGGGCGGTCTTCCACCGGGCGCGTGAAGATTTGCAGCAGATAGCCTTCGTCGTCGCGGTCCACCAGAAGGTTCAGCCGCTTCAGGTCCTCCATCGACTCGTCGATCTTGCCGACTCGCGATTCCAGTTCGGCGTAGTAGGTTTCCGGCACGCGAAGAAACTCCACGCCCTGTTCGCACAGCTTCGTCACTGTGGTCAGAATGTCATCGGTCGCAAGCGCGAGATGCTGCGCGCCGGGGCCGTTGTTGAACTCCAGATACTCTTCAATCTGCGACTTTTTGCGGCCCTCCGCCGGTTCATTGATGGGAAACTTCACCCGGCCATTGCCGTTCGACATCACCTTCGACATCAGCGCGGAGTATTCCGTCGAAATGTCCTTGTCGTCGAAGCTCTGGAACATCTCGAAGCCCATCACATCGCGATAGAAATCGACGAATGCGTTCATCTCGTTCCATCCGACGTTGCCGACAACGTGGTCGATATATTTCAGCCCCACCGGACGCACCACGTTGTCCTGCTCCACAGCTTCAAAGCCGGGCAGAAACGGGCCGTTGTAATCCGCGCGCTCGACGAAAGTATGCACGGTGTCGCCATAGGTGGCGATCGAAGCCATGCGCACCGTGCCGTGGTCGTCTTTCAGCACCCACGGTTCGCGCACGCTGCGCGCCCCGCGCCGCGTCGTCTCGCGCCAGGCGGAGACCGCGTCGTCCACCCACAGCGCGATGTCCTTCACGCCGTCGCCATGCTTGGCGATATGGTCCGCAATGGCGTTGCCGGGGCGCAGCGGAGTCGTCAGCACCAGACGAATTTTGTCCTGCTGGACGACATAGGAGGCGCGGTCGCGCAGGCCCGTCTCCGGCCCGGCGTAGGCAACCAGCTTCATGCCAAACGCGGCGCGATAAAAGTACGCCGCCTGCCGCGCATTGCCGACGTAAAACTCCACGTAGTCGGTCCCGTTCAGCGGGAGAAAGTCTTTGGCCGCCGTGGCCAGCGGTTGTTTGGTGGCAGTTGCCATCGCGTTCACCTCTCAGGGATATTTCCATGTGCGCCAAGGTTGTTCTGGGCGACTAATTACGATATACCCGGCAAAGAACGTTTGCCTAGCGGTTGGGCCTTGCCAGGTACAGAGCTGCAACGGTCGCGGCAATCGTTCCAACTCCCGCAAGCCATGAGCCGATAGCAATCCAGATTTGAATTTTCTGGTCGAGTGTCACGACCTTGGCTCCAATTAGAATGTGTGTGTGTGTACGTCAGGGCGGTAAAAGCAACGGATGCCGGGATTGTCCGGCATCACCGCCTCCATTTTACGAACTATCGGCAGTCCTCGGTTATCTTACCCCAGTGAAGCCACGGAGCGCCGAAAGCCTGCGTCAGCGGTCAGCGGCTCCTCGGCTCGGGGCTGGGAAGTGGGTATGATTCAATCGTTCTGGCTGTCGATCATGCTTTGAGGAAATTAAGAGATGCCAAAATGTGGAAAAAGAGGGTGCGCAAGAGAAGCCGCCAACACGCTGCGATTCACTGATCTGATTCGCACAGACGTGGACAGCGATTACCCTGTTGCGCTCTGTGAGGAACACACCCAGGAAGTGAAACAATTTCAGGAAACCGATGCCAAGGCAGTAAAACAGTGGCTTGAGATGGAATGAGCGCCGAGGAATCTTCTTTAGGGACCTTCGGCGCGGACCAGGTCGGGGAGCCCCCTCAACTAGAATCTAACGGATTTGTAAGGCTAAGGAATCGACTGCCGCTTGAGGACAAGTGGACGAAGATATTAATCTGGAGACAGAATCTAATGCCCAGAAGCATTGACGAGCAAAAGAGAATTGAATCGTGGTTCCTCGCGGCAGCCAGGAACGCGGGCGCGCCCATACCTTCCGGCGAATCGCCCGCCGAGGAACCTGATTTCAGGTTTCAGACCACAAACGGGGCATTGGGGATTGAGCTGAGCGAGGTTCTGCGGCCAGCTAGCAGCAACAACGGTATACTTCCGGTTGCCGAGGAGTCATTTCACAGAGAAATCATCGAAACAGCCCGAAGGGACTACTACGGTGAGCCGGATGCTAACCCTGTCCATGTGAGTGTTTACTTCACGAAGACAAGGGGCATGAAGCGCAGTAAGCACGAAATGGCACGCACGCTGTCAGAATTCGTCCATGCGAATGCACCTCGTGCAAATCCGACTTCGATTTTCAGGTACGGGGAAGCCCCAGAAGGTTTCGATTCGGTCCTTATCGAGGTAGATCATTCCGGCGATTGGTGGAGCGGCGAAAGCGGCGGTGTGACCTTGGCTGAGATTCGTCCTCAAGTCGAAGCCCGCATAGCCGCGAAGGACAAACTCGTTGAGACCTACCGCTCGAATTTGCCCGATTGCGCGGAGCTGTGGCTTCTGCTTTACACTGGTGTGACAGTGGCGCGGAGCATGCTAATTCCTCGCGACGTAGAGGCTTGGCGCATCCCTTTTCGGTTTGACAGGGTGTTTTGGTTTGCGGCTCTGGAGGGCCGATTCGCCGAGATTCAGAAGACAAGTGATACGGCAGACTGGGACGCGAGTCGGAGGAGTCCCCACTGTTTGTCATCAAACCCATAGAGATTCCCTTTGAAGGTGCGGTCGGCGACGGGAGGGGATTTCGAGGATTTCCGCCTTTTGCCCGGCCATGGCTATGAGTAACTCACTTTGCAGGGCCAGATTCTTCCATTCCCACCTTGCAAATATGCGGATATTTGCTGCAATCGTGTACTTCCTTCTGCTCCGCCTTCAAGGCGTCTAGTAACTGCCCCTCTGTCTTTCTGCCGGTTGCCTTATCGCGCAGATACCCCATCGACCAATCCAGCACGATGAACTGGTTTATTGGGTCTGAGTAGAAATCATCGAGGTCTTTGGGTGTGATCTTCTCAAAGCCCGCAAAGTCGCTGACCTGTCCGCATACGCCGATCACAGCATTCATCTGATTCAAAAACGCCTGTTGGTCACTTGAAGGCTTCACGCCATCTTGGAGAACTTTACAGGTCGCTTCGATCCGCGAAAGGCCTTGTGCCATGGCCATCTGATACCCGTCCAGGAATGCAGCCTTCTCGTTTACATTCAGGACGTTCATCCACCATGCGCCGACGTTACCAAAGATGGGTCCGCTATAGGGCCAGGTCTTCGAGGCGGCACCGTGATTCGGCTGCACCTGAGATTGGGCCAGGACGCAACCACTGGCGAGGGCCGCGAGGATGCAGAGGTACGTAACAGTTCTCAGACTTCCAATGCGGACAGGGTTCAAGGACATAACTGCCTCCGCGAATTACTAACCAGTTGTGAATTCTATACAGAAAATGGAAATCGCACGAGTCGGCAACATTCATGCGACCACTGAGAGCGCCTCTTTTCTGGGAGTCCTGCTGGAGTCCCAAAGAGCCTCTGTGAGCGGATTTCAGTAGGGGTTATTAATGGCCTCTAAGTGGACGAGCGAGAATTTGTGTTTCTTTTTGTTGGCATCCAGCACGACGAACCATTTGCCGTCTTGGTAGAACTGGATGGCCCCATTCACCGGAAGAATCACGGCTCCTCGGCGGCCTTTGATGTACTCGGACCATGTCATTCGCTGTGTGGATGTCTCAATGACGACGATGTCGGAAGTCCGCACGATAGGCACGCCAACCACCATCGTTCCGATGGGCATTGCGGCGGCCCCGGCGTTATAGGAACCGATGTTCTGCGAGATGACTTTGGCGGATTGAAATATCGGGTGCGTTTTAGCAAAGGCGGACGCACAGCAACAGAGCAGTGAGGCGATGCACAAGCACAGGACAGTTCTCAAATTCAGGCTGCGCACCGGGTCTGCGGCCATAGCCGCCTCCTCTGGTTATAACCAGTTTTGATTTCCGAATCATAGCCCCAAACTGTTTGCAGTGCAAGACAGTAAGCGGGGAAGTGTCGTTAGCAGATGATATGTCCGGTGGTGGTGGCAAGTGAAGTGTCCGCATAGCGGGCGGCGAGGATGGTTCCATGCAATCAAGCGTGGAGAGCTATCCGAAGTCCGCAGTGGAGCGGGTGATGAAAATGCAGGACGCGGTCTTGCGGGGCCTATGGTTCTCTCCCATCTGGCGGCTGTTCGGAAGCTGGCCCTCGAACGATGCGCGAAAATCGAGTCAAACACTCGCCCGGCGTGCGATGATATTTCCCATGCATACTCGCCTTCCGTTGCAACGTTGCTCTGCCTGCCCGCGTAGCTCGGCCTTCCCTTCTCTTTCTTTATTGCTCGCCATGGCTGTGCTGCTGGCCAGCGTCGCCCCCGCCAACGCTGCGAAGAAGAAGCAGCCCATCCAGCCGCCTGCGGCAACTCCAAGCACGCCCATTCTGCTGCATGTCGATATGACGGACGCGCCGCGCCATATCCTTCACGTTCAAGAACAAGTTCCGGCGACGGCGGGCGCGATGACGCTCGAATACCCCGAATGGATTCCGGGAAACCATCGCCCGACCGGGCCGATCGACAATGTTGCGGGCCTGTTTATCCGCGCCAATGGCCAGACGCTGCCGTGGCGGCGCGATGAGGTGGACATGTATGGCGTCCACGTCGATGTGCCGAAGGGCGCGAGCACGCTGGATGTCAATTTCGACTTTCTCGTCGCGCCGGGAGCGACCGGTGCTGGAGAAGATCGGTCGACCAGCAAGAACCTCGCCGTGGTCGAGTGGAACTCCGTTGTGATGTACCCGGCGGGAATTCCAGTGCGTGACATTTCGATTACGCCGTCGATGACGTTGCCCGCCGGATGGGGCTTCGGCACCGCGCTGACATTCGCCGGACAAGGGCCGGGCACAGGCGCATCGCGTCCGGCATCGGACGGCAGCACCAATTCTTCCGCCAGCAACGATGCGTCCTTCGCCACCGTTTCCGTCGCGCAACTGGTCGATTCGCCGATCATCATGGGCCGCTATTTCCGCGAATTTCCTCTCGCGCCCGGAGTGACGCCCAACCATTATCTGGATGTCGCCGCCGATGCGCCGGAGGACCTGGAACTGAAACCGGCGATGCTCGCCGCCGTTACGCAGCTCGTCCACGAAGCAGGCGCGCTTTACCGATCGCGCCATTACACGACCTATCATTTTCTGCTGAGCCTGAGCGACCAAATCCGCGGCGAGGGTCTGGAACACCACCAGTCCAGCGACAACGGCGTGGAAGAGCATGGCTTCTCCGATCCGCAATTGGCTCTGCTGAATGGCGATTTGCTTTCGCACGAATACACGCATTCCTGGAATGGAAAATATCGGCGGCCCATTGGACTGGCGACGCCCGACTTCAAAACTCCCATGCGCGGCGACCTGCTGTGGGTGTATGAAGGCATGACGCAGTACTGGGGCGGCGTGCTGGCGGCGCGCAGCGGACTGTGGACTCCAGAGCAATATCGGGAGCAGTTGGCATTCGACGCATTTTTGATGGACAACCGCCCCGGACGGACCTGGCGCAATGTGGAGGACACGGCCGTTGCGGCGCAGATTCTGCGCGGAGGCAGCACCTGGTGGAGCACCTGGCGGCTGGGCCAGGATTATTACCCGGAAGGCGAACTGATCTGGCTGGACGCGGACACGACGATCCGCAACCTGACGCACAACCAAAAATCCCTGAACGATTTTGCGGCTTTATTTCTCGGCGTCGGCGGCAATACGGGGCCAATTACGTTGCCATATAACTTCGACGATCTTGTGGCCACGTTGAACAAGGTTGTCCCCTACGACTGGCGCGGCTTTCTGACGGAGCGTCTCGATTCTCATGCGGCCCACGCTCCGCTGGGCGGCATCGAGCACGGAGGCTACCGGCTGACATATACGGAGCAGCCAACAGACTTTGAAAAAGCCATGCTGGTCCGAAATGGTGGAGTGGACGCAATCGCCTCGCTCGGCCTGCGGATCGGCAGTACCGGCTCCATCCTCGATGTGCTGATGCATTCGCTCGCCTATCAAGCTGGACTGGGGCCAGGAGAGAAGATCGTCGCGGTCGATAATATGGCCTTTACCGTCGCGAGAATGAAGGCCGCGCTGCGCACCGCGAAGACCAGCCAAGACCCGATTGAATTGATCGTGTCGAATACGGATGAATTCCAGGTGGTGCGTCTGGACTATCACGGCGGAGAGCGTTACCCGCATCTGGAGCGGGTCAGCGACCAGCCGGATTTGCTCGATCAGATCATTCAGCCGCTGACAAAACCACCAGCAGCGGCGACGACGGCCGCGACCAAACAGTGAAGATGTCCCTATGAACTGACCGCCTTGGTGCGGGCTTTATTCGTGGCAGTAGATAAATTCTTTGCAACGCTAGCGACACAGGCTTCAAGGTCTTCCGCCAGTTGATGTTCCCAAAACCGCAGGACCGTCATCCCGTCCGAGATCAATTTTCTGCGGTTCGACCTGTCCCGCTCTTTATTGCGTTTTATTTTTAGCGCCCAAAAACTGGAGTTGCTTTTGGGGATGTGGCCACAGCGTTTGCATCCGTGCCAAAAACAGCCATCGACAAAAATCGCAAGCCGCTCGCGTGCAAAGTAGAGGTCGGGATGTCAGGCATTTTCCACCGCTGGCCGACGGCTCGGGTTGAATGACGATAGAGGAAATGTCTTCCTCCACTTTATCCAACTGATTAGGGAATTAAGACCCAAATATGCCATCTTTGAAAACGTCCGAGGGCTTCTTTCCGCTCCCTTGCTCCATCGGCCACATGTAGAAAGAGGCAACGGTTTCCCCGACTTGACCGAGGAAGAACCCCCGGGCAAAGCATTGCTGCATATCTTGGGACTTCTCGAACAGGTGGGCTATCGCAAAACATTTACTCTCTACAACACCGCCAACTACGGAGTGCCGCAAATTCGCGAGCGGCTAATCTTTTTTGCCTCCAGGGAGGACGAAAATGTTCCGTGGATGCTGCCAACTCATGAGGAAAAGGGACTCCATGGACGAAAACCGTGGAGGATATTGCATGACGCCATCCATCACCTGGACGGTGCGGAGCACCACTTTATGCAGTTCCCAAAAGACCGATTGAAATACTACGCACTCCTGCACGAAGGACAGAACTGGAGAAATTTGCCACTCGATTTGCAAAAAGAGGCCGCACGGCTGTGCGGCTTCGTAGCCACGCAACTTTAGCGACTAAACCCCAGCACCGTCGAATTACCTGTGCTGTCGGGTTCCCGGCTGCGGAAAGTCATTGAATGGCTGCTATCTGTTCCGTTATCTGTTTGCCGACCGACTCTGAGATTTCCAGCAGTTCATCATAGGTTTGGTCATCGCCGATCTTCGCCCAAAACTCACGGCCAACAAGCAAATCTTCGCCGATTTCAAGAAATTGCCGAGCATAGCTCCACGTAATATGGATGACCGTCTCCGTAAGGGTTGTAGGCAGTTGCGCCGTACGCCTCGGCAGGCCGCGCCCTTTGAGAAGCGCCGAACTCCGCAAAATGAACCGCTTTACAGCCATGCTGGCGTCTTTATTGGGCGTTGCGCCTTTGATCTCGAAATACATCTCCTGATGCTCGCGCGTCAAAACGTAGAGATCGGCCTGAACTGTCAATGTGTCCCCGCCGGGAGATTGGACGGTGCAGACCTCATAAATGTCTAGTTTTTTAATGGGCGCCCTTTGCCGGGCGATATTTAACTGCCGGATGATTTCGTCGATGTGTTGCGCGGCCGCAGGTTTTATCTGACCTACAATTCGATATTGGAGTTCGGCTTGTAAGTGATACTGCCGCGCGATTAAGCGGCTGATCTGCTGCCACCATGTGCCGGACCGGGTTGAAAACGAGCGTTCCGAAAGGTTTGCTTTGAACAACGCGGGCAGGAGCCTGGCATGAAAAGGCTTTTCATCCAGCGCGCGCTTTGCGGACGCATTCTCCGTGATATATCTTGTCAGTTCGCCGGTAAGGTATCTTTGGATTTCGCTTCTGGTCGCATTTGTCAAAGGCATACTGACAGTATTGCCGCTGAAGCTCTTGATGGTCCAGACCCTTCCGGCTTTTACTTCCAGCTTCCAGGTCTAAACCGACAGGCAAACTGGGTGGGTGTTAACACTACGTCAATACAGTTCGTGTAGTTTTGTCCTTAATGGAGATTACCGAAGAGCGGTA
>DAHUZH010000106.1 GCA_027306695.1 Acidobacteriaceae bacterium
CAAACACCACCGGGCATGGAGAAGTGGAAACCGCTACGCGCTTTCCACTTCTCCACACCCCCGACTGCGGCGAGATACCTAACCCGCTCGTTGCGCTACACTAACTATCCAACTGGTACAAAACATCGGGCAGGCCAAGAAGTTCTCGCGGACGCAACTGTTGCACTTCACAGCGAACCTGAAGGTCGATTTTATTGGCATGGAAGCCTGCGGAGGAGCACATTTTCTCGGACGCGCATTGCGCGCACAAGGCCATGATGTACGGCTGATGCCGGCTCAATATGTAAAGCCGTACGTGAAGACGAACAAGAGCGACTATATCGATGCGGAAGCCATCGCCGAAGCCGTCGTGCGGCCATCGATGCGGTTTGTGCCGATCAAGACCGACGACCAGTTGGACATGCAGTCGCTGCATCGAGTGCGCGAGCGCTGGGTGATGCGCCGCACGGCGGTAGTCAACCAGATTCGCGGCTTGCTGCTCGAGCGCGGCATCACGCTGCGCAAGGGACGGAGGCATGTGGACCAAGCTTTGCCGGGGATACTGGAAGATGCCGATGCCAGATTATCCGGCGCATTGCGCCTGCTGCTGGCCCAACTGAAACTGGAACTGGAGCAACTGACCCTGCGGATCGGCGAGGCGGATGCGGCGATCGAAAAAACGGCACAGGAGAATGACGCCTGTCGACGGTTGATTGCCATCCCCGGCATCGGACCGGTTACGGCAACCGCATTGATCGCAGCCATCGGCAACGGAGCGGCCTTCCATAAAGGGCGTGAGTTCGCCGCCTGGATGGGGTTGGTTCCGCGGGAACACTCCACTGGCGGCAAGCAGAAACTGCTGGGCATCAGCAAACGCGGCAACTCTTATTTGCGCAGGCTGTTCGTGCAAGGCGCACGCGCTGTGATGCGATTCCAGGCAAAACAGTCTTCCGGGCTGAGTGCGTGGCTGGCACAACTCACCTCGCGCACTCACCACAATATCGTCACCGTCGCTCTGGCCAACAAGCTGGCCCGCATGGCCTGGGCCGTGCTCGCCAAGGATGAACCATACCGGCCTCCAGTACTGGCCAATGCAGTTGCACCTTGACTGGCCTGCAGATGACGCCTGGCTAAAGCCAGGCTTGGAAATCGCATACGCGATTCCCACATCCACAGCCCAGCGACTGCTGGGAGCTTTATGATTTTTGCCAGGTCTGCTGGCGAACAGTGAGATGACACAACGGTCGAACCGGCGCTCTGAAAAACCTGCTTTGTGTAAAAGCCCTGACAAGGCTGCACGTTTAAATAGGAGCGGAGCGCGGCGCATTCCATCCTGGCCAGGAGTCCAAGACTCCAACAAAGGCCGTATACATTTGCGCAGACCAACCTGCCACCTTCATTTTTCGCTTGCATTCACGCGGCGGACCATACATGCACAAAAGATTGGACGCTACCTGGCTTCCTCCACTTGGCTGTGGCCAGCTTCAACGTGCATCCCTCGGCAAGAACTTTTTGGCCAATTGCTCTCGCTGATGAACCATCAATCTGGCATTCTGGTGGTAGTCCATTCGGTCTCCCTTTGAAACTGGATTGTTCGCACAATCAGCTTCTCCGGTTTTGATCGAATGGACAACCTATTGAAACTTCACATCTAAAGCCATGCTTCCGGCGTAACGAACTCGCCGACTTCCCCGCGCGCGGCGAAATCATTTTTCCAACCAGAGATAAGTCTGTCCGTCGCGGCGACAGTATGCCTGCGATCCTGGCCGATGCCCGCCTGCCCGCCATCGTGCAGCAGCGCATTCGTCGCGTACCCGCGCCGCCGGTTTTTTTCAAAGCCGCGCAGGATGTTCTTTTCCACCGCTTCCGGCGTGGTCCGTTTCCAGTCGTAACCCATGGCGTTCCACATCACTGGAGCCAGGCCCAGTTCGCGTGCAATGCGCAGCACATCGGGCCGTCGTCCGCCGTGCGGTGGACGAAACCAGCGCACCGGCACGCCCAGTGCATCTTCCAGCGCGGCGTTGCAGTCTCCAATCTGCTGCCGGACCACGCTGGGCGGCCGCACCAGCAGCAAGGGATGCGTCATCGTATGGTTGCCAATCAAATGCCCGGCAGCGGCCACCGCGCGGGCAATCTCCGGGCGCTGCCGAACAAAGCGTCCGATCATGAAAAATGTCGCGCGTACGCTGTGCTTTGCGAGCACCTCCAGCAGGCGATAGGTGTCCGCGTCGTTCGGGCCATCGTCGTAGGTCAGGGCAATCTGGCGTGGATTTTTTGCTGCCACAACACAGCGGCCAAAGATTTGCGACTCCGGCCACAGGCCTGCGTAGGCGTAGCCCCCGGCGGCCAGTACGGCGGCCGCTCCCAGTGCCAGCTCAGCCGTGAACGCGGGAGAAAATTCGAGCGCAGTCATGCGAGTTCGAGTGTAAGGCGCGGCTGGGGGTATTCGCAAAGTATCCAGTGGGGCGCTTGTGCGGTCGAGCCACCGATGTTATCTTCGTATTTAATTCGCTAAAGCGAAATATAGGAGAAGATATGGTCCACTTATTTGAAGCTCCGCGTTCCATCGCAATCGAAGGTCCCATCCGCGCCGGCAAGTCCACGCTGGCCGCTCTACTGGCGGAAAAAATTGGCGCGCCTTGCATCGTGGAACCGCAGCAGAACCCTTTTCTGGGCCGCCTCTATCGCGAAGAGAAAGGCTCGGCCTTTTCCGCGCAGATGTGGTTTCTGATGGCCCGTTACGAGCAGCTCTCCGCGGCGGCGGAACGGGACGCCAGCGCGAAAGAGCGCGTCCCTGTCGTCGCCGACTACATCTTCGAGAAGGACAAGCTATTCGCCTGCCTGAACCTGAGCGATGACGAGCTGGCGCTCTACAACCGCCAGTACCAGTATTTCCGCGACCGGTTGCCGACGCCCGACCTAGTAATCTACCTGCAAACTTCGCCGCAGGTGCTTCGCCGACGCGTCCTGCGCAAGGGCCTGGCGGACGAACAGATGATTTCCATCGGTTATCTGGAGCAAGTGGTGCAGGCGTACGAGCATTTCTTCTTTCACTACACGGCCAGCGACCTGCTGGTGGTCAACACCGACGACATCGATTTTGTCCAGAACAACCAGGACCTGCAAACGTTGTTGCGACGGCTGACGGAGCCAGTCCGCGGCACACAATACTTCCTGCCGCTTGGCCATAAAAACGCGGACGCGCATCGCAGTTTGTTGCGGGGAAATCGAACGCAGACTCCCACGCTGCGGAGCTTGGCCCAGGGCTTCGGGCCGGGAATTGTTCAGGCCGCGCAACGGCTTCGTAGGGGGTAAATATCCCTTGACGGTAGGTATACAATCCGCGCATACTCGGACTTTGATAACGCGGTATTCCCAGCCATCGGGTTTACCCTATCAAGTCTGGGAGACTGCTGTGCCTGCTATCGATCCGAACGTATTGCAATGTGTCTTTTACGTCCATCCAAGTCCAAATGCGGCTAACGCTGGGAAGTTTGGAGGCACCGGCTTTCTCGTTGGAACTCCGTTAGAGGACAATTACCACCTGAACCAGCTCTACGCGGTAACGAATCGCCATGTAATCGCAGGAGCATCCGGCGAGGTGGTGTTGGGAATAAATAAGGCAGATGGACACCGCGAATATATTCACACCCAAAATGCTGATTGGTTTCTACATCCAGACGGTCAGGATGTAGCTGTTTATCCCATCGTCTTGTCTCCCGACTATCAGTACAACTTCATTGGCACTCGTTTGTTTTTCTTGACACCTCAGATTGTTCACGCGCGCGGGATCGGTCCGGGAGATGACGTGTTCATGGTTGGGCGGTTTATTGGGCAGGATGGTGCGCAGGGAAACCTTCCGACCGCGAGATTTGGTCATATCGGGCGGATGAATGCGGAGCCGATCAAGGATGGGAATGGGGTTGAGCAAGACAGCTTCTTAGTTGAAATGCGGTCGATTCCTGGATACAGTGGATCGCCAGTGTTTGTGTATATCAATCCGACTCTAGCTAGCCCACCGAGTTTTATGACACCGCTAGGGCATCCCTATAATCAAAGCCAGCATGGGCCATGGCTTCTTGGCATTGACTGGAGCCACCTAACGAGTTTCAGTGCCGTCCTGAACAAAGATAAGCGATCAGCGGTTGAGCCGCCCCAATGGGTAGAAATAAACAGCGGCATGGCCGGTGTAATTCCAGCTTGGCGCATTCAAGAGATTCTTGATCTTCCGGAGTTGGTGATGCGGAGAGAAGAAGTAGATCGAATGATTTCCGAAGAATTGCAGGATGGCTCCCCAGCGCCAGATGTCGCAACAGAGCCAGCGGCATTTACGCAATCTGACTTTGAGCAAGCTCTGCGCAAGGTGTCTCGCCGGGTTGAGTCTTCTCAATCTGATTCAGAAAAGAAGTGAACATTGGCTGTGTGTCGAAGCGCCGATTATAGCGAAAACTGTATTCATCCAAGTAAGACTGGAGATACTTTTGACTGACGGAGTGGTATACCCCGCCAATACCGCGCTTGATGAGGCTCCAGAAGCCCTCTACGGTATTCGTGTGGACGTTGCCGACCACATAGACTTTCTCGCTATGCTTGATGCGCTTGTGAGTGTACCTGCGCCCCTCCGAAACGGTGTTGTAGGCAGGACATTCATCGGTAAAGACGGTAGTTGCGGGTAGCACGAACTCCCTTACCGACCCACAGAGAGTTTTGGCGGTGGTATCGGGTACCGCAAGGGCAATTACCTTCCCGCTGCGCTCGACCATTCCCAGTACCGGAGTCTTCTGTTTGTCGCCGCGCATCGGCCTTCCTGCTCCATTTTTGCGCTTACCTCCATAGTACATTTCGTCGATTTCGACACCCTTTCCTTCGCCGCCGATTGGAGCATCGTTCGTGAGCATGGATCGAATCTGCTTGAACATGCGCCATGCCGTCTTGTAGGTCACTCCTGTCTCGCGCTGAATTTGCTTTGCAGAGATACCGCAGCGCGTGGAGGCCATCAGATAGATGGCGTGAAACCATGTGGTCAAGGGAGTCGAAGACTTGTGAAAGATCGTATCCGCTGTCGGGTGGACATGGTTGCCACAATGATCGCAGGAATAAGACGGGCGGCTCGCCATGCGATGATGCTTCGTCACCCGTGCGCAATTCTTGCAGTAAATCCCGTCAGGGTACAGATAATTGCGGAGCCATTCGAGGCAGCTGGCGTCATCTGGGAATTGGTCTTGAAAATCCTTGAAGGTGAAAGGCAACATTGGCGATTTGCGGTTCATGGCAATACCTACTCTCAAGTACGATCATGCCATAATGTATACCTACCGTCAAGGGATATTTACCTCGTAGGGCGTTATAGAGCACAGATTGAGCCTATCGTTTCAGGTCTGCTCAATAGCGCGCGGACCGAATTTCATTCTCCCTGGGAACGGATCACAAAGTTGACGCCACGCTGACGATTCATATCGATGGTCCTTGTAAGGTCCAGGTGTTCGATGGGAAAAGTATAGGCGATGCCGTTTGTCGCAACATAGACTACCCGTACCCCGCCCTCAAACCAGTAACTGGTCGCCAACCTTGTGTAGCCGTCCTTCGTCGCCAGAACAGTCAGCGTGGGAGTGGCACTGTTTCCATAACTGATGGGCCGTTGCGTCAGGGTCGGCGCGGCAGCCGGAGGCGTGTATGACATGGAAGCGCGCTGGGCGAAGCCTTCGGAGTTGCGTGCGCCAGGTTGCGACGGCGGCACGAGCACATCTTCCATGACTTTGAGGGTGAGACGTGTTTCTTCCTTCAGAACGGGTCGCGGTCCCCGCCGCGGAAGATTTAACAGGTCGATGGGCCAGAGGACAGGGATCGACCACTCGATGGTGTCCCGCACCGGATGACCTTTCCCGTCGATCTTGCCCTTTTTATCGACAGAATAGCCGGGCACATGGACTACCTTCGCTTTCACCGGTATCTCCCCATCGGGAGGAATGGCCACCCGGTCGAATTCCAGTTCCATCCAGCCTTTGCCGACGAAGTGGCCGGGATCTTTGTATGCCTGAAACTGGCCGACCAGGTAGCTGCCGTAGGGAAATACGGAACGACCGTACAGTTGGAAGTGGCTGATCTGGCACAGTACGGGATCGCCCACATCGATATTTTTTGAAGACAGCTTCGGTTCAGAGACCGTGCATTGGATAAGTGAGCCAGCGGGAATGAGTTGTTCGGCGGCGTATCCGGTCAGCGGTGCGGCGAGAAGAAACAAGGAAAGTGCACACAGATTGCCTTTCATGACGGGCCTCCGAGTGTGACGGGCCTCCTCCATCGAGGAGCCTCCCGTGGGCGTGCTATGGGCCGCCGGTTAGGGCGACCGACTTTTGTGAGTTAGACGAATGCACGATCGGAAAGAGAGGTTCTGGCCTAGGTTTCCAATGATTGGGATGCAAAAGCAGGTTCGCAGATGTCCAAAGGATAAAAATTGTGCCACTCCAACCCTGCGGAGCCTGGCAGTGGGGCGCCTCAGACCGGGATTGCCCAGGCCGCGCTAAGGCTGCGGCGTGCGCTATAGCTAAGAAGCGCAGCCCCGCACAGTTGATTCCCAGGTCTCAAAATCGAGACCTGGGGCGCCCGGCACCCAGGCATCTGGCGTTATGGCTTCGTTGCCAACTTGTCGATATGGATGGCTTTCAATTTACTAAGATCAATCGGAAGATCAGTCTTTCCGGCGGAAAATTTATTCACACTCAAGATGTAAGCGAGGAGTTGTACCGTCTCCGTCGGGGTAAGGGAGCCCGGTTTGGAGGCTGGCATGGATGTATGCGTTTTGGTGTAGAGATCCGCCAGGGTCTGATCATCCCAGTTATTCAAAAAGTCGTCGCCGACAAGCGGAAGATTTTGCCCCATGCCCTCAAGGTCTGGTCGGTGGCACATGCTGCATTGCTTCCCGTACAAAACTTTTCCGTGCTGGGCTTGCTCGACCGTATAGACGCCGTCGCGCGTTGAGGAAGCAATTTGCGCGGACAGGAGATGCACAGCGAAACCAAACAGAAAGACACCCGTCCATACGAGACAGCAATTTTTACGTCGCATTCGGCTCTCCTCCAGCCAATTTTTCAATCTCACCTGTAATTATATTGCTGTTTGAAACAACTATAATTTCATCATCACGGCACCTTCCGTCACGTAATCCACAGGACGCCATCACGAATCGAGGAGATTTCCAATGATTTCTACATTCAAGCGTGCAGCTTTCGGACTTTTGGCAGCTTGCATCGTCTTCGGCGCTGGGACGCAGCGCGCATGGGCTGCTGCCACTCCGGCTTGTGACAGCGATAACGGCGGCATCACGTTGCCGCCAGGTTTTTGTGCCCTGGTCGCCGCCAATAATCTGGGTGCGGCGAGGCACGCGGTGGTGGCCCCCAATGGCGACCTTTTCGTCGCGCTGCAAAGTGGCGGCATCGTAGGACTGCATGACTCCACCGGAAACGGAAAGTTTGATGTTCAGGAGAAATTTGGAAGCGCCAGCGTCACCGGCATTGGGTTCCACGACGGATATCTTTATTTCGCCACTCCGTTGACCGTGGAGCGGTATAAGTGGTCTCCCGGACAGTTGAATCCCGTCGATGCGTCAGAGGTCGTCGTCTCAGGCTTTCCTACAGAGCGCGAGCACGACGACAAGGGGCTTACTTTCGACCACCACGAGCATCTGTACGTGAACGTTGGAGCGCCTTCCAACGCCTGCCAGTCGCATGATCGCCGCGCCGGGGTCGTTGGGATGGATCCATGCCCGATTCTCGAACGGCACGGCGGCGCATGGAGGTTTGACGCCAACAAACTCGGCCAGACGCAGGCAGACGGCGTCCGCTTCGTAACTGGGCTGCGCCAGTTCCCAGCCCTCACATGGCACGATCACGCGCTTTACATCGTAATGAATAACCGAGACCAGCTCGATACCCTATGGCCGAAATCTTTTACGGCGGAAGAAAACGCCACAATTCCCGCCGAGACGATGGATCGCGCCGTCATGGGGTCCAATTACGGCTGGCCTTATTGCTTCTTTAACTACAAGGACCAAAAGCTGGTTCTGAATCCCGAATATGGCGGCGACGGCAAAAAGGTGGGACGCTGCGGCCAGTACAGTCTCCCCATTGCGAGCTATCCAGCGCACTGGGCACCGGTCGACATCATGTTCTATAGCGGCCATCAATTTCCCGCGCATTACCGCGGAGGCGCCTTCATTGCCTTCCATGGTTCATGGAACCGCGCGCCCCTGCCGCAGGCGGGATACAATGTGAGCTTTCAGCCCTTTAAACACAACAAACCCTCAGGAAAATTTGAGGTCTTCGCAGACGGATTCAAGGGAAACGGCACGTTGATGAATCCATCCGATGCACCGGCGCGCGCGGACGGCGTCGCCCAGGCCCCGGATGGCTCGCTCTACATTACGGACAGCCAAAATGGAAAAATCTGGCATGTCTTTTATCACGGCAAAAGCTGATATCCATCTATAGAAGCTGAGGCCCGCCTTTCACCGATTTGTACATGGTGCATGGGCGGGCGTATGCTGAACTCCGTTACGGGCGGTATCCCGCAAAGGGCCGGAAGATTGGCAATCTGGGAACTGCACTGGAGATTGCAATGAGCATGACCGAACCGCGCAGCCTGAGTGCTGCCACTCCATCGACTTCTTTGAAAGTCACCCTTCCCCTACTTCAGGAAAAGAAGCGCAACCGCACGCCCATCACCGCACTGACCGCATACGACTACGCCATGGCGCGGCTGGTGGACGAGGCCAGCATCGACCTGGTGCTGGTCGGCGACTCGCTCGGCATGGTGATGCTGGGTTATGACAGCACGCTGCCTGTCACCATGGATGAGATGGTGATCTTTACCCGCGCCGTGCGCCGGGGCGTGCGCCGCGCGCTGCTGGCCGCCGACATGCCCTATGCGTCCTATCACGTCGATGTCGCGGAAGGCGTGCGCAATGCGCTCCGCTTTGTGCAGGAGGCCGGTGCGGAGGCCGTCAAGGTGGAAGGCGGGCGCAATCGCGCGGAACTGGTGCAGCGGTTGACGGACGCGGAGATCCCCGTCATCGGGCATCTGGGGCTGACGCCGCAATCGCTGCATCGCATGGGCGGCTACCGCGTGCAGGGCAAATCCGTACTGGCGGCGGAGCAACTCATCGAAGACGCGCTGGCGCTGGAAGCAGCCGGGGCCGTGCTGATGGTGCTGGAAGGCGTGCCGCGCGAGGTGGCCGCGCGCATTACGGAAGAGCTGACGATTCCCACCATCGGCATCGGCGCCGGACCGGAGTGCGACGGTCAAATTCTTGTGTTGCACGATCTGCTGAACCTGACCTTTGCTCCGGCGGCGAAGTTTGTCCGCCGCTACGCGGACGCCGCGACGCTGGTGCGGAATGCGGTCGGAGGCTACCGCAGGGACGTGGAGACGCGCAGCTTTCCCGGCGATGCGGAAAGCTATCATCTTCCGGCGGAAGCGCGCGCCAGCCTGGAACACGCCAGGCCGCGCCAGCCGCGCAAGGCATAAAACATTTCCTCCATGCGGATTTTCTCCAGCATTCCAGAAACCAGTGCCGCGCTGCGCGATTTGCGAACGAGCGGTCAAGCGGCTCCACACAGCGTGGGCTTTGTGCCGACCATGGGCGCGCTCCACGCCGGGCATCGCTCTCTATTGCAGGCAGCGCGTCAGCGCTGCGACGTGGTCGCCGCATCCATCTTCGTGAATCCAACGCAGTTCGCGCCGAATGAGGATTTCAGCCGCTATCCGCGCACATTGGAGGCTGATTGCCGCATGCTCGAAGCCGAAGGCGTCGATCTGGTCTTCACGCCCACTGCGGAAATTATGTATCCCCCCGGCGCGGCGACCTGGGTCGAAGTCGAAGGCGTCAGCGAGCGCCTCGATGGAGCTTCCCGTCCAGGCCATTTTCGCGGCGTCGCGACGGTCGTCGCCAAGCTGTTTCATATCGTGCAGCCGGACTTCGCCTTCTTCGGCCAGAAAGATGCGGTGCAGGTCGCGGTCTTACAAAAAATGGTCCGCGATCTCGACCTGCCGGTGGAGTTAGTGGTCTGTCCCATCGTGCGCGAGCCGGATGGCCTGGCGCTGAGTTCGCGCAATCGATATCTCTCTGCGCAGGAACGTCCGCAGGCATTGATTCTTTCGCGCGCATTGCAAGCCGCCGCGGCGCTGGCCGAGCGCGGAGAACATCACGCAGTTGCGCTGCTTGCAGCGATGCGTGAAATTTTGCAAGAGGAACCCACGGTGCGCGTGGATTATGTTGCGGTTGTCGATCCGGCGACGTTGCTGCCGGTTGAAACCATCCCAGCAGGCGCGCTGCTGGCCGTCGCCGCGTATGTCGGCAGCACGCGGCTCATCGACAATGTTCTGCTAAAGCGAACTGATGGTTAGCGTAGCTGGGTGGCAAAAGGAGTCATTTTGAACGAAGGTCGCCGCGGGTCGCCGTGGCGACTGAAGTGAAGAATCCAGAGAATACTCGCGTGGGTTGCATCGCCATCACCCTCTGGATTCTTCGCGGAGTTTACCCTGAGCGAAGCCGAAGGGCTCAGTATGACCCATGCTATATGTAATTACAGTATCTGCAAACTTGCTCTACCGCCCACGCGCTGAGACGCAGCCATGGCCCGCCAGAAAAAATCGCAGCGGAAACTCGGCGGCTTTGCGGATGCCGATGCGCGGCGTCACCGCAATCTCTCCACACGCAAAGCCGTCGTCATACAAAGCCAGCGTGCTGTCGGCGCGGAGTAAGTCCACGCCGTTGTCGGTGACCCGCGTAATTTCCATCGCCTGGCATAGCTTGCCCGGACCAGAGGTCAGCGCATGCGGCTTCGCATTTTCATTCAGCCCGCGATTCACCCGCATCGCGCCTAAACCCTCCAGCGGCTCCAGCGCGCGCAGCAGAACGCAGCCCGGATTGCCTTCGGGAAGACAGCTTACATTCAGGCAATAGTGCAGGCCGTAGATGCCGTACACGTAGGCGTGGCCTGCCGGTCCATAAAGGACGGCGTTGCGGGCCGTGCGTCCGCTGGCCGCGTGCGCCGCCGGGTCCCGCTCGCCGAGATAGGCTTCCGTTTCGACGATGCGCCCGGCCAGAAGCATCTCACTGATAGAACGAGCAAGAATCTTACCCAGTAACGCTCGCGCTACTTGCTCTGGAGGTGCGTTGAAAAAATGTCGCGGCAGCAGCCTCCATCCCGCCGGGACAGTGGCTGCGTCTGCGGTTTTATGCTTTCGACTTGGCTTCCGCACGAATCGCTTCCAGGACTTCCTCGGCATGGCCCTCGGGTTTTACTTTGGGGAAAACTTTGAGCAGGCGCTGGTCGGGGCCGATAAGAAACGTGGTGCGTTCGATGCCGATGACTTTTTTGCCGTACATATTTTTCTCGCGCAGCACGTCAAACTGGTTGCAGACTTTTTCGTCCACGTCCGCCAGCAGCGGGTAGGGAAGGTTGTATTTTTCCTGAAATTTTTTCTGCGCCTTCGGCGTGTCGCGGGAGATGCCGAGCACAACCGCCCCGACCTTCTGTAACTTGGTAAAGGTATCGCGAAAGCCGCAGGCCTCAATGGTGCAGCCCGGCGTGTCGGCCTTGGGATAGAAAAAGAGCACGACCGGCTTGCCGGAGAATTCTGTCAGGCGGACTGTCTCTCCGTCTTGATTTTGCAGGCTGAAGTTGGCGACTTTGTCATGGACGTTCATCGAAAGGGTCCTTGCATGAAGAGAATGGAGGTTGCGGCAGTGCAGCAGGCCACAAACACACTTCGATTATTCCGCAATTTGGGTGCGCGCGTCATGCCGAGGATTTCAGCGGCAGTCATCGTCGCTGGCATTGCTTGCCTGCTGAGCATAGCGCTCGCCCCGCCGATGCGCGCGCAAATTTACGATGGAACGCAAATGCAAACTACGACGCAGCCAAAAAAGAAAACGCCGCTGGATCTGGTATTGCGCTCCATTGCTGTGCTGGAATGGACCGGGCCTGCCGGGAAACCAACCGCATCGTTACTAATTCCCATCACCGTTTACACAGACGACCAATACATGGACGGCGGCGATTATCTCCCGCAGCCAGTGCCGCTGGCGGTGCAGCGCGGCACGCAATACGTGCTGGAGCAGAGCGGCGTCCCGCAGGGCGACTACGACTTGAACGCGGCAGGGAAGCTGCGCGGCGCGTGGTTTGGTTCCGGGAGCTGGGAGCCGCTGCATGCAAAAAATCCATACGCGCTGAATGCAGACGACTCTGGCCGCCCGCATTTTGGCGCGCAGACCGATGCCCCGCCGCAGCCAAAACTTCCCACGCTGCATCGGCGGCCCTCCCCCGATGCGGCCAAGGTCCCTCCGCCAGACCCAAATCGGCCCGTCATGGCCTATGGCAATCCTCCGCAACCGCAGAGTCTTGCGAGCTTGAGCGACGCCCCAACTGCGCATCGCCAGCAGATGGTCGCTGTTTCCGATGCCGCAACTCGGCCCGTGCATTCGCTGGCGTATCCATGGAGCAACCCGGCGCAGAAAATTGTGATGCAGCAAAAAATGGAAGCGCAGGCGCAGGCAGTTTTGCAACAGGCATTGAAACCGAAAAAGATTGCAGCCCCACCCGCACCTGCGCCCGCGCCTTCCACGCCGAAGCTGGTGAAGCGTCCCAAGCCGCAGCCTGCAACGCATGCGACAACCGCCGCGGTAGCCACGCCCAATGCGCCCACCCTTACCACCGTCTATTTCCACTGCTTTGCGTTGGAGTATGAAAACAATCCCAGCCAGGCCACGCCGACGTGTGTTTTAGACGCGGAGACTCCTGCTGGTTCAACCCCCCAGCGATATGTCACGGTGATTGCGCAGCCCGATATTTACGGCGCGCCGCAGATGATCTCGAAGGCCGAGTCCGACGCAACGAAACTGGATACCCATCCTCGCGTCGAGTTCATCGACGCCGTGGATGCCTCCGCCAATCATCACGCGGAACTTCTATTCCAGGTGGACGAGGCCACGCAGCGCCAATTCGCGCTGTATCAGGTGAAGGACGGCAAAGTAACGCTGGCCTACATTACCGCCAAGCTACCTTTTTAGAGCGGGTTAATACTTTAATACTACAGTTGTAGCTATACTCAGCGTCTTAAATAATTGCGCATAGTCTGCGCAAGGCAATGTTGCCGCGAAGCCACTGTTTGAATTGCCCT
>DAHUZH010000107.1 GCA_027306695.1 Acidobacteriaceae bacterium
TAGGGATCGATCGTTCATCGAATACATTATTGCATGTATACAGTTTACCTGTACAGTATGACTGTTAATACTGACAAGCGTTCCTCTCGTGAGACCGCTCTCATGGCCGCAGACTTCGATCGGCAGCCTTATGCCTGATCCGGAGTCCCGTGGGCCAACTGCTCGATCCATGGCGAACTTCTTTTTGGCTCGCCCATCGCCGCATTCGCAACGTCCTCCCATGCCTCCCATTCGGCCAGTCGCTCGGCGTATGCGGCGCGCGCCCTCGGCAGAATCGAGTTGCCCAGCCCGAGTCGCAGTGGGGGATTGTTCGCGTCCACGAGCTTCAGGATGGCCTCCGCTGTCGCCTCCGGATCGCCGCGTTCGTGATTCGCCAGCCGCGTCAGAAACTGCTTCCGGAACTCCACGTATGGCTCGTGAGAATCGGCGATCCCTGCGGACTTGCCGAAGTCGGTAGCGTAGGCACCCGGCTCAACGATCGTCACCTGGATGCCGAACGCTTTCACCTCCTGCGCCAGCGATTCGTGGAGCGCTTCGACGGCCCATTTCGTCGCACAGTAGAAGCCGATGAGCGGCATGGCCGTAATGCCGTGGCCGCTGGAAACGCCGAGAATGTGACCGCTCCCCTGCTTCCGCAGCAAAGGCAGCGCCGCGCGGAGAACTCGAACCATGCCAAGGTAGTTCGTATCGAACAGGCCGCGAATCTGCTCGTCGCTTGCCTCCTCTGTGGCCGCGAGCAGACTTCCGCCGGCGTTGTTGACAAGAACGTCCAGCCTGCTGAAGTGTGTGTACGCCTGCTGAACGACCTGCTGTACCTGCGCTGGATTCGTGACGTCCAGTTCCAGCGGCAGAACAGCATCGCCGAACTGTTGCTTCAGGTCAACGACATCGGCGAGTTTGCGGGCGGTCGCTGTGACCTGGTCGCCCCGTGTGAGCGCAGCCTCAGCCCAGATGCGCCCGAAACCGCGCGAGGCGCCCGTAATGAACCATGTCTTCTTCATATTGATTCTCCTGTAGCTTTCGGCTTACGCGTTGAGAAACGCAGGCCTGAGGACTTCCTCGCACCACTGCCAAAAGCTGGTGGGAGTGGAGTTCTCTGGCGTGCGCGGGACGGAGTTGTCCATGCCATTGTCCTTGGCGGCTGCCATGTCCAGAAGCCGTTGCGCGAAATGTTCGCTGGCGCCAAAGCGAATCAGCTGCGCCTTGTATGCCTCAGCCGGAACCTGGACATAGCGGATCGGCTTTTCGAGAACGGCGGTCATGATCGATGCCATATCGTCGAGGGATAGGTCCTCCGGGCCGAGCACCGCGACGCCACCCTGACCGGTCCATGATCGATCCATGAGCAGTTTTGAGCCGGTAGAGGCAATATCGCGCGTGGCGACATACGGCACCCTCACATCGGGACGGGAAGGGAAAAAGAACCTGCTCTGATGACGGAGAGAATCCAACTGCCTGAGCATGTTTTCCATGAAGCCGGGACACCAGAGAGCGCGAAAATCGACCCCGGTTCGCTCAATTTCCTCGTCCTTTGCGAAAGAGTCTGTGACAAGTCCGCCATCGAGGGGAAGGCCTCTGCCCAGTGCGGATACAGCCACGATCCGCTGTACTCCGCGTGCCTGGACAGCGCGGGCGGCGGGCTGAGCAAAGCGGAGGTAATACTCTTTGACGTCGGTGGTGGCGAAAGAAGCAGGGACTACCAGGAAGAGGCTCTCGGCACCGTCGAGGGCGCGCAGGAGCACGTCTTCGTCGTCGCTGGAACCTTGTACGATTTCGATTTTGGTCCGGGTCTCGGAGGCAATTCTGGCGGCGTCGCGTGCGATGACGCGCACGGCCTCGTCAGCGGAGAGGAGCTCGCGAACGACCTGAGAGCCGATTTGGCCGGTTGGTGTTGTGACGACGATCATGAGATTCTCCTCGAATGTTTCGGTGAAGGATTGCTTCCGTGAAGGTTTAGTTCTGGGAATACTGCATGTTGCCGAGATCGGTGAGAAGGGTGGGGCCGGTAGGGTTCCATCCGAGCTTCGCGCGAGTTTGCGCACTGGAGATATGAGCGTCCCTCCCCGCGAAGAATCCGAGGAATCCGAAATGCTCCTGGGCCTGTTCCTGTGCGATGGAAATGACGGGCATGTTCAGGCCACGGCCAATGGCGGTGGCGATGTCTTTGAGCGCCACGCCCTCTTCGGCAACGGCGTGGTACCGGGCTCCCGCCGTCCCCTTTTCCAGAGCGAGCCGGTAGAGCTGCGCGACATCTGTTACATGCGCGGCGGGCCACCGGTTGGCTCCATCGCCGATGTACGCGGAGACACCCTTTGCGCGCGCGATCGCGATCAGGGGCGTGACCAGACCCTGCTTCACGGTGTCGTGGACCTGCGGCAAGCGCATCACCGAAGCGTTTACACCGCGCTCCATAAGTGCGACAGCCGTTGCCTCGGATACGCGAGGAAGGGAGGGGGAAGAAAGCGGTGGATCATCCTCGGTGGCGGCGCGGCCCTCGGCCACTCCCACTCCGGAGCTGACGAGGAATGGACGGCTGCTGCCGTGCAGCACGGCGCCGATGGCCTCGATGGCGCGCTTGTCCAACTCGCAGCTTTCGGCAAACCTCGACCAGTCGTGCCGGAAGGCGGTATGGATGACTGCGTCGGAGTTGGCTGCCCCGCGGCGCAGGCTGGTCAGGTCTTCCAGATCGCCGCGCAGAACCTCGCAGCCCGTCGCCGCCAGCGCTGCCGCTCCCGCATCGCTGCGCGCGAGACCGAGTACCTGATGGCCAGCGCCAATCAACTCGCGGACGACCGCCGAACCGATGAAACCTGTAGCTCCTGTAACAAAAACACGCATCTCAGACTTCCTTTCTCTGTTCGTGAATCGAATTCAGTGTGGCGAGAGCTTCCGCAGGAATCTGCAGCTTCGAAGCCCCAAGGTTTTCGCGAAGATGGACGAGCGACGATGTTCCTGGAATCGCCAGTATGTTCGGCGATCGTTGCAGCAGCCATGCAAGCGCCACCTGCATCGGCGTCGCACGAAGGCGCGATGCCACTTCCGACAATGCGTCCGATTGCAGTGGAGTGAACCCGCCCAGCGGAAAGTAGGGGACATATGCAATGTCCTCCCGCGCCAGCTCGTCAATCAGGACGTCGTCTGCCCGGTTCGTCAGGTTGTAGTGGTTCTGCACGCATACGATGGGAACGATACGCCGCGCTTCCGCGATTTGCATCGAGGTGACATTGCTCAGCCCGATATGACGTATCAAGCCTTTCTGCTGAAGCTCCGCCAGGACGGTGAGCGGCGCTTCAATCGAACCTTCTGCCGGTCGATGAAGGTTGAACATGCCGCGCAGGTTGACCACGTCGAGCACGTCCACTCCAAGGTTCCGCAGATTATCGTGTATTGCCGTTGTCAGTTCTTCACGCGTCAGAGCCGTAAGCCACGACCCATCTTCTTTTCGCCGTGCACCGAGCTTGGTGACAATGATCAGATCGCCCGGATAGGGATGGAGCGCTTTTCGTATGATCCGATTGGTGACGTGCGGACCATAAAAATCGGCAGTATCGATGTGGTTGACTCCGCTTGCGACAGCCTCACGCAAAACAGCGATCGCCGCCTCCACATCGCGGGGAGGCCCCCATACCAATTTGTCACCGTCTCGCCCCGCAAGCTGCATGGCGCCATAGCCTAAGCGATTCACGGTAAGTGAGATACCATGAAGCGTGAAACTGCCTGCCAAGTTCGCTGTAGTATTCATGCCATCCCCTTCATTCATTGTTGGCCTGCTCGACCTGCAACGGCATTGACGAACGATTGCTGGGTCGGCTAAAACGGAGAGTATCTCCGAATGAATAGATTACCGGAGAGACTCTCCGGTTGCAGAAAGTTTTCCACATGGCGAAGAAACGTCTCCAGTCCGCACCGCGAAAGCCGCGTATCGACGCGCAGAGAAACCGCGAGCGCATTCTGGAGGTGGCAAAAGAGGAGTTTTCCCGCGAAGGCGCGGACGCCCGGCTGGACGAGATTGCCAAACGTGCGGGCGTTGGAGCCGGAACTCTCTATCGACACTTTCCAACACGCGACGCTCTGATCGAAGCGGTCTATCGCAGTGAGGTGGAAAAGCTGGTTGCGGCGCAGCAGAAGTTTGCGGCAACCATGCCGCCGGTGGAAGCGTTGCGCGCCTGGATGCTTTTACTGGTGGACTATATCGCGGCGAAGCATATCATTGCCCCCGCGCTGAATGCGGTTGTCGGAGGCGCATCGAAGCTGTACCAGGGCTCCCGCAGCCAGATACAGGGCACAATGGAGACGCTTGTCCAGCGCGCGAAAAACAGCGGCGATATACGCCGGGATGTGGATGCGTCCGATTTGCTGCGAGCGATGATCGGCGTTTCTCTTGTCGGTTCCGGCCCGGACTGGCAGCAAAGCGCGAAGAGGCTGGTAGGCATCCTCATCGAAGGCTCACGCCGGATCCAATAGACCGTGTCTCGCGGACCGGGCCGACGAAATCTGAAGGTGGCGCGGCCTTCGAATGCGTGAACAGACGCCCCAGGAATCGCCGACCGCCCAGCGTTTGCCTCACATCGGATACAAACTGGCGCCAATAGACCGAACCAGTAGTCCAGACCAGTTTAGAGGGAGACAATGGCCTCGGCTGGGAAAACTCCGGGGAACGCCTCTCTATTGATCTGAGAATTCGATTCCCTGATTGTAAGTGTCCCCCTGATTTCACGGTGTCCTGCCAGGACACCGAGTGGAAGATTTTTCCACTCTTTCGACCCCTCCCTCGCCCTACCTTCACATCCAGCACGTTGCACCGAGAGTGGCCACTCGACGGCAAACCACCAAAGGAGAACCCTGTGGAGAGCATCCGTCCGTCCAAGCGGCGTCCTTTCTTCCCCTGGGCGCGCAGCCGCCCCCTCACCCGTCTTGCCGTCCCTCTGTTCCTGTTGTCCGCCCTGCCGGTCTACGCGCAGAGCACCGGCAGCGACCCATGGGACAACGCAGTCAACGTCCTCAGAACCGCTTTTACCGGCACGATTGCGACCGGGCTATCGCTGGTCGCCATCGTCGTCGGGGGACTGATGTTCGCGTATGGCGAAGGCCAGTCCAAGAAGACCATCGCCGGGATCGTCTTCGGCGTGGGTATGGCAATCGGCGCAGTCAACTTCATGGCCTGGCTCTTTCCATGAACAAAGGAAGAGAGGAGGTGATCCATGTCTAAGCCAGCGGACGCGAGAGTGAGTCCGGTGTTCAAGGCCATGAACCGTCCGCTGACTGTCCTCGGAGCGGAGCGACGGCTGTTCTTCGTCGCTCTGCTCTCCGGGGGCGCAATCTTCTCTCTGCTTCATTCATTGTTCGGCGGAATCGGCCTGTTCATCGTGGGCGTCATCATCGCCCGCATTGCCACGAAACATGACGTGGAGATTCTGCGAGTGCTCTTCAACTCCGGCAAGTTTCGCAGACGCTACGACCCCATGAAGGCAGATACCTCAGAGATACGCATTGCGAGGCGCGATGGTCAAAGTTGAACACATCACGAAAGACTGGAAGGAAGCGGGATCATTCGCTGCCCAGGTAAACCTGTTCGGGTTCTGGGACGAGCACAGCTTTCTTACCAAGTCGGGCGACCTCGGCTCGGCGCTCCGTATCGGTGGGATCGACCACGAGAGTCTGGACCACGCCGGCCGGGACTACGCGGTAAAGCGCCTTGAAGCTGCCTTCCGTTCCCTTGATGACAAGTGCCGACTCTATCAGATCTTGTTCAAGCGCAACCGGCCCGCGATTCCCCATGCAGAGTATGAGAACCCGCTGGTGCGCGCGGCTATGGAACAGCGCAGCGCATTCCTTCAGTCCAAAGCAGACCGTCTCTACAGCATAGAAATCTTCTGGGTCGTCATGATCGATGGCAGTTACGCCAAGACTGGCTTGCTCCACGCCCTGGCCCAGCTTCCGAAACAGCCACGCGTGTCGCTGCGCGACCTGCACGCGCTGTTCTCCGGCAACAAAGAACGAACGCTTATCTATGAGCAGATCGAGCGCGACCGGCTACGGTTGCAGCAGAAGATCAACAGTTTGAGTGGGCAGCTCAGCGACCTCACCACGGTCGAGCTGCTAGGGGCGGAGAAGACCTTCCGGCTCGTCCGGCGTCTCGTGAATTTCCGCCCCTCTAAGATCAATGACGCGCCTCTGTGCGGGGCGCGGCATCTGGACTGGCAGGTCTGCGGCTCGGAGTTGGAAGCGCATCGCGGCTACCTGCGGATGGATGACGATTTCGTGCGCGTCCTCACGCTGAAAGAGCTTCCCGGCGAGACACGGCCATTGATCCTCAATGGCCTGCTCGACATCCCGGCCAACTTCCACGTCGTCACCGAGTGGCATCCCGTCGATAATGCGAAAGCTCGGAAAGAGATTGCGTCGCGCCGACGCCACCACCACAACTCAAAGACCAGCTTTGTCTCCAATCTCCAGGACCAGCAGAATACCGGGAATCAGGACAATCTGGTCGATGACTCCAAAGCCGCCGCAGTCGCGGAGCTTGGAAATGCGCTCACCGCTATGGGAATGGAGGGTAAGAACTTCGGCGAGTTCACGCTGGCAGTTGTGGTCTATGACGAGGACCGCTTGAGGGTGGAGCACGCCGTGGCGGAGTTCCAGAAGTTGTTCACCCAGCATGACGGGCTGCTGTATGAAGAGCGCTACAACCTACTCAATGCGTTCTTCGCCACGGTCCCAGGGAATAAGCAGTTCAATCTTCGCAAGCAGTGGGCGCTGAACTCGAATTACGCCGACCTGTCATTCCTGTTCACCGTCGACGCGGGCGAGCAGTGGAACCCGCATCTGGAGCGGGAATATCTCGCCGTGCTGGAATCGACGCACAGCACTCCCTACTACTTCAACCTCCACTCTGGCGACGTGGGCCATGCGCTGATGCTCGGCGCAACAGGTAGTGGGAAATCGTTCAGCATGTCGTTCACCATTCAGTCGATCCAGAAGTACGACCCGCTGACATTCATCTTCGACCTCGGCGGCAGTTACGAGACGCTGACACGAGCCTTTAGCGGGACGTATCTGAATGTCGGACTGAAGAACCCCGGCTTTACGATCAATCCCCTTTCGCTTGAATCAACCCACGAGAACATGAACTTTCTGTACCTGTTCCTCCGGGTGCTTATAGAGGCCGGTGGGCGCTATGAGCTGACACCGGAGGACGAAAAGGCGCTCTACGCTGCGATCGAGCGGGCCTATAAGCTGCCAGTCGAGATTCGGACGCTGACGAATTTCGCGTCTATACTCGGCCCGCTGGGTGAGCGCCTCCACCGCTGGACGCGCGCCGGACAGTTCGGCCATCTCTTCGACAATCCCCAGGACACGCTCACATTCTCTCGCTTCCAGACCTTCAACTTCGATGGTTGGTCGGACTACCCGGACATTCTGGAGCCGCTGCTGTTTTACGTGCTGCAACGGGCATCGTCAGAGATCGAAAAGCCCGCAAACACTGCCACCTTTAAGCTTTTCGTCATCGACGAGGCATGGATCTTCCTCAAAAACAAAACCATTCGTGATTGGATCACCAGGGCAGAGAAAACTTGGCGCAAGAAAAACGCCGCCATGATCCTGGCGACGCAATCAGTCGTGGAGCTGGCGGGTTCCGACATGCTGCACATCGTCAACGAGTCCTGCCCAACCAAGATCTTCCTGTCGAATCCCAACATCGATCGCAGGATGTACGCCGAAATCTTCCAGTTGAACGACACCCAGCTTGAATTGCTGGAGTCGCTCGTGCCCAAGCGCGAGCTGCTGCTGATCCAGCCGCGCGGCACGAAAAAGCTGGTACTCGAAGTTGACGCTCTCGGCTACTGGATGGCGACCAACAACGCCCGCGACAACATGCGCAAACAGGATTACTTCGCCCGCTTCGGACCGGAGCAAGGCTTGCTCCGGCTCGCCCACGATTACCCCAACCCATAAGGAGAACCATGCGTCCATCACCCATCGTCCCGCTCCTGCTTGGCCTGGCCGCTACCGTGGCCCACGGCCAGCAGACCGCTCGTCTCGTCAAGTACCACGCCAACGACATCGTGAGTGTCCGCGCGAAGATGCGCTACACCACGCTGATCGAGTTACCTGCAACCGAGAAGATCATGGAAGTCGCCACCGGCGATAAGGATTTCTGGATCATCGACACGGTCGGCAACTACTGCTTTCTTCATCCGGCCAAGGAAGGCATTCACTCCAATCTCAACCTCATCACCGACAAGGGTACGGTGTACTCCTTCACGCTGGACGATGTCGAGTCCGGCGATCCCGACCTGAAGGTCGTGATCGAGCCGTCCGATCTGTCGTCTCTTGCCGCCGCCAATGGCGTCCGGGAGCTCGTGCCGGCAAGTGAGGTAGAGGCTGCCCGCACTGCGGCGCAGATCGCGCAGACCCGCGCCGCCACTGCGGTCGAGCAGTTCCGGGCCGACTATCCCACCCAGGTGCTGCAATTCGATTACACCTTCCACAACAAAAGCCCCTTCGACGTCTCCGCGATCTACCACGATGACAAGTTCACCTACATCAAGTCGTCGGCAGCCGAGAAGTTCTCCATCTATGAGTTGAAGGACGGAAAACCCGACCTCATCACCTTCCAGTTGAAGGATGGCACCTACGTCATCCCAACGGTGGTCGATAAGGGCTACCTCGAAATCGGCAAGCACAAGCTCGACTTTCAACGGAAGGCTCAGTAGGAGGAGCGATGGCAGAAGACAAACAGACCGCTCCGATAGAGACGCAGCCACCGGAGATCACGACCGCGCTGCGCGACAAACGCATCACGCCCGAGGGCGTGGTGCCCAAACAGGCGCAGGGCTACGTCATCGCCGGACTTGCGGTGCTCATTCTGATGGCCGTCATGTTCTCGAAGAACCACGCCAAGCCTGCTGCGAAAACTGCCGACTCCGGCCCGGTGGCCGTGTCCACGGACATGAACCAGCGAAAGATTCAGGAGCTGGAGCAGGACTTGAGCGCGGACCAACGCCAGAGCCAGCAACTGGCACAGAGAGCGAATACGGCGGCGGCGACAAGTACAGCGGCCAATCCCGCCCAGCCAGGCGTCGCGTCTCCTGCTACGCAGTTGCCGTCGCCCATGGCGGCTCAACCGACGGAGCCGCCCCGCGATCCGGTGGCGGATGCGGAAAAGGCTCTGGCCTTCAAAGCCCGCTTTGCTTCCAATCTCGTCTCTGCCGATGACGGCGCTCCACGTTCATCGGTGGAGTCTGCAGAACCAGGCGAAAGCTTCGCCGCTCGCTCTTCGAGCTTGCCGCCAATCGCTCCCACGCCGGCTGCTACAGCTCCTGCCACCACCAGCAACAAGCGTGCGCCGGAGGTGAACGTCAACTCTGCCCACGGCCAGCCCTTCGTCGTCTTCGAGGGAACTACCATCGACACCGTGTTGGTCAACCGGCTCGACGGTGAGTTTGCCGGACCATTGAAGGTCATGGTGACCAACCCCATCTACAGCCAGGATCGCCAACACCTACTCATCCCCGAAGGCACGTTCATTTTGGGCGATGTGCAGAAGGTCGCCGGCCTCGGCCAGAAGCGCCTCGCCGTCACCTTCCATCGGCTGCTGATGCCCGACGGGTACTCCGTCGATCTCGACCAGTTCCACGGTCTCGATCAGGCCGGGTCCACCGGACTCAAGGACAAGGTAAACAACCACTATGTGGAGATATTCGGCGCGTCGATTGCTCTGGGCGTCATCGCCGGAGCAGCCGAGGCCACCAACCTCAATCAGGGATACAACGAAACCGGCGCAGAGGCATACCAGTCCGGCATCGCCTCCAGTCTTTCGCAGTCGAGCGCCAACGTGCTTGACCGCTTCATCAACATCCCGCCGACGATCACGATCCGCGAGGGGCATCGCATCAAGGTCTACATCACCCAGGACATGCTGCTACCCGCTTACGAGAACCACGACATGCCAGGAGTGATGTGATGCGCATGGCTCTTTGTGTCTTCGCCTGTCTTCTGATGGCCGGTTGCGGCGTTTCACCGCAGCGGAAGCCATCGCCCTATCGGTACAGGACGCTCGAACGCATTGAAGCGCGTTCCCCATCCTGCACCGTATCCATCTACCTGTAGCTCCCCGGAGGTTTCGCCATGAAGTCGACAAAGATATATCCGTTTATTCTTGCCGCACTCACTGCGCTCGCGCCTGCGGCGCACGCGCAGTTCGGCTCCGGCATCGTCTTCGATCCCACGCAGAGCGCCCATGCTCTCCAGCAGATCGAGCAGGCGTCACAGATGTACACGACTGCGGTCGCGACCCGCAATCAGCTCGTCACGATGTACAACCTCGCCTACCAGATGGCGCAGTTGCCGCAGAATTTCGGCCCGCGTTACCGGGCCGACTGGTCGCAGTGGACCAGCCTACCGGCCCCCGCCAATACTTACGGCAACACCGCAGCCCTGGTGAATGCTCTCAATTACGGCGCGCTTGTCAATGCGCAGCAGGGATACGACAGCGCGTATGTACAGGTCCAGAACTACCCTTCGGGCAACTACTCATCTTTGGACTCCCGCACCCAGGCAACCGTCGCCAACCAGTACGCCACGTCGGAGCTGGCGCAGGCCACGACCACCAATACGCTTGCCACGCTCGGAAATATCCGCTCCAACTCGCAATCGTTCGCTACGCAGCTCGCCAATCTCGAGTCGGACACATTCTCCACTGACCCTGGCCAGCAGACTGAAGCCGCCCTCCTCGGAAAGATCAACTCCGCGACGCTACTGCAGATTCACTCGCAACAGGATACCAACCAGTTGCTCATGTCTTCGATTCAGCAGCAACTCATTGCACAGAAACAGCAGATCGACGCGCAGAACCGTGCCATCAACAACGCGATCTATTTCCAGCAGAACTTCTCGAACACCATGCAGAACGTGAACAGCGGGGTGAGCGATTCCTTGCACTCCATCTCCCTCAGCATCGGCGGGAGCAACTGATGGGCCAGAACATCTTTTCCGCTCTTTCGCAGGCGATCACGCAGTTGTTGTCCTCGCAGGGCAACACACTTGAGAGTACGGGACTCGACATCTTCCGCGGCCTAGCCGTGATCCTCATCGTCTGGTTCGGCATCAAGTCCGCCCTGTCCGCTTCGCAGGGACACGGCGGCGGCTTCCATTTCGCCAAGTTCGCCGACCTGATCCTGATGATCGCGTTCGGCCTGGGGATGCTGACCTACTACTCGACGCCCATCCCCGGCACCGGCTACAGCTTCAGCGACCTCATCACCAAAGAGGGCCTGAATCTCTCCAATCAGATCGAGTCCAGCCAGACGCAGGAGATCGCCGACACCATCACCAACGCCGAGCAGCAGCTTGGCGCGCCTCCCGGCAGCTTCAACATCCTGGAGGATCTGACCTACCTGCTTATTGTCGTGATCCTGGCGGCGATGGAGGCGACGGCTTTTTGTGTCATCGCCTATGGCTATGTCGCAGCCGCAGTCTGCGTGCTCATTGGTCCGATCTTCATCCCCTGGTTCATCGTGCCGAAGATGGACTGGCTATTTTGGGGCTGGCTGAAAGCCTTCATCGGCTTCAGCTTCTATCAGGTCGTCGCCAGCGCCTTCATCTTTGTTTTTGCAAAGGTGCTGTCCAACATGTTTCAGGTCATTGGCGCCATCAGCATCTCGAACGCATTTACTGTCCTGCCCGCGTTGCTGGTCACGCTTGCCGTGTGTGTCTATGGCCTCTTCAAGATACCGGAGCTGACTGCGTCCATCCTCAGCGGTCGCGTCGGTATCTGGGTCAACCTCATGGGGAATTAATCATGTCCAAGCAGACCACTTTCGCCACCACGGACGCCGGGCACAGGTTCCTCGAATTGTATGCCGAGCCGGTCGTCACCAATACCCACCTCAAGGTCACCATCCTTGTGCTCTCCGTCGTCGCGCTCGCGTTGCTTGCGCTGCTCTACCGGGCGCAGACCGCTGCCTTGCGGCTGAAGCCGCTCGTAATTTCGATCTCGGACATCGGACGCGGCCAGGTCGTGAACTATGCCGACTTCTCGAAGGTGCCTGTCGAGCGCGTCAGCAAATACTATCTTGCGCGCTGGGCCGAGCTTTATTACGGCCGCAATCACGCCACGCTGCAGCGGGACTTTGCCGAGTCCCTGAATTTCTTTTCCAACGAATTGCAGTCCGCGACGTTGGCCCGCGTTACCAAAGCCAAGACCCTTGAGACCTTCCTGCTCGATCCCGGCGCCCCGAACGTGGACATCGAGATCAAGGCCGTGGTGCTTGACGATACGCGCCAAGCACCGTATCGCGCCCACATCGAGTTTGAGAAGGTCTTTTACTCCCCCGGCGATCAGCAGGAGCAGAGCCGGGAACGCTGGACCGCCAACGTGGTCTACGGCTTCCGCGATGAAGTGCCGAACGCCATGCTGCTGACCAATCCCCTCGGCGTCGTCATTAGCTACGTCCACGAAGACCAGGCGTTCGGGAGCTGACGATGTTGCGGTATCTCTCCGTGTGCTCGGGCATTGAAGCGGTCTCGGTCGCATGGCGGCCGCTGGGATGGGAACCGGCGATGTTTGCCGAGATCGACCCCTTCTGCTGCTGGTTGCTGCGTTCGCGCTATCGCGCATCGCGGCCCATTTGCATGCCGAGCCCGCATGACGCACTGAATCGGAAAGAGGCAAAGCGCCGCGCCGCAGCCATTGGCAACATCGTTGCTCTGTCTGCCGATGGCGAGATCGTCAACGCCGGCGACTTCACCCGCATAGGAGCAAACGATGTGGGATCAATCGACCTTCTGGCCGGAGGAACACCTTGCCAGTCTTTCTCCGTCGCCGGTAACCGAGCGGGACTGGATGACCCGCGTGGCAACCTCACCATCGAGTTTGCTCGACTTGCTGGCCGACTCCGCCCCTTATGTTTGAATGCTAAGTCGAGG
>DAHUZH010000108.1 GCA_027306695.1 Acidobacteriaceae bacterium
AGTTGGGCGCAAAGCTCAGCGGGACTGCTGGGCAAAGCTATGCGCAACTGATGAAGCGGCCGGAAGTGACGGTCGATGCGATGATGCCGGTGCTACTGACCAGTATGGAAAGCTCCATGCGGAATGTATCGCCGGAGGATGCTTTTCATCTCGCGTCCATACGAGACGCCTATATGGCTGGCGGTGTGTCGGCCCACCTACGCAATGAACTCAAGGCGGTGGAAACGGAGATCAAATACTCCGGCTATCTCGACCAGCAGAAGAAATCCATCGAGCGAATGAAGGGCGCGGAGCATCGGGCGATTCCAGCGTGGTTCGACTATGCGGCGGTCAGCGGGCTTTCGCGTGAAATGCAGGAGAAGCTGTTGCGCGTGCGTCCGCAGACGATTGGACACGCCAGCCGGATTCCCGGTGTAACTCCAGCGGCTTTGTCGCTCATCCATATCTATATTGAGATTCAAGGCCGTCATCAGGCGGAAGCCGCGACTGCGTAGGTGCATTCCTGACGCCATGAATTTTTATTGCGGCGGTTGTTGGTCCGGGCTTGTGGATTTGTGCAGGCCGGGAAAGTTGAATCCCAGGCCATGGGTCAGCGGCTTTTCGTTCGAGCCATCCTTGGCCTTCTTCTTTTTGTCCTTTTCAGTCTCTTCCACAATCAACGTGCGTTGGGAGTTGATGCACTGCCAGCTATTCCTGGCGCGTATATACACCTGGCTGAATACGCCCTTCTGGTCTTTTGCCTGCGTGTGGTTCAGGCGGCTACCTTTGAATGCGCGATCATAGGTCCCGTTGACGACGGCCACATCTCCCAACATGCGCACACTGACCACCTTTTGCGCGAGCGTGAACTTCACGGCGCCCTTCATGACCATTTGCGCCACCTGTTGGTCCCGATTTGTAATTTGACCTGTATCGGAGATGTTGATGAACTGTGGAGCCTGGACAAGTTCCAGCGCGTAAGGATCATGCTGGAACACGGCATCGTCCCAGCGGTCCACGACTTTCTGGATCTCAGCAATTTGCTGCGCCATCAGGGATGCAGCCTCAGTCTGGTTGGAATCCATGGGCAACTGGGCCTTGGCGGCGGGAGGGGTCAAAAATGCGATGGACAGCAGTGCCGTGCAACTGGAAAAAGAAAGAAAACGCTGCATCATGAATCGAGAACTCCTTCAGTGACCTGAAACAGGGTGAGCGACAGGCGAAAGACTTGTATGACAAAAACAGGCAACTCCAACCCGTCTGGGAAGCATACCTTTATGATATCGTGCGCGTAGGTTTCAGGGAGCGTCGATGCTTAGCAGGACGAAGACGCGGTTGGATGGGACATGGATGGGCGGAGTGAAGACGCGCGCACTCCTGGCTACTGCGGCTGTTACCAGCCTGCAATTGCTGGCCACAGCCTATGCGCGTCCGCCGTGGGGAATGGAATTGCTGGCCCCCCGGTTCCTTCTTTGCTTTGTTCGCGTTTGCTCCGGTGGACTTCGCGGGACCAGCGGGTTATCTTGGCGCGAGCTCGGCCAACCTGGCTTTCTGGTACTGGGTATTTATTTTTCTGCTGGGAAAACGCAGACAGAAAAACCAGCCCTCCAGCGAATGAGAATTTTCCACTTCTCCACTTTGCGTACCCGGATATTCAGGGCTGATTGCGGCGACGTCACAAGGCTACACTCATAAGCAGTGGCCACCCTATCTCAAATTTCCCTGGAACATGGCCTGCCCGCCAGCGTGGAAGCGGAGCGTACGATTCTGGGCGCCATCCTGCTCGACAACGCTGCGTATAGTGAGGCGGCGGAGCGGCTGATCGCGGACGATTTTTCGCTCGATTCCCACCGCAGAATTTTTGCCCGCATGGGCGAGTTGATTGACGCCAACCGGGCTGTCGACATCATTACGTTGAGCGAGGAACTCGACCGGCTGAAAGAACTGGAGTCGATCGGCAACCGCGCCTACATTTTTTCGCTGACAGAAAATCTTCCGCGACGCCTCAGCATTGAGGATTACGTTCGCATCGTCAAAGACAAGTCCATCCTGCGGCAGTTGATGGGTATCTGCTCGACGGCGCAGGCGCGCGCGGCGGACCAGAGTGAAGACGCGCTGGAAGTGCTGAATGCGACTGAGTCGGCGCTGCTGGAGGTCTCTGAGCGCGGCATCACGCAGGGCTTTTCCAGCATTCCCGAGATTGTAAAGGGATCGTTCGGTTCCATCGACAACCTTTATAAAGAAGGCCGCGAAATTACCGGGCTGGCCACGCACTACCATGAGTTCGACCGCATGACGAGCGGGCTGCAGCCGTCGGAGTTGATTATTATCGCGGCGCGGCCTTCCATGGGCAAGACCGCCTGGGCGATCAACATCGCAGAAAATGCGGCGGTGCGCGATGGTAAAGTGGTGGGGATTTTTTCTCTGGAAATGTCGAAGGAGGCGCTGCTGCGCCGCATGCTTGCGTCTCAATCCATGGTGAACATGCGCCACATTCAAACGGGATTTTTGACGCGCGACGATCGCGACAAGCTGGTGAATGGGCTGGAGCGGCTGGCGGAAGCCAAGCTGTTTATCGACGATACGCCGGGTATTTCGCTTGCGGAGATGCGCGCCAAGGCGCGCCGTTTGCGGCAACAAAGCGGCGGCCTCGACATGATCGTCATCGACTATTTGCAGTTGATGGGCGCCAGCAGCAGTGGCCCGAACGCGCGGCGGCATGAGAACCGCACGCAGGAGGTTTCGGCAATTTCGCGCGGGTTGAAGGCGCTGGCCAAGGAAATGCGCGTGCCGGTGATTGCGCTTTCGCAGTTGAGCCGCGCCAGCGAGCAGCGTGGAGGCGACAAGAAGCCGATGCTGTCCGATTTGCGCGAGTCCGGCTCCATTGAACAGGATGCGGATGTGGTCGCCTTCATTCATCGCGAGAGTTACTACAATCGCGACGACCAAGGAGGCGAAGATGAGGAGTCGAAAAATCAGGCAGAGATCATCATCGCCAAGCAGCGCAATGGCCCCACCGGGATTGTAAAACTGATGTACATGCCTGAGTTCACGCGCTTTGAAAATCCATACAAGGGCGACGATGCCGCCATTCCCAATTACCAGGGCTGAAATTTCGCGTTCGCGGCTGGTGGGAAATTTTCAGCGGCTGCACTCGCTGCTCCAACCTATGCCAACAGGCGAATGCTGTGATTTGCTGGCGGTCGTGAAAGCGGACGCCTACGGACATGGCCTTTTGCTGTGTGCGCCATGGCTAGCAGAAGCTGGCGCGAAGTGGCTCGGCGTCACTTCCGTCGAGGAAGGTGTAGCCGTGCGAAAGCTCTGTCCTCAGGCGCGAATTTTGGTGATGCGCGGTCTGCTGCGCAGCGAAGTGCAAGAACTTTTCGATGCGCAGTTGACGCCGACCATCTGGGACCTTGCGCAACTTGACTGGCTTGCGGAAGCGGCGCAGCATCGGGCGTTCGCCGCTGAGAGCATTCCGGTTCACTTGGAACTTGACACTGGAATGACGCGACAAGGGGTAAGCCCCGTAGGGTTGACGAAATTCTTTGACAAGTTGAAAACATCCCCAGCGTTGCGGCTGGAGAGCGTTTACACGCATTTCGCTTCGCCGGAGATGCTGGATGCGGAGCAAAACCGACAGCAGTGGGCTGCGTTCGAGCAGGCGGTAGAGCAGATCGCTGCTGCTGGATTCCACCCGCAATGGTTGCACGCGGGCAATTCGTCGTCTGTGCTGGGCCAGCAAGTCGCAGAGCCGCTGGCCGCACTTGCCGCAAAGTATGGTGCGCGATGCATGATGCGTCCGGGCATTGCACTGTATGGGTATGCGTCGCGTTTTACCGGGGAGCGCATGGCCACGGCGGAGATTGCGCGCGCTTCGCTAGAACTCGTGTTGACGTGGAAGACGGCGATTGCTTCCCTGCGGACCGTCGAGGCGGGAGCCAAAGTCGGCTACGGCGCGACATTTACCGCGCCTGAAAAAATACGGCTAGCGTTGTTGCCGGTGGGCTACGCCGATGGACTGAATCGCAAGCTGTCCAATTGCGGTCACGTTCTGGTGCGCGGAGTAGCGGCGCCGATTGTGGGCCGCATCTCGATGGACCTGACGGTGGTCGATGTCAGCAGTGTGCCCGGCGCAGCCGTGAGTGAGGAAGTTATTCTTCTCGGCGAGCAGAACGGACTGCGTATTACCGCTGACGATCACGCGCGCTGGGCGGAGACGATCCCGTATGAAATTCTTTGCGCAATCAGCGCTCGGGTGCCCCGCGTCGCCTGGGAGTAGGCGATCCAGTCCCACCTTTTGCAAAATGCGCTAAAACTGGAGCAGTCTGCGACCTGACCCCCGCTGTAGCCGCGATTCATATAGTCTTTTCCTGCTGGCTGTTACGTCGGCATACCTAAAGTTTTTTTGGATAAGATATTCAAGCGCCATCGGCGTGAATCTGTTCAATCCAATAATGGATACAATCATGCGATTTATGAGGAAAACTATAATATATGCCAAAATGTGCTTGACTTGATGCTTCGACTATGGTGTTGTTGTGTGAACATCACCGCAATAACGCTGCCCATATCGCCGTAATTGCGTCTCAAGCGGCTGGCAAAAACACTGAAGCTATTTTGAAAAGAGGGGTCATGAAGGTTCGCTATTTATTATTTCTCATCTTGGCATGTTGCCCGACGGTTGTCTTTGGACAGGTATCCCTTACGGGACAGATTCGTGGTGTCGTTACGGATCCTACAGGAGCAGTGCTCCCCAATGCTTCCCTTACCGTGACCAGCTCGGCGTTGATGGCGGAAAGAAAGGCAACAACCGGCGCGGATGGGAGCTATTTATTCGACTCACTGCCGCCTGGAACATATCAGTTGACTGTCACAGCAGATGGATACAAGACATCCGTGCAGTCGAAGATCGTACTCACGGCTGGCTTTACTGCGACAATCAGCCCTACGCTTGTCTTAGGCGCGACAGCGCAGACTGTGCAAGTCACAGAACAAGGCCCAGTGGTGGATACGGTAGATAATGAATCGGCGACCACTTTCGACGAGCAGTTGTTGCAGGGGGTGCCAAGCGGACGGGACATATTTTCGACGGTTGCCGAAGCTCCCGGAGTTGCCTCGAGCGACTTCGATATTGGAGGCAGTCAAAGCTTTCAGCAAAACACCATGGAGGTTCATGGAAGCTTACCGGGCGATCAGGTCTATAGCTTCAACGGACTGCGCTTGAACTGGCCGGGCGCCACCGGAGGATATACCTCATTTTATGTAGACGACGATGCCTTTTCAGAATTGCAGGTGATCACCGATAGCGCTCCGGCGGAAGTGGCGGTTGGTGGCGTCTACATGAACCTGGTACCAAAGTCCGGCTCAAATAGCGTGCATGGTCTTGCTGCAATTTACTACGACACGGCGGCCACGGAAGCGACCATCAACAATCCTACATACAATGGCAGCTCAATCAGCGCGGGTACACCAATTATCATGACTCGCGATACAACTGTAAATATGGGAGCACCCCTGCTTCGTGATAAGTGGTGGATATTTGGCGCATGGCGTCTATACCTTGTCAAAGAGAGCGTGTTGTCTGTCCGCAATCAGGCAGGTTTTCCCATTACCGATCCCAATCACCAAAGCAACACGACTCTGCGGAGCGATTACAAATTATCGAAAAACAATAAACTGGATTTTGTCTGGTGGTTCAATGAACAGAACCGGTTCTTCCGCCGAGATACCGCGTACGCATTTGTAAGTTCCGAGGCTGCCTGGCGCCAGATTGAGCCCGCCTACATACTGCAAACAGATTGGGTCAGCACTGTTCGCAACTTTGTGTTTGATACACGCTTTGGCTTCATGCACCAAATTTTTCCGTTGGGGCCCGAACCTGGAACGAATGCCACGGACATTAACCGTCAGGATGTGACGCTTTCGACTGAAACGGGGGCTGCGCCTTACTACTTTGTAAATCCTGCACATGTATTGGCATTTACAGAGACTGTATCTCTCTATAAAAACGATCTATTTGGCGCACCCCATAATTTCAAGTTTGGAGTCGATAGTTCAACGAATTACAACGAATATGATTACAACGTGAATCAGGGTATCAATGCCGTTTTTAACAATGGCGTCCCCATCCAGGTCGTTGCCTATAACACTCCGGATGTGCAGAAAAATATATATCACGAGACTGCGGCCTATGCACAAGATTCTGTAACGTTGAAACGTAAATTAACCCTAAATCTAGGGATCCGTTATGACCACTTTGTTACATTCAATCCGACTCAGGTAAGTCCGCCTGCTTTCTTTCCGACACTATTCACTACACGCACCTTCCCCCAATCTAAGAATTACGTCAACTGGAATACCTTCCGTCCACGGATAGGAGTCGCCTATGACGTAACCGGAAAAGGGACATCGGTTATCCGCGGCTACTTCGGTCAATTCGATGTCATTCAAGGCACGGGTCTTGCGGAAACAGTGAATCCGAATGGACTTAGCACGCAGGTCTACACCTGGAACGATACAAACCACGACAATTATCCCCAGACTAGCGAATGGTTATCGCCGGCCAATCTGATAGCTGCCTCTGGGGGGGTGGTAACCTCGATCGATCCGAATTTAAATAGGCCCTATACAAACGAGTTAAATGTAGGCTATGAAAAGCAAGTGTTGAAAGATGTCTTGGTAGGTGTCAACTATTATTTCAGGAATATTAAGGACCAATATGCGGTAAGAAATTTAGATAACCTGCCCACTGACTATGTTCCAACTCAATTCGATGATAAGGGAAATCCGCTGATCAATCCGATTACTAAACAGCCAATTACTCTGTACAACCTGAATCCATCCAAGGTAGGTCTTGCCAATTACCTGCTTCAAACTATACCGGAGCTCAATACGAATCATTACAATGGTCTTGAATTCACAGTTCAGAAGCGAATGAGCAGTGGGTGGCAGGTTTTGGCTGGCTACACGCTGCAACAACAAAAGGGAACGTATTATAGGGGCTCGTCCGACGACTTCAATAACCCAAACAATGAGATCAATCGTGCGAACAGCATCCTGAATTACGATGCCACTAATATTTTCAAGGTCAACAGCAATTATACTTTTCCGAAACGTATTGAAACTGGCGTAACGTTCCAGCATTACACGGGTTATCCTGTAGATCCGATATTCGGGCCACCACAGGCAGTATATGAGAATCTAAACCAGGGTCAGGTGACGGTAATTGCATTGACGCAGGGGAAACTTAGGCTGCCCGGCATCAATATCCTCAATGTTCGTATTTCACGGCCAAGCACTATTAAAGGCAGGGTCCAGCTTGAGCCTATAGTAGATTTATTCAATATAACGAATGCAAACACGGTCACAGATCAAGTATCTACATTCGGAAGCAGCTACCTGCAGCCGACTAACCAACTCAATCCCTTTATTGCGCGCTTTGCTATGCGGCTTACGTTTTAATATTCACAGTAGAAATGGCTGTGCCGATTGTAGGCCGCATCTCGATGGACCAGACGGTGGCCGATGTCAGCAGTGTGCCCGGCGCAGCCGTGATTGAGGAAGGTCATCTTCTAGGCGAGCAGAACGAACTGCGTATTACCGAAGACGATCACGCACGCTGGGCGGAGACCATCCCCTATGAAATTCTCTGCGCGATCAGTGATCGAGTGCCCCGCGTAGCCTGGGGTAATTGGTTGGTAAAAACAAAGAGCAGGTCTTATGCCGCTTGGTCGAACTCATCCATGACTGATGGAATGCTCTCGCCGAGAGAGTCTTCTTCTCCGCTGCGAACTTCAATCGTTTTGGTAGATAAGGAACGTATGAGAAGCCGCGGCCCCTTTGTCCACTGCTCGGCTTTCGTGATAATTGCAAAGCGATTCCATTCTCCGTATGTAGTCCCTTCGATATCCAGAGCCAAAAAACCATAACGTTCTGCTTGAGCTTGTGGGCTAGAGGAAGGTTTGAGAATTCGTAATGCAGTGCTTTTGTGCTTGCTATCAGTCGGAAAAGTAACAAAGTCGAAAGAGTGTTTTGCTTTTTTCCCTTTTACTATGAACCGAGCGTGAATATCTCGTATATATGCTGGTCGCCACTGTTCCAGCGCCTGCTTTACTCGTAAATCCACCGGGTCTTGTTCAATGATGGGATTATGTTCCAGAATCTCGCGCATTCCCATAAGTTCACACTGTGCAATTGCCAGAACGGAAGACTCTAAACTTTTTGCATCAGAGATTCGCTGAAATGTTTCCTCAGCATATTCAGCGCCGAATCTGTGAGCTATTGCCTCTAATGAAGAAGCACGACGTTCCGTAACATGGATGCCCTGTGCATATAATTGCGCTACTGTTGTTCCGGCGTCATGTACCCAAAAAGTGTCTTCAAATTTTTTCTCAATAAAAACATCTGGATACCTCTGGTCGAGTGTCATTATCGGTAAAGTAAAGACGCAACTGTCTCTCAAGGGTGTTACAGCAACCTCTTTGAGAAAATAACGGGCGAACGATTCTTTAATTGAAAGGCAGCTCTGTTGGTCCATAATCCACCTCATTCAGAAGAATCTTCATTAACTTGAAGGCCCTAGATAAAAATTGTTGCTTGTCGGAAATATCGTCAAAGCCTTCTACAGACGCCTTCAGATTTACAGCTGATTTTGATTTCTCGTCAAACATGTGACGATGCCATCCATACATGGACTGACCCCGTATATCTGTATATCGCGCTTCCCAGTCGATGCCATCGATCCGTATGCAGTGTAACTTGAGCGCTATTGTCCAAGAGTTCACCGGCCCTTTGCAACGAATATTCAACCGTAAAGGGATTAAATCGTCAAAGCCTATGAGCGTCTGTTCGCATTCATATTCAAACTTGCCACCTTCATTCTCAAGGTCACGTAAAATTTCTTCAATGCTGACATCGAAGTATTTGGAGTCTGCGCGAATTTTCTCAGCAAGGAAGAAGTAATCCTGAATCATTGGCAGTCTGGAACAAAAACATTCCAAATTATACGGGACAATAAGGTGCTGCCATCTCTGAATCTTACTCTGGCCGCTGATGTAGGACAATTAAAGTACACAAAATGCTGAAACATCTGTATGCAAAATGGATGTATGCGTGGGAAACGAAGCTGACCACGCGCGACACGAACCGCATAGTCAGGCCGCTGGAGTGGGGCTTCGACTGGCTGGAGGACTGGATTGCCGCGCGCAATCTGCCGATACGCGCAGCGCTGGCCAGCGAGGACCAGGGACAACTCCACGCGGCCATGCTGGCGGTAAATGAAAGCATCGTCGCCGACTCAGAAGCATTCTTCGGGTATCGGACGCCCACAGATTTTCGATTGGAAGAACGCCACCCGCAATTGTTCCCTACCAATGTTCGCCCGGAGACCTTGCGGCAGGACGCGCTGCTGAAACAGCAGGCTGCGGAAGGCAAGCTGCGCAAGGCGCAGTTTTTGCGCTTTACATCGCCGGTGCGCACGCCTTACCCGGAAAACGACCAAGTGAATGCGCGCTGGTATCCCGCGCCGCCAGAGAAACAAGCGGGCAAGCCGCGAAGACCGAAGCAGGCCATCCTGGTGATGCCGCAGTGGAACGCCGACGCCTTCAGCCACAATGCGCTGTGCAGCATCTTCAACCGCTTTGGAGTTTCGGCGCTGCGGCTCAGCAAACCCTTCCACGACATTCGCCGACCAGCGGAACTGGAGCGCTCCGACTACGCGGTCAGCGCCAACATTGGGCGGACGATTGCATCGTGCCGCCAGGCCGTGGTGGACATTCGCAGTTGCCTCGACTGGCTTGCGCAACAAGGATACGAGCAGTTTGGCGTGCTCGGAACCAGCCTGGGTTCCTGTTATGCGTTTATCGCGAGTGCGCATGATGCGCGGCTGCGAGTGAATGCGTTCAATCATGCGTCCACCTGGGTGGGCGAGGTGGTGTGGACCGGCCAGAGCACGCGACACGTCCGCGCAGCGTGCGAGCAGGCTGGACTTACCCAGATGGACCTGCGCATGTTGTGGAGCGGCGTCAGTCCCATGGTTTACATGGACCGCTTTGCAGGAATTACGCCGGAGCAGCGGGCCTCCGGCTGGCCAAAAAAGCGCGTGCGCGTGATCTATGCGCCGTATGATCTGACGTTTCTTCGCGAATTTTCCGAGGACGTGCTGCGGCAGTTTACCCAGCGCGGCATGGAGTTCGACGCGAAGGTGCTGCCCTGCGGCCATTACACCACCGGCGAAACTCCCTACAAATATATCGATGGCTGGTATCTGGGGTCGTTCGTGTACAACAGCTTCAAGGCGCTGGCGGAAGAAGCGCGAACGCAGAACCGATTACATGCGCTTATCGCAGATTAAGAGAAGTGTCTTTGAGCGAGGGATGGCCGGGCGTACATTCATCTTGTTGTGAAGCTTCGCAGCCATCTCGCGTTTTGGTTTTCTCTGGTCGCCATCTATGTTATGGCGGTGTTGTTGGGGCTGGGATACATTCACATTCCGCTACCGAAATTGCTGCGTTCCGAGAAGCCTGCGGTCTGGTCGGCATGGCAGTCGCCTGATCCCAACACAATACCTGCTGGATCCGAAGGCGACAGCATTCGTTACGGTATGCACCTGTTTAACGACACACCCTGGTATGCGCCGCAATATACCGGCGACAAACTGACATGCAGCAATTGCCATATCGCAGATGGAGTTGCACCGTTCGCCTCACCAGTGGTTGGAATGACAACGATTTACCCGACATACAACAAGCGTGCGGGCCGCGTGATCTCGTTGAAAGAGCGTATTCAGGAGTGTTTTGTCCGTAGCGAAAACGGTCGTCCGCTGCCCGACAATAGCCGGGAGATGAACGCGCTTCTCGCCTACATTGCGTGGCTGTCGCAGCCTGAGCCAACGCATAAATCGTTTGCGGGACGCGGGCTGATCGATCTGTCGCCTCTCGTTCCCGATCCGAAGCGCGGCGCGCAAATCTATGCCGAGCAATGCGCCGGCTGCCATGGCGAAGACGGTGCAGGCAGTCGTCCGCTGATGCCGCCGGTGTGGGGGCCGGACTCCTTCAACAACAACGCTGGCATGAACGATATTTCCAAGATGGCCAGGTTCGTGCAATACAACATGCCGCAGAACCGGCGCGGCATCCTGTCGGCGCAGGCCGCCTACGATGTCTCGGCGTATATCCACACCAAGCCGCGGCCGAAGTTCAATCCGGCTTATGGGAAGTATTGAAGCGGTCGGAGAAGCGCGGCTTAGATTTGTTCCCAGCGCTATTTCTATATGCAGGGAAATGGTCTAATCGTGGTATGAATGCGTTATCGGGCCAGATCGCAAATATGTTGCGTGCAGCGATCCTTTGTGTTGCTGCACTCAGTGCTGGTGGGGCTGTGGTTGTACAAGCGTCCGTGTTAGTTGCTGTGGCGCCTGCGGCAACCGTGTGCAATCCCGTACCCGGTGCTACCCAACTTTGGGCCAGTCCATCTACGCGCTACATCCTGGTAGGTGAAATGCATGGCACAGAGGAACATCCTGCGATCTTCGGCGATCTTGCTTGTGCTGCTGCTTCTAGCCACAGGGAAATTATCGTTGGGCTGGAGCGGCCCATCTCCGAGCAGCCGGAGATTAATGCGGTGCTCGACTCTAACAATCCGACTTTGGCAACAAGTAAGTTGCTGAAGGAGCCGATGTGGTCCACGTTAGATGGCCGATCCAGCCAGGCGATGGTGACGTTGCTGAATCGTTTGCGAACTTATAAGGCTGAAGGAAAAATCAAGGAAGTTGTGACTTTCGACGCAGCCGGGCAGAAAGACACTTCGGCAGTGCGTGATCGCAAGATGGGGAATTTTTTGGAACACATTGCATCGCAGAATCCGAATGCACTTATTCTGGCGCTTACAGGCAATCTTCACGCATTGAAGGCCACGAATAAAGGGTTTGGCTATCCATTCATGGCTATGTTTCTGCCCCCGAATCAAGTGAAATCGCTTGTGGTGATCGATAGAGGTGGGACTGCATGGCTTTGGATGAAGAATGGCTGTAACGTATATCCGCTGCCTTCTACAAATGGAGCAACGAGAGGAGTATTTCTTAATCCCAAGCGCGCGCCTAGCTGGACGCCGACTGGCGGTTATGATGGGGTGCTTTCCACCGGAGAGCCAATCACCGCGTCGCTACCGGCGATACCTTCTCCGCCAAAGCCTCCAGCGTGCGTAGCTCAGTGATGCAGGCAGGTGGCGCGTCTTCCCTTGGATGGAGATATGCGCCACCTGCCTTTGCTCAGGATGACAGATAATTTTATCACCCCGCCAGATGTGGTGGCTCAATAGGTTGTTCCCATCAAGGCCGGAGCGGCTGATGGGAGGAGACTGGCCCAGACTAGCATGAGGGCGGTGCCAGTTGTAGAGATGCAGCCAGGAGCCAAGCTCCTGGCTGCGTTCGTTGGAGTTCCGATAGGTCCGTGCGTAGGCCCATTCTCTCAGCGCGGTCTGGATGAAGCGATTTGGAATGCCCGGCAAATCTTGTACCAGTGGATAAGAGAGAGGCTGGACACAAGGAGCCAAGGAAATGGCAAGGAAGATCTATAAGCCGGAAGAGATTGTGACTCTGCCGCGGCAGGTGGAAGTGGCGGTGGCGAACGGAAAGATGACGCCGCAGGCCTGCAAGGAAGCTGGGATCGTGGAGCAGACCTACTATCGCTGGCGCAAGGAATATGGGGGGTTGAAGGTAGACCAGGCGCGACGGTTGAAGGAGTTGGAGCGGGAAAACTCCAAGCTGAAGCGGCAGGTGAGTGAGTTGAGCCTGGAGAAGCTGGTGTTGAAGGACATCGCCTCGGGAAACTTCCAAGCCCGGAACGACGACGTTGTGCGGTCGGCCATGCGCAGGACGCGCATGGCATGAGTGAGCGGGGAGCGTGCCGGGTGGTGAA
>DAHUZH010000109.1 GCA_027306695.1 Acidobacteriaceae bacterium
ACCTCAACCTGATCACCGACAAAGGCAATGTTTACTCGTTCACACTTGATGACGATGAGACGCGAGAGCCGGACCTGAAGGTCATCATAGAACCATCCGATCCTTCGACCCTGGCCAGCGTGCGCGGCCCGGAAAAGTTCGTTCCCGCATCGGACGCGGCGGCTGCACGCATTCAGGCAAAGATCGCAGAATTGCATGCGCAACAGTCCGTGGAAGCGTTCCGCGCCAACTATCCGGTCGCGCATCTGGCCTTCGATTACAAGTACAAAAGCAAACCGCCCTTCGACATCCAGGCCATCTACCACGATGACCATTTCACCTACATCAAGTCGTCGGCCCCAGAGAAGTTTGCTGTCTATGAACTCAAAGACGGCAAGCCCGATCTGGTCAGCTTCCAGCTCAAAGACAACACCTACGTGGTCGCACAGGTCGTCGACAAGGGCTACCTCCAGATCGGCAAGAAGAAGCTCGCATTTACGCGCAAGGGAAAGTAGGTGACGCCGATGGCAGAGGAAAAACAGCCCCCGGAAATAGCTGCACAGACAGTGCCAGCGAACGCGCAGTTCCGCGACCAGCGCACGCAGCCGCCTGGCGTAGTGGCGAAGCAGAGTCAGAGTTACCTGATTGCAGGATTGTCGGTGGTGATTCTGTTGGCCGTGCTGTTCTCGAAGAACCACGCTAAGCCAGCGGCGAAGCCGCTCGCGCCTGCGTCCACTGCTCCAACATCGGAAGCCAGCCAGCGCAATATCGAACGCTTCCAGGAAGACCTGACGGCGGAACAACGGCAGGTGGAGGCGCAGCGGCAGGCAGCAGCCAATGAAAATCTCCCACCGGGTGGACAGAATGGCACAGTCGCGGGTACATATCCACAGAGGTCACTCGATAACCAGCCGCCCCGCGATCCCATCGCGGATGCGGAGAAGGCGCTGGCCTTCAAGTCGCGCTTCGCCTCGAACCTGGTGACACCGAATAGCATTCCGTCACATGACAACATGGCGCGGAATCCGTGGGAGCAGAATGCCGGAACCGGGCTCGGCAACGCGCTTGCGCCAGCATCCCTTCTGTCGCAACAAATGCCGGTCAGTGTACCGATTGATGGGCAGACTCCAAAGGCGAATGCTGTCAAGCATGCGCCTGAAGTGAATCTCAACGCCGCGCACGGCCAACCTTACGTTCTCTTCGAGGGCACCATCCTCGACACAGCACTATTGAACCGGCTGGTCGGCGACTTCGCCGGGCCAGTGAAAGTCATGGTCACCAACCCCGTCTATAGCCAGGACAGGCAGCATGTGCTGATTCCCGCTGGCGCTTTTCTGTTGGGAGATGTCCAGAAAGTTTCTGGCTTCGGCCAGCGGCGGCTGGCCGTCCGCTTCCATCGCATGCTGATGCCCGATGGTTACTCGATCGATCTCGACCAGTTCCAAGGTCTCGATCAGGCAGGGGCCACCGGCCTCTCCGACCAGGTGAACAACCATTATTTGCAAATCTTCGGTGCCTCGATTGCCCTCGGCGTCATCTCGGGCGCGGCGGAGGCGACCATGTATGGCAGCGGCTACAACATCAGCGGCCCGGCCATGTATGAGCAGGGCGTGGCTTCGAGCCTTTCGCAGTCGGGCGCCAATGTGCTGGATCGCTTCATCAACATCCTGCCGACGATCACGATCCGGGAAGGCCATCGCATCAAGGTCTATTTGACCCAGGACATGCTGCTGCCAGCGTATGAAAACCACACCATGCCAGGAGATTTCTGATGCGGACACTTGTCGTCATTCTCTCTGCATGTTTTTTCATGGCCGGTTGCGATACGAGCACACAGTCTCCCAAGCCATCGCCGTCGCGTTACGCGCGAGTCAGCCCCGATCAATGCGCCTTGGGCTGCTGCCGGTGCAGGCACCGGCCAGTCGCCCACGCCGTCCCAGCCAGAAAACACCAACCGCATTCGCATTAACGATTGCAGGAAAGGTAAATCACCATGAAATCAATCAAGATTCTTAGTCTCGTTTTCTCGCTTGCCACACTGCTCGCGCCTGCGGCGCATGCGCAGTTTGCCGTCTTCGATGCCACAAATTATGCAACGGCATTGCAGGAGTTCGGCCAACTGGAGCAGATGTACACCACGGCGGTCGAGACACGCGACCAGATCGTCGCCGCCTACAACCTCGCCTACCAGATGTCCCAGATGCCGCAGGACCTTGCTGCGCGCTATGACACGGACTTCACACTGTGGACGAACCTGTCCGCGCCCAACACCTATGGCAACACATCGGCATGGGTGAACGCGCTCGATGTCGGCTCGCTTGCGCAGGCATCGCAGGGATATCGCGATGCCGTAGTCCAGGTTCAGAGTTATCCCGGTGGAAGTCTGGCAGCGCAGGATGCCGCTACGCAAGCCACCATCCAGAACCAGTACGCGACGTCCGAACTGGCGCAAGGGACAACCACCAGCACGCTTGCGACGCTCGGCACCATCCGCTCGAACTCGGAAGCGCTATCGCAAAAGCTCGCGAACCTCGATGCCGACACCTATTCCACTGACCTCAGCCAGCAGAGCGAGATGGCCGTACTGGGCAAGATAAATACCGCGACGCTGCTGCAAATCCATTCGCAGCAGGACACCAACCAGATTCTTGCCGCCTCCGTGCAGCAGCAACTCGTCGCGCAGAAACAGCAGATCGATGCCCAGAACCGGGCCATCAACGAAGCGATTTACTTTCAGCAGAACTTTTCCAACACCATGCAACAGATCACCGGCGGCGTGAGCGATTCCTTGCACGCGATCTCACTCAGCCCGAATGGACAGTGAGTCAAAGGACAGACTATGGAACAGAACCCTTTCACCTTTCTCGGACAGGCCATCGGCCAGTTGCTCGCAACCAACAGTCCCGCGATCCAGACGATGGGCCTCGACATTTTTCGCGGCCTCGCCGTCATCATGATCGCCTGGTTCGGCATCCAGAATGCGCTCTCGACCGCGCAGGGATTTTACGGCAGCTTCCACTTCGGCCAGTTTGCCAATTTGCTGCTGGCCATCTCCTTCGGCCTGGGCATGCTGACGTACTACTCCACACCGATTCCAGGTGTGGGCTATAGCTTCAGAGACCTGATCACCCAGGAAGCCTTGCAGCTTTCCGGGCAGATTGAAAGCAATCAGACCCAGGTCATTGCCGATGCGGTCACCCATGCCGAGGAGCAACTGGGCCAACCTCCGGGTGTCTTCGACTTTCACGAAACGCTGACATTTCTGGTCATTGCGATTGCGTTGGCCGCGATGCAGGCCGTGGCCTTTGCGGTGATTGCTTATGGCTATGTCGCCAGCGCCGTCTGCGTGCTGATTGGGCCGATCTTCATTCCGTTCTTTATCGTGCCGAAATTGGATTTCCTGTTCTGGGGATGGTTCAAGGCGTTTCTTGGCTTCAGTTTTTATCAAGTTATCGCCAGCGCCTTCATCTTCATCTTCGCCAAGGTTTTGTTGGCACTGCTGGGTGTCATCGGGCCGATCTCGATCTCGAATGCTTTTACGATTCTGCCCGCGCTGATCGTGACGTTGTTTGTCTGCATTTTCGGGTTGTTCAAAATCCCGGAGTTGACTGGGGCCATCCTGAGCGGACGCACTGGGACATGGGTCAACCCCCTGGGGTAACGGACATGACAAAGGATCATCTTCCAAGCACCGACGCCGGGCAGAAGTATCTCGAACTCTATGCCGAGCCGGTGGTCACCAACACCTATCTCAAGCTGGCCCTGCTGGTGCTGTCGGCTGTCGCGCTTGTGCTGCTGGCGCTCTTCTATCGCACGCAGAGCGCTGCGCTTCGATTGAAGCCGCTCATCATCGCTGTCTCCGATACCGGGCGTGGGCAGGTGATGCAGTATGACGACTTTGCAAAGATTCCCATCGACCGGGTCAGCAAATATTACCTCGCGCAGTGGGCACAGTTGTACTACGGGCGAAACCACTCCACCTTGCAACGCGACTTCGCCGAGTCATTGAGCTTCTTCTCGAACCAGTTGCAGAGCGCGACCATCCAGCGCTTTCAGAAGGCCAAAACGCTCGAATCCTTTCTGCTCGACCCGTCGCAACCGAACATCGATATAGAAATCCACTCGGTGGTGCTCGAAGATCTGCGCCAGCCGCCGTATCGCGCCGAAATCGAGTTTGACAAGATCTTCCGCTCCCCCGGCGATATCGAGGAGCAACGGCGCGAACGCTGGACAGCGAATGTCGTCTACGGATTTCGTGACGAAGTGCCCAACCAGATGCTGCTGACTAATCCTCTCGGCCTCGTCATCACCTACTGCCGAGAAGACCAGGCGTTTGGGAGATGACCATGCGCTGGATCGGAGAACGCATCGCGGCGGTCCACCAGATATTGATGCATCGGAACGAGGCCGGCCATGCCAGCGATGACAAACATAGTCGGCGACATTCCCATGCGGCTTGTTGCGGAGCTGCTTGCCATGCCGACAACAGATAGGAGCTGCTATGCACCTTCGCCTCAGTCGCCCGTGTCTGGCCCTGTTGCTGGGTGGGCTGCAAACGAAATGCGGTTTTGTGTGCGTACATTCCACGCGCTGGTTGCCTGTAGCTCTGGATGGCAGCGAGACAGAGAATTTGATCGTTCGTGGCTTCCTAAAGTGCGTCTTGGGCAGTCGCCCAGTTTGCGGACAGTTTCGGTACGAGCGCCATTCCTCCAGTTTTTCCCCTGCACTCCCTCGGGTCACTCGCTCGGTGCTTTTCCCGCGCCCTGCGGGAACTGCACGGCTCTGCTTCACAGACTGCGGCACATTGTTCTCCAGAAACGGAAAGATGGTTGCGCCGCAGCCTGTGCCCTACGGGTTTCGGTTTCCAGAAAATCTTTTGTGCAAAGAACGCAAAAAACATTTTCCAGACCCTCCGAAAAAGCGCCGCTTGCCCTTGGGAGCGGGGCACATTCACCACCCCTGCACACACAAATCGTGTGCCGGGGACCCCGGTACTCGCGTCGCTTCGCGCAAGAGTGTCCCGAGGAAGTTCCGGGAAAAAACCAACATGGAGGAAATCATCATGGCACTCTACGAAAACACCATCCGCTTGAAGGGCTTCGTCGGCAAAGACGCACAGGCCCAGGCCACCACCAACGGCAAGTCCGTCATCGTTCTTTCACTCGCCACCAAGTCCAGCTACAAAGACAAAAAGACCGGCGCATGGGTCGCGCGCACCGAGTGGCACCGCATCGTCTGTTTCGCCAAACCCGCCGAGTACGCCAAGGGCCTGAAGAAAGGCGACTATATCGAGGTCGAAGGCGAGCTGCGCAGCTCCGAGTTCGATGCGGAAGTCGGCAACGGCAAGCAGAAATCCACCATCAAGCGCCGCAACTGGGAAGTCCGGGCCAGCCTCGTCAAGAAGCTGGCGCGGCCCCAGCATTCCGATTCAGATACAGAATCCATTTCCGAGGAGGACGCCGCGTAAGCGGCGTTCCTTCTCCGGAAGGAGGCGCAATCATGAATATCTTCAAAAATACCGTCACCCTGCGCGGCTTCCTTGGCAAGGATGCCGAAGTTCCCACCTCCGACCATATCCAGCCTGACTCCTACGCGGTGCTTACGCTCTGCATCGAGTCCGGCGTCTGGAACAAGGCCGCGAGTAAATGGATACCGCAAACTGCGCGGCACACCATCCTCTGCCCCGGCCCCTACTTCTGCGGCTTCACGCGCGGCATGAAGTATGGCGACTACGTCGAGGTGGAAGGCGAGTTGCGCAGCACGCTCGTAGAAGAGGGCACGACGCTCAGAAACGCCTTGCACGCCTACATGGTCCATGCGCTCACGATCCGCAGGCTGGAAGTCCCAGCCATCGGCGTGGACGAGAGTACCGAGGGCGAGGACACGTAACTCGCGCTGCTCCATTTTGCGGGGAGGAGAAAATCCTCTCCGCATTTCTCTGCAATGTGCCGCGTCATGATCGCGGCAGAAAGGTACATCCATGATCGCGAATGCTGTCTTTGTCGCCACGCTGATCTTTCTCGCGCTCGGCTTCGGGTTGATGAGCCAGATGCACTTCCTTGTGTCGTGGCGCAGCCTGATTGTACATGCGTACTTGCAGCCCATCGCAACGTATTGTGCGCTGTTGTTCGCCAATATCCTCGGGCTGACCGTCTGGATCGAACGCAAGTTCTTCCTCCGCGATACAGGCCGCAAACTCAAACATCTCGACCAAGAGATACACAGTGGAAAGAGTGAACTGTCCGGGGAAATTCTCTCTCATTTCGGTGAAGAAGAAGAGGAGCAGTAGTCATGCTGAGTGAGGACCAATACATGGAACGGACACCCGATCTGATTGGAAAAATCCGCAAGCTGCGCGAGGCCGCTGAAAAAGAGATGAACAAATTCACCCGCGTGGCCGACTACGATGTGAGTCGCGTTGTCGGCCAGAAGCCGAAAGCACCGTCCGATAAATGCGGAAACACCGTGCCCAACGAGACTGGCGGCAAGTCGCCCAAAGCGCCCGCGCCGCCAATCGTCAGCCAGCCTGCGATTCCATTTCCTTCTTCGCCCTTGGCGGATGACGGCGATCCAGAGGGCGCATGAGACTGGACATCCCACAGGAACTCCCGCGTCGCCGCGAGATCGCCCCAGAACAAAATACGCCTCCAGATGGCAGAAATGGTTCGCATCAGGTCCCGCAGACCCCGGTACAGCGCCAAATCGATTCTCTTCGCCAAAACGCGGACCATCGTCAGCCCTATCACCCGCGTGCCCGCAGGGAAGGTCCGGCAATATCGCAAGATATTCCGCGAGAGCCACGCACACGAATCATGAATCCAGACGATCCGCGCCGTGCCCGCCGTGTACCCCATGATGGGACTGGTTTTGAGTTACGTGCGGAGGAAAAGAGACTGCTCATGGAAGTGGGGCGTTTCCGTGTGGTGCGTGTTCAGGACCTCAGCCAGACGATCTACGATGGCAAGTCGCGCAGGCTGGAAAACGACCTGAACTATCTCCGCGAAAAAGGTCTCGTGGAAACACACCGCGTCAACCTGCGCCATGATGGACGGCGGCGGACCATCGAGCGCGTCGAGGTCGTCACGTTGACCAAAGAAGGCCGCAGTGTGCTGCTCCAGCAGGGCGGCCTGCCGCAAGACCAAAAGGTCTACGCCGGCTTGGTGAAGCCGCGAGAGGTCGAGCACGACTCGCAGATTTACCTGGCATATCGCAAAGAAGCGGAGCGCATCGGGGACAAAGGCGGCAGCAACCTCCGCGTGCGTCTGGACTTTGAGATCAAGGCTGAGGTACAGAAGGCGATTTACCGGGAGCACAAGGCCGATCCCGCACGCGACATCGCAGAGATCAAGGAACAAGTTGCAAAGCAGTTTGATCTGCCATTCGTGGATGGCGGCATTCAGATTCCCGATGCGCGTGTCCAGTATGACCTCGACCAGGGGTCGCGCACCGGCCACGAGGACATTGAAGTTTTGACCGCTGCGTATCACGCCGGTCACCTGCGCACCAAGGCGCAGGCAGGGTTTCGCAACTATGCTTCGGCCTCCGACCGTGCCACCCTGTCGGCGAAAATCGAAAATGATCATCACCTAATGCAAAGCATTCTGGAGTTGTGAGGATGGCTTACGATCCCATTCCGCTTCTCGAAAATGCCGGATATACCGGGCAGGAAGCGGCCTTTCTGTATCTTGTGGCTGTCCATTCCGGTTACTTTCTCCGCCGCCAGTATTGCCGTTTCGTCCAGCGCGACCGCGGCAAGCTGGCCGACAAATTCATCCAAAAAGCCCTCCGTCTCAATCATCTTCAGATCATTGAGTGCGGGCAGTTGCGTCATGTGTACCACCTGACATCGCGACCCGTGTATGCCGCCGTCCTTCAGCACGACTCTCAGCACCGGCGCTTCAAATCTTACAGCTACGTGCAGTCCCGGCTGTTCATCCTGGACTTTGTTCTCGATAATCTCAACGCAACCATCCTGGAAAGTGAAGCGGCCAAAGTCGAATTCTTTGCCTTGCAATCAGGTGTTTTCTCCGAGTTTTTGCCTCGAAGCTGGGCGGGCAGACCCATACATTTCCCCGACGGCTTTCCGGTTTTTATTTCGCAGGATGGCATTCCTCGCTTCACCTTCTTTGAAGATGGCTCCGTCACCCTCACTCGCTTCGAGCGTTACCTTGATCAATACCGGCCCCTTTTCTCCGCGCTTCGCACCTTCGAGCTGGCGTACATCTCCGACATCGACAAGAGTTTCAGCTTTGCGCGCGCCGCCTTCGCTGCACATTTTTCTGAAACGCAGGTCATCGGTGCCAGCGAGCAGACGCCTCTCGGTGTTGAGCATTTTCTCGACTACTTGCGGGCCAGAGAACGCTACGAGGGCAATCGTGTCGCAGTCTCTGCCCGCGATCTTGAAGTTTTGCGCGAAGCCGCAACTATCTATACTTCGCTCGAACATCAGGCACTGTACGCGGCGTGGAAGATGCAGAGCACCAGCGCAGAAAAGATTCGGCGGCGGTTTACACAGCCGGGTCCGCAGGCGAAGTTCACCACCGTTGTGTTGCCGTACAACTATCCCGTCTTCACGTTGAAACGGGAGCGGGTATCAAACAGGGAACATGGGTCACGACTGCGGTCAACCCAGTGGTCACTGCTCAAGGAGGAATAATGCTGCGGATCGAACAAGTTACGAGAATCGGTGGGGTCAGGGGAAAGTATGTGCCAAGGGCGGGAGCGACCTCACCTGCCAGGTTGTCGCGTCGGCTTCTGCCGCGCTGGTCGCTCCCGCCCCCGGCACCTGTAGGAAGTAATTTCTGTCTGGCGCAGACAGGAATCCGATCTGCGCTGGATACGAACGAGATCAAATCAGGATTCATTTCCGATCCAGTTCGTATCTGGAAACTATCTTCGCAGCATCGCTAAAAATCTTTAGCCAGATCGAAAGGAGTATGACCATGAGTAAATTCAAGATCGATCACGGAGCCAGCCATATCCGGCAAGCGAAGCTTCAGGCATCCATCGACCAATTCATCGCAGACGATATCGAGTTGATGGCCGAGTGGTCGGACAACGAACCGAAATACATCATCAATCAACTCCTGCGCTTTGCTTTGGCACAGGAAGAGGACTTCCAGCAATACAAAGCCGGGCGACCTGCGAATCCTCTACGAATGTCTCAGGGCACAAGGTCTGCGACATCTCCAGGCAGTCCTGCTTCTGGCCCAGCGTCAAAATCGGATTCACCTTCCATCACTCACGCATAACAGGAGATATGCATAGTATGCGTCTTACCCTGCATCTTCAGAATCTCGTTCGTCCGCTGGTCGAATATCGCCTGGCGCTGGCTCTAGGATTGAGTGCGGCCTGCGGCATCGTGCTCCAGAGCCTTTATCCGGTCCATGAAGCGAACCCCTTGCTGCATCTCATCTTGCTCGAACGTCCGCGAATATTTTACGGAGTGATCGAAAGCTACAACCTGTTCCTGTACAGCACGCCATTCCTTGTCTTCTCCATGCTCTTCTCGATGGTCTACGTCCATCTATATAGGACCAATCTGGAGCAGATCGCCGGGGCGCTGCCGCTGTGTCCCGATCCGTTCACACGCCAGGAACTGTCGCTGGTCGTAGGTGAGCTGCACCGGCAGCTTGTACCCAGGCCCAGCCCGACCCCGCAGTGGCTCACGATTCCCGAGCGCGGCCTTTATACCGGGACTTTCATTGTAGGGGCCACAGGTTCCGGAAAAACGCTTGGGCTGATCCTGCCAGCGATGCGGCAACTGTTCGCTTACCGGGCGAATGACAGCGAGCAGAGGCTCTCCGGCATCGTGCTCGAAGTCAAAGGCGATCTCTGCGATCAACTCAAGGAGATTCTGAACTGGTGCGGACGCGGAACGGACTATGTCGAAGTCTCGCTCGACGGCAACATCCGCTATAACCCGCTCAACAACTCGCTCGATGCCTACGCCCAGGCATTCAATATCGCCTCCATCATTACTTCCATCTGGGGCAAGGGCAAGGAACCGTTCTGGCAGCAGTCCTACACCGACCTTGTCCGATATGTGATTCTGTTACACCGCATCCGCGACGGATACCTCACGATGGTCGATCTCTTCCGCACTGTCATCAGCGCCGGATGTCTGGAAGAAATGCTGATCGAAGTTGGCTGCCGCTTCAGCACCACCCGCTATATCGGCATCGGGAAAGATGCCTACCAAGAACACGAATCGTTGCTCTCTTCGCTGGGATTCGAGTGGCGGAAGGATGCAGATCAGTACCTCGCCGTGTGGACGAAAGAGCTGGAACAGTTGCTGCTCCAGCAGACGCATGCCGAGTTCTTCCTCTATACGCGCAAGATTTTCGCTCCGGAGCAGCAGGACTCTTTCGGCTGGGTCCAATATTGGTATTGGGAGCATTGGAAGTTCTTTCGCTCCGAAGTCAAGACCTCGATCGTGCAAGGCATTGTCGTCTTCCTCTCGTTGTTTGCAACCGATCCGCAGGTGCGCCGAGTCTTTTGCCCGCCAAAGGAACTCTACGATGGAAAGCCCTGCCCCAGCGATCCGAAGGGTCGAATTTTGCCATTCTTCGATGACTTGATCGAGTCGGGCAAAGTCGTGGGTCTGAAGTTTCCCGTTGCCCTGAATCCCGCGCTGGCCAAAACCATCGGCACCATGATGAAGGTGGACTACCAGCGGGCCGTCATGCTGCGCATTCCCCGGATGGCTGCGGAACCGCTCCGCTATTTTCGCCCCACCGTATTTATTTGCGATGAGTACCAGAACTTCGCCACCGTCGGCGGAGACAATCCCACCGGCGATGAACGGTTCCTGTCCATCTCGCGCCAGCCAAAATGCATTCCGATTGTGGCCACACAGAGCATCTCCAGTCTGACCGAAGCGTTGCCCAACGAAGGGGTGAAGACCCTATTGCAGGCATTTCGCACCAAGGTCTTTCTCGCCACCGCCGATCCCGACACGGCCCGGTTTGCCTCGGAGCTGTGCGGCAAGGCCGATAAGACCCGCATCAGTTATACGGTTTCGGAATCCAGCTCCAACGCCAATGTCGGCTGGCTTTCGGGTCGTACCGCATCGAGCAAAGGCTCGGTCTCCGCTTCCAAGCAATATCAAAAGCGACCAGAGCCATTATTCGAGGAGAACGTCTTCCTCCATCTCAAGAATGCGCAGGCCGTCATTCTTGCCTTCGATGGCATTACCCCTTGGTCGGCAACCTATTGCTATCTGAAGCTGGACTTCCTGCCCCTCACCATGACCTGGTTCGACCAGGAACGGATCGCTTTCGATCCCCGGAGAATAACTAGTGAGCTTTGAAATCATCCTGCCGTTTCTGAAGCCCATCCAGCATTTGCTCGAGGCCGAAACCGTCTCTGAAGTTATGGTCAATCCAGATTCTTCTGTTTGGATCGAGGAAGACGGGGGAATCCAGCTTCTGCCGGGGATTCGCTTTGCAGACGGTGCGCTGCTGACTGGTCTGGAAGTGATCGCCAACAAGTTCGGTAAAAAACTTGATGCTGACTCTCCGATCCTGAACCTGCGCCTGCCCGATGGCAGCCGCCTAGCCGCTATGATTCCGCCTGTGGTGCATCCTAGCCCTCTTCTGACTATCCGCAGATTTACATCACGCAACTTTGCCATGAACGATCTGATCAAGCGGAAGATGTTGACACCAGAGCAGGCCGTTCTGTTAACGTCTGCTGTCATACGCGGTGACAATATCCTGATTTCCGGTGGGACAGGCACAGGCAAGACTACTCTGTTGAATGTTCTTGCAGATGCCATCCCTTCAGAAGAACGCATCCTGGTCATCGAAGACACAGCGGAGCTTCATCTCCGCAAGCCGCATCTGGTCACACAGGAAGCGCAGACCGATACTCACAGGAACCCAGTCACCTTCGACGACTTGCTGAAAGCCTCGCTCCGTCATCATCCCGAACGCATCATACTCGGCGAAATCCGTGGCATCGAGGCTCGCACGCTGCTCGATTCGATGAACACAGGCCATCGCGGGACATTGACTACCATCCATGCCAGCAGTGCAAAAGGCGCTTTGCGCAGATTACGGAGTCTGGTCATGCGAGCTACAACACAGTTGACACCGCAGGATGCCGATGCGGAAATATATCAATCAATCCATTGCGTAACGCATATCACGCGCGAACATGGCCTCCGGTTCGTATCTGACATCCTGCATCTGAACGCAGCAGGCTATACCACGGAAGACAGGTGTGAGGTCGCGGGCTGACTGCGGCCTCACACCCTTTGGACAATCGTTCATGCCGCTATCCGCGCCGCTCCAATTCGCGTTATAGCCAGATCGACGAATCGTTCCATCTGCGGATGTTTGCTGTCTCGTCGATAAAACAACGCAGTCTCCATACCAAGCAGTTTGTCGGTCAATGGACGAAACACTGTGCCTGGACGTTTGAGGGTCGCGTTTGAGGCTCCCATCAACGCCAAGCCATGACCCTTAGCCACAAGCTCAATCGCCTGAACAACGGACAGCACTTCATGCACTTCCCGAAAACGGATGTGCCCCTCCCTAAAGTACCTCATGGTGCGGTCATAGCACGGAGG
>DAHUZH010000010.1 GCA_027306695.1 Acidobacteriaceae bacterium
CATAGCATTACCCTGTGGTCGCACACGCAGCAGGTCGCGGACACCATCGCGCAGACGCAGGAAAATTGTACGTATTTGCCGGGGCTGCGCATTCCCGACTCCATACGGATAACGACAAAGCTGGAAGAAGCTGTCGGCGAGGCCGAGATTCTGACACTGGTCGTACCGTCGGAGCATCTGCGCAGCATTTGCAGTGCCATGGCCCCGCTGTTGAGCAGTGGTCAGCTCATTGTGAATGCAACCAAGGGCATCGAGGATGGCAGCTTTCTGCGCATGTCGCAGGTAATTGCGGAAGTGCTGGCGGCCCATCGGCTGCAACTGCCCTGCGGCGTAATTAGCGGGCCATCGTTCGCGCAGGAGGTTGGGGCAGGCAGCCCGACGGCCATCACCATCGCATCGGACGATGCAGCGATTGCCGCGCGCGTGCAGGAGGAGTTTGCAGGTCCGACGCTGCGGCTCTATACCAACGACGATGTGGTCGGCGTGGAACTGGGCGGTGCGCTGAAAAACGTGATTGCGATTGCCGCCGGGGCCACGCACGGGCTGGGCCTGGGGCATAACAGCTTGGCGGCCTTGATTACGCGCGGGACTGCGGAAATGACGCGCCTGGCCGTTGCTTGCGGAGGACAGCGGGAGACACTGGCCGGGCTTGCTGGATTGGGGGACCTGGTGCTGACCTGCACCGGGGCGCTGTCTCGCAATCGCTATGTTGGCCAGGAACTGGGAAAAGGCCGAAAACTCCAGGAGATTCTGCAAGGAATGCACGGTAAGGTAGCGGAGGGTGTGCGCACCACCCACGCGGCGCTGGGACTGGCCCTAAAGTTTGGCGTAGAAATGCCGATTACAGAACAGGTTGCAGCGATTTTGAACGAGCGGATTTCAGCCAGGGAAGCCATGCAGAACCTCATGTCCCGTCCGGGCCGGGACGAATAGCGGCCGCTTCTCTTTCCTCTCGCCCCTGTAGTTGCACCTGAAGGAGTGCAGCTATGGAGCTGACCCCAAATTTTCCTTGCGTTTTCCTGCTACATCTGGTGCGTCTCCAAGGTAATATCAATCCATCTCGAAACGGTTACCTTTGAAACTGGGTGGAGTGAACACTTTGGGGATCAGCGGAATGCAGATCAAGCGAAATCCTAAGTTACGTGTGCTTTACCTGACCATGCTGTTGCCGATCACAGGCGGAGTGGTGGCCCTTGCACTCGCGCGTCATGCCCTCTACGAGCCGCATCTCAGCGACAAAATATCGGAACTATTGCTATCGATTGTGGCCGCCGGGCTGGCCGTAAAGTGCTGGGGAGTGACCCTGGAATTTGCCCGGGACATGCGCCAGTTTCTGGAGACGACCCAGGCAATCAAACGAGGAGAACTCGTTCTCCACTCCGCGCGCGCCGGGCTGCCGGAGATTGAAGATCTGGCCCGCGAACTGAGCGGCATGGACGAAAGCCCGGACACTTCGCTGGCCAAGTGGATACTGCTTTCTCGCGACCATCATGCAATCTTCGTCCGCTTGGTGGAAGCGATGTCGGCTTCCATCGACACAAAAAGTTTTTACGCGCGTGGGCATTCGGGCCGGGTCGCAGAATACTCGACACTGATCTGCTGCGAGCTGGGATTGTCGCCGCGGGAAACTGGCCGGATCAGGCTGTCGGCTTTATTGCACGACATTGGCAAGATCGGCATGGACCAGAAAATCCTGACCAAGCCGGGCATACTGACCGCCGAAGAGTTTGCCATCCTCAAAACACATCCGGCGCGCGGGGTGGAAATGCTGCGTCCCGTCCTTGAGTTGGCCGATCTGCTTCCAGGCGTGGAAATGCACCATGAATCTCTGGATGGGACCGGATATCCGCACGGCTTGAAGGGCGATGAGATTCCCACCATGGCGCGCGTGATTGCGGTCGCCGACACCTTCGACGCGATGACCCACAACCGCACCTACCAGGACGCCATGGACGGAGCGTACGCACTGCGAATCATCCGCAATATGATGGGCACAAAATTCGACGAGCAGGCCGTCGAGGCCTTCTGCCGGGCCTATGCCGCCGGATTGATTATATTGCCGAAGCGCGAAGCCTCCACCGACGAGGAATGGAAGCAGTCACCGGCCCTGATCGGCTAGTCCTCAAGAAAAAGCAGGCGGATTCGTTTCCTCTTGAGGCTTCGCATCGGATGCCGTGTCCCGTTGATACACTGAGGGCAGGACACACACGCCTCATGCTGTCACTCTTCGGCACCCCAGAACAAAAGCCCGGACTTTTAGACCGTATGAAGCAGGCCGTCGCGCGCACTCGCGACAGCCTGCAGGAGCGGATGGACGACCTGCTGACGCTGGCGCGTCCTGTCGACGAAGCCGCGCTGGAAGAACTGGAAGCGACCCTGATCGCTTCCGACATCGGAGTCGGCACATCGCAGGAAATTCTTGGACACCTTCGGCAACAGGCCTCGCGACAACAGATTCGAGACGGCGCCGAGCTGCGGCATCTGCTGAAGATTGAACTGTTGCGTATTCTGGATTCCGTGCCTCCACGGGAACAGGTATTCACTGCCAATCCGGAAATTATTTTGATGGTCGGAGTCAACGGAACCGGTAAGACGACGACGACCGGCAAGTTGGCCGCCTACTTTTGCGAACAGGGAAAGTCGGTGCTACTGTGCGCGGCAGACACGTTCCGCGCGGCAGCCATCGAGCAACTGGAGGTGTGGGCGCAGCGCTCTGGCGTAGACATGGTCCGCACACGCCAGGGGGGCGACCCTTCGGCGGCGTTGTTTGACGCGCTCCAGGCCGCGAAGACGCGCAACATCGATGTGCTCGTCGTCGATACCGCCGGGCGACTGCACACAAAAAACAATCTAATGGCGGAGCTGGATAAAATCCGACGGACGGCGCAGCGTGTGGCCCCGGATGCACATGTTCAAACCCTGCTGGTGATGGATGCAACGACGGGACAGAACGGCCTGCAACAGGCGCGCTTGTTTACCCAGGCAGCCGCAGTCTCCGGCATCGTGTTGACCAAGCTGGATGGCACGGCGAAGGGAGGAATTGTCGTCGCCATCGCGCGCGAACTGCAATTGCCGGTGCGCTATGTCGGAGTTGGAGAACAGATGGGGGACCTGATTCCCTTCGAGAGCAGCGCATTCGTAGATTCTTTGCTGGAAGGCTGAGCCGGATTCAAGATGGCAGCACCCACAAAATATCTGTCATTTCGAGCGAGCACCCGCGGGATGCGAGTCGAGAAACCCGCGGTTTGTGTGCTGGGCCAGAAGGAAAACGCAGGCCCCTCGACTTGTCGCTGCGGCGACCTACGCTCGGGATGACAACACTTTGGATATAGCAATCATGGAACCGCTATAAGCCGGCAACGCTATAAGGATCGTGCTCGATCGAACACAGCCGACGGAAACGACACAGGAAATATGACACAGACCGCATCGAACCCGGACGAACTTTGGATGGAGCGCGCACTCGCGCTGGCGGAGACCTCGGTTGGCCTGGCCTCTCCGAATCCAGCAGTAGGGTGTGTGCTGGTGCATGACGATGTTGTGGTGGGGGAAGGCTTCCATGCCTACGACGAAAAAGACCACGCGGAGATTGTCGCCCTGAAACAGGCGGGCGAGCAGGCGCGCGGCGCTACCGCCTACGTGACCCTGGAGCCGTGCAGCCACCATGGACGCACTGGGCCGTGCGCGGACGCGCTCATCGCTGCGGGCGTAAGCCGGGTTGTGACTGCGGCGCGCGATCCCAATCCACAGGTGAGCGGACGAGGGCTGGATAAGCTGCAAGCGGCAGGCGTGTCGCTGACCATCGGCGTGAAGGAAGCGGCGGCGCGCCGGATCAACGAAGCCTTTGCGAAATTCATCCGCACTCGCCGGCCTTTCGTCACTTTGAAGGCAGGCCTGACCCTCGACGGACGCATTGCTCCGCCACGCAGCAAGAACCATGTGCCTTCCGGTTCTACCCATTGGATCACCGGCGATCGTTCGCGCGAGATGGTGCAGGAGTTGCGCCACGGCGCGGACGCCATCCTGACCGGGATTGGCACGATCCTGAACGACGACCCACTGCTAACGGACCGCAGTGGCAAGCAACGCAGGCGTCCACTGCTGCGCGTAATCTTAGACTCCTCCTTGCAATTGTCTCTCGACTCGCAAATCGTGCGGACTGCCAACGAAGACGTTCTTGTCTTCCACACCCACCCGGCCAGGGAGCAGGCGAAAATTTTACAGGCCCGTGGTGTGCGTGTGGAGCAAGTTGCGCCCGATCCGGCGACTGGCAAAGTTCCCATGCGAACAGTGATGGAGCGGCTGGCGCAAATGGAGATGATCGGCGTGATCCTGGAAGGCGGCTCGCAGATCAATGCTTCCGCTCTTGCTGCACAGATTGTCGACAAACTTTTTTTGTTCTACGCTCCGGTAATCTATGGCGATGCTGCTGTTCCTGTGGTGCGCTCCTTAGAAGCAAGCACATATTTTTCCACGCGCCTGGAAAGCTATCATCTGTATGAGCTGGGGGAAGACTTCGCGGTGGAAGGCTATCTTCATAACCCATGGGAGTAGCAGTTCCGTGTTGAAAGGAAAGCATGTTTACCGGCCTGATTGAAACCACGGGCACGATCCGTTCGCTGGAAAATGAGCACGGCGTGACCCGCATTCGGGTTGCGGGGCCAGCGTCGTTGGTGCAGCGGCTGCACACTGGCGATAGTGCCTCCGTTAGCGGAGTTTGCCTGACTGCGCTCGACATCAATGTGGACAGTAATACTTTCGTCGCCGACCTGGCCGCTGAAACCATTGCGCGCACTTCCCTGTTGCATTTGCATTCCGGCTCGATCGTCAATCTTGAGTTGCCGACACCAGCGGGCACACCGCTCGGAGGACATGTTGTACAGGGGCATGTCGATGGCGTGGGCACAGTGCAATCGCTGGAGCCATTAGTGGCTGGCGCGAAAAAATCTACCACCGACTGGTGGTTGCGGCTGACGATTCCTGAAGAGTGCGCGCGTTACGTGGTGGCGAAAGGCTCGATCACGGTGGAAGGCATCAGCCTGACGGTGGCGCGCGTGGAAGGAACAACTGTCGCCATCGCGATCATTCCGCATACCTACGCGACGACCAACCTACACACGCTGGCCCCCGGCAGCCCGCTGAATATCGAAGTGGATGTAATGGCGAAGTATGCCGAGCGGCAGTCTGCTTCTTCTGTATCTCTAAAAGAAAAAGACTTCGAACTGACGGTCGAATATCTGATTGCGAATGGATATTGAAACCATGCCGCTACGGGTGGTTTACATTTGCGGCGTACGTGCTCACGACTCGCGATAATTCAGAAGAATGAGTCCAATACCCATCAGGCAGACCGGCCAGACCCAGGCCGCAATATATCGGCTGCGCCCAGACCCGCGCAGTTCCAGCCAGCGCGACCAACCGGCGAACACTGCGCAGATGGCAATTGCGGTGTGGCTCATCTCGACCAGCAGTTCTTCTTTCACATTGCCCAGCGTGTGGTTGTGCGTCAGCAATAATGCTCCGCCCATGGCGCAGACGGCGGGAAAGACAAGCGCCGCCTTTTTGGAGTGGAGGCGATGGGTCTGCACGCTCCACTCGAAGGCGACAAAGCTGACGATCAGCAAAATGTACAGCCGATGTTCCAGGTCCTCTGGATTGTAAAAGCTGGCCCAGAAACCGCGTGGACCCAGCGGCCACGCTTCCGGGTCGGCGCGCAGGAACAGAAAGATGGCCAGACCGAGAAAAACCAGAGGCCAATGTCGCGCCCAACGGAAGCGGCCCCAACGCGCAAGGATGGCGAGGAGTCCGGCAGCAAGAACGATGAGACCGGCCCAATGATGGTTGTATTCCGACCAGGCCTGTTCGACTTTATTGTTGGCGCTGTTGGCATCATCCGGCGACAGCGCGTAGGTTTGAATCGCCTGGCCGATGGGCTGCACAGGCGGCAGCGTATAGACGGAAGGCGTATCGAAGCGCGGCCAATGTGGCGTCATGCGTGCAGCGATCTCCGGCAGCGTCAAACGGTCCTGCACCAGGTCCACCGCAGGCGGCTGCGAACTGAGCGATGCGGCCACGAGAATGATTGTGAAGCCAATTCCTATCTCCGCCTCAGAGAACCGTGCAATTCGTAACAGTGACGGTGGCAAATAGAGCTGACCTTTACGAACCAGCAGAAAATTGCCTGCTCCGAGCAGCAACAATCCAACGAGCAGCACGGATTTTGCCAGCAGTACGACACCGTAGGCAGTCCCGTACACCGCGCTCCACGACTGCGTGTAGACCCAGCCCATGCCGACACCGGCCAGTATAAGAACGATTACGCTGATGAGCGCGGCGGTCGAATACCGGCGCACGGTGCGGACAGTTGCATCGCTGGCATCGCTCTCGCTTTGTGTGCCGAGCAGCAGCCAGAGATACGGCATGCCTCCAATCCACAGGGCAGCGGCAAGCTGGTGCAAGCCTGTCAACAGCATCAGCGGCGTTCGATCATCGAGCCTGGATGCGGAGTGGCTGGTCCAGACGGTTGCAAACAGCAAGGGGGCAATAAGCAGAAGCGATGCCGTGCAACACGGCAAACCAAAACGAGTGGAGAGGAGAAAGATTGCGGCAGCCGCGACGAGCAGGATGCCTGCAAGGAAATAGTTCGCGGTGAGGAGATCTGTGAGATGCAGGCCGCCGGTGCTCATCAACATGGCGCTATCGAGCGCGACAAAGCAAATTTGAGTGACCATCAGGCCGATAGCAGATATTCGCAGCAGGCGAAGCGCACGAACGGAAAATTTTCCGCTGCCCGTCGAGGGAACAAGCAACCACGCGCAAAAGAACATGCCGCCGATCAGCAGAGAGTTGAAGGCCAGCGTGGCAGCGCGCAACAGAACGGCGGCCAGTGGATAGTCGCGCAAAAACCAGAGCAATGGATTCTTCCTCGAATGTTAGAGCGCAAGAACTACTTTAACGCGACTGTGAACGCGACATCGCCGCGCGTGATGTGACCGTCGCTGGCCAGCACCTGCCAGTGGATCTGGTATTTTCCGTTGGTCAGATTTTCAGCCTCGGCCTTCAATTCCGATGGGCTTGTGCTGGGTTCCATGTGCACCGGAACTTTTTGGCCGTTAGGCCCTGTCAACGTCAGAGTGCATCGGCTGGCTTCAATGCGCGAATTGTAGTCGAGCACAATATCGACGTTCTGGCTGTGCACCACTGCTTGATCGACGGGCGCTGAACGTACCAGAATGGCATGGGAGAAGGCCATGGGAGAAGCTGCAAGTAGCAAGCCAGCCAGCGAAATGGAAATTAAAGAAGTGCGCACAGAATTTTGTTTTTTCCTTTTAGATGTTTTCAAATTAAAAACCTGTCGTCTACTGCGCCGGGCTTTGTGTGTCTGCCGGTCACACGGAGGCCGCGCGAATTGAGCGGCCAGAGAGTTCCGCGGCACGGGATTCCGCATAGGCCGCTGCCCCCATCAGCGCAGCGCGGCTTTCCAAAATAATGCGCACCGGCATGTTCAAGACAAGATCGCGCATGCGTCCTTTATCGCAAAATGCCTGCATAAATGCACCGTTCTGCATGGTCTTGAGAATTTTTGGAGCAATTCCACCGCCTACGTAAATGCCGCTGTGAGCGAGAATTTTGAGTGCGAGATTGCCAGCCTCCGCGCCATAAATGGAAACGAAAATCTCCAATACTTTGGCGCATAGCTCATTCTCGCCCGATTCGCCCAACTCGCCGATCACGGCATTGGGATCTTCTTCCTGCATCCGCTGGCGCAGTTGAGAAGATTCTTCCATCTTTTTTACATCGCGCAGAAAAGTGTAGATGTTTTTGATCCCGATGCCCGAGCAGACCCGTTCCCAACTTACATGGCCTTTGAGATCGGCGCGCAGATATTGCAACAGTTCCATTTCCAGATCACTGCGCGGACCGAAGTCGGTATGGCCACCTTCCGACGCCATGGGAATGTGATTCTTGCCATTCCATATAATCACACCTTCCCCCAGACCCGTGCCTGCGGCGATCAAGCCTCGGTTGCCAACCTGGCTGCTGTCGCCTTCGCTTAAAATAAAAAGCTGTTCCGGTGTGAGTTCGGCGATACCGTAGCCGTTGGCTTCCAGATCGTTGATGAGAAAAAGATGCTCAATCTGGAGATCGCGTGAAAGCTGGCGGCCGTCGAGTGTCCAGGGAAGATTGGTCAGTTGAATGACATTCTTTCGGACGGGACCGGGTACCCCGAAGCAGCAGGCATCGATCTCGTCCGACGCCTGCTGGTCCTTCGCACCAAGAAATTCCCGCACGATGGATTGAAGATCGGGATATTGCGGTGCTGAAAATTTCCGGTCCCGCACATGTTCAAGCGAACCCTGCTGGAAACGATAGAGCGCGAGATGAACTTTTGTACCACCCACATCCCCTGCCAGGATCATCGGGTCAACTCCAGAACGCCCGAGCCGTCCGATCCAGCGGGTGGCAGCTTTGCGGCGGCGGTGGTATCGAGCAGCAGTCGAAGCTCGCCGCTTTCGGGGCGAATCAATTGCGAGGGATACTGCTCTGGCTGATACGGCCCCAACAGCACATTGCGCAAAACGTCCGCTTTGGATGCGCCCTGAATCAGGAAGAAGACGCCGCTGGCGTGGTTGATGACAGGCCAGGTGAGAGTAATACGCCAAGAATTTTTGGCCTCGACATGGTTCGCGACTGCGAGACGCATCATGGAATCGAGACCTGCGGAGTGAGGAAATAATGAGGCGGTGTGACCGTCATCGCCCATACCTAACAGGACCAGGTCGAAGCGCGGCAGCTCCGCGCCTTCCAGGCGAAACTTATTACGCAAGGCCGACTCATAGCGTGAAGCGGCCTCTTCGGGATCAAGTTCGCCTTCCATGCGGACGATGTTCGCCGCTGGCAACGACACTTTCGACAGCAGCGTCTCGCGCGTCATACGATAGTTGGAGTCCTTGTCCTCTGGCGGGACGCAGCGCTCATCGACCCAAAACAATTGCAGACGCGACCAGTCGATACGCTGGCGGAAGGGCTGCGCGGGATCGGCAAGCAACTCGAAGGTCCGGCGTGGAGTATTACCGCCGGAGATTGCAATGCGGGCAACGCCACACGCGGCGATGGCCTGTTCGGCAGCCGATGTGATCCAGTCGGCAGCCGTCGCGCTCAGCATTTCCAGATCGTTCTTTACGTAATAGTGGACCGTGATCGTCTTTGGCATGATGGTAAATTTCGCAGACTATTATTGTTGTCGCCACTTGCGGCCATCGCGGGCCAGCAAAGCGTCTGAAGTTTTCGGCCCCCAGCTTCCAGCAACGTAGTTGGGAAAATCTTTCGGCGGAGTGGCCGCCCATCCTTCGAGAATCGGCGTCATCAGCGCCCATGTTGCTTCGACGCCGTCGCGATGGGCGAATAGTGTTGCATCGCCAAGCATGGCGTCGAGCAGCAGACGCTCATATCCGTTGGCGGATGACACGCCGAAGGCCGTTGCATAATTGAAATCCATGTTGACGGGGCAACTTTGCATGGTGGGACCCGGAACTTTGGCGGCGAAACGTAAAGAGATGCCATCATTCGGTTGAATGCGCATGGAAATAATATTGGGCTGAATCTCGTCGCACTTGCCGCTTCCATTCGTGTCTTTGAACAGCAGCAATGGTGGCTGCTTGAACTGGATTGTGATTTCCGTGGCCCGCTTGGCCAGACGCTTTCCGGCGCGCAGATAAAACGGGACGCCCGCCCACCGCCAATTCTCAATCTCCAGACGCAACGCAGCGAAGGTCTCCGTGTTGGACGCGGGATCGACACGATCTTCCTGACGATACCCAATGACTGGCTTGCCTTCGATGGTCCCAGCGCTGTACTGTCCGCGTGCCGTGTCTTCCAGCGGGATAGACTGGATGGCCTTCCAGACCTTGATTTTTTCTGTTCGGATGGGCGCTGCGCCGAAGGAAACCGGCGGCTCCATGGCAACAAACGACAGTAGCTCCATCACATGGTTTTGCACCACATCGCGCAGCGCTCCGGCCTTTTCATAGAAGGGGCCGCGGCCTTCTATGCCGATGTTTTCCGCAGCCGTGATCTGCACATGGTCAATGAAATTGCGGTTCCAAATAGGTTCAAAAATTCCATTTGCAAAACGGAAGACCAAGATGTTCTGGACCGTTTCCTTGCCCAGATAATGATCGATGCGAAAGATTTGATCTTCAGACAGCACCTGATTCACATCGTCATTCAACTCCCGCGCGGACTGGAGATCATGGCCAAAGGGTTTTTCGATGATGACGCGCACCGTGCCCTTCTCCGGCTTGGCCATGCCATGCGCGCCCAACTGATGCACAATCTCTGCAAAATAGCCGGGGGCGGTGGCGAGATAAAACAAACGGCCGCCGTTGGTCCCATATTTCTTGTCCAGGGTTTCAAGAAGCGCCTTGAGCTTGGTATAGCCATCCGCATCGTCGAAGTTCATAGCATGGTAGTTCACCTTGGCGATGAACTCATCGAGTTTTGAATCTCCATCCTCGACACCGCCGCCAGAGAGAATGCCTTCGCGCATGTCCTTGGCGAATTCATCCGTAAGTGGACGGCGCGCCACACCAACGACTGCGAATTTTTCGGGCAGCAGTCCACCTTGCTCCAGGTGGTAGAGAGCGGGCAACAGCTTTTTTTTGGTCAGATCACCGGACGCGCCAAAGATGACGACGATGCATGGATCGGGCACGCGCTCCGTGCCGCTGGATGCTTTCACTTCTTCGGGCGAGATCGTTATTTCTGTCGTTGCCATGGAACACGCTCCTTACGGGAAAAATGAGGATGATGCCTGCCGAGAAACCTTCCCTTCAGCATGCGTGGGCTAGCTTGTCTTTTTCACTGCGTGGCCGCCGAATTCGTTGCGCATGATGGCCAGCATACGATCGGAAAAATTATTGTCTTCCCGCGAGCGCAGTCTGCGAATCAAGGACTCCGTGATGACCGGCGCAGAAACGTTCAGGTCGATGGCCTCGAATACCGTCCAGCGGCCTTCTCCGGAGTCCGAAACATAGGCTTCCAATCCGTCAAGCTGTGGATTTTTTGCCAGCGCATCCGCAGTCAGATCGAGCAGCCACGAGCGGACCACGCTGCCGTAACGCCAGATCTCTGCAATCTGCGTCAGGTCCAAATGCAGCGGCTCCTTATGCTTCATGATGGAGAAGCCTTCCGCGTATGCCTGCATCAGTCCATATTCGATGCCGTTGTGGACCATCTTGACGAAGTGGCCGGCGCCGGATGGCCCGACATGGCCCCAACCCTTGTCTTTGGCGGGTGCAAGCGTCTCGAAGATGGGGCGCAGTTGCTCCACTGGCTGCGCATCACCGCCGACCATCATGCTATAGCCTTCTTTCAAACCCCAGACGCCGCCGGAAGTGCCAACATCGACGAAGTTGAATCCCTTGGCTGTAAGCTGCGCGTGGCGGCGCTGCGAATCCTTGTAATTGGAATTGCCGCCATCGATAAAGATGTCGCCCTTCTGCATTAACGGTTCGAGCTTGGCGATGGTCTGGTCGACGGGATCGCCTGCGGGGACCATGATCCAGATGGCGCGCGGGGCCTTCAGATTTTTTACCAGGTCTTCAAGCGATGGCACGCCGACCGAACCGGCAGCCGTGAGCTTGCCCACAGCCTCCGCACTGAAGTCGAAGCCGACGACTTTATGTCCTCCCTGACGAAGGCGCTCTGCCATATTGAAGCCCATTTTTCCAAGACCGATCAGACCCAGTTCCATACGCTCCCCTTTTCAGAAAAAATGTTCTGCGATTCGCAATTCAACTTGCGGCAATCCCCAGCCACCCAAGTTCGACGATGACTTGCTGCGGTGTTTCCATACGCACTCCAACAATTCCTAGCTCACGCGCGGCGGCGACATTTTCCTCGCGATCGTCGATGAAGACACACTCATGCGGCGAGCGCTGCGAAATCTCCAGCGCGCAGCGAAAAAATTCGACCTCCGGTTTGCGCAGACCAATATATGCCGACACCAAATATGCGTCGAACAGGCCGCACAGCCCGAGTTGTGGAATGCGATAGTCCATCAACTCCCGCGATTCATTGCTTAATAAATAGATGCCCGTGTCCGCCGTTACGGTGCGCTGCGCGCGAAGACGCCGCACGAATGCAATCATCTCCGGGTACAGCACGTTGCTGACGGCACGCATCTGGGCGATAAAATCTTCTTCAGAAAAAGCCCGTGGCGCATAGAAAACGGTCTGCTGCAAATACTGATTCAGGCCGATCTTTCCCCGCTCCCATAAATCATTGGGCCGCTCGTGACGTTGCTCAAATTCCTCGAAGCTCAATCCAAAATGTTCCGCGACATACCGACGCGCGTGATGGTCCCATCCGTTGGTGAGAAGCACGCCGCCACAGTCCCAGAAGGTGGCCGCGATCTTCGTCCGCGCTGCGGGAATGGCCCTGGTCATCGCAGCTCGTTAAACAGTGGGTCCCCAGTTGTCGGTCATAAAACGGGCCTCAATGGCCTTGACCTTATTGAAGCGCCGCACAAACCGTTCCTCATTGTTCTGGAAATGCGCATTCAAATAGGCCGAAACAATGTCATACGCCAGCGCATACCCGACGATGCGCGAACCGATGACGAGCACGTTCATATCGTCATGCTCGACGCCCTGGTGCGCGGAGTAGGTGTCGTGGCACATGCCTGCGCGGATGCCCGGCATTTTGTTGGCGGCCACGGAAACTCCCACCCCAGAGCCGCAGATGAGGACGCCGCGTTCCGCATTTTTTGCATGGAGTGCGCGACCAACATATTCGGCAAAGTCAGGATAGTCGGACGGCTCCGTGTTATACGCGCCAAGATCGAGGACCTCATGGCCCAGGTCTGCGATGTACTTTCGCAGTTCTTCTTTCAGCTCAAATCCCGCGTGGTCGGAAGCGATGGCGATTTTCATGTTCGTCTTCTCACTTCCCCGCCATGGCGGGCGTTCTGCGGGCACGCTCAACGATGCGCGTGGCGCGTTCGACGACGTTGTTGACATTAAAGCCGAGTTTGTCCATGGCGATGTTGCCAGGTGCGGAGGAACCGAAGCGGTCGAGACCGAGGACATCTCCAGTGTCGCCTGCAATCTGCCACCAGCAGATGGGGCTGCCAGCTTCGACGACGAGACGGGGAACGCCAGCAGGAAGAATTTTGCGCTGGTAGGCCTCGGGCTGCTCGTGAAACAGCCGCCAGCTTGGCATGGAAACGATGCGCGCATGCATGCCCTGCGATTCCAGTTCCGTGGCGGCCTTTTGAATCAGGCTGACCTCGCTGCCGGTTGCGATCAATACAACATCCGGCGATGAGCTGCCGTCCTGCAGCACATACGCGCCATGGCGAACGCCATTCAGAATGTCGTATTTCGTTCCGTCGAGAATGGGCAGGTCCTGCCGCGAAAGCGCAAGGAAGGAAGGCTTGCGGCGCTCCAGAATCACCTGCCACGCAGCGGCGGTTTCGTTCGCGTCGGCGGGACGGAAGTCGGTGAATTCCGGGATCGCGCGCAGCGATGCGAGGTGCTCGACCGGTTGATGCGTCGGGCCATCTTGACCGAGGCCGATGGAGTCGTGCGTAAAGACGAAGGTCGATGGCGTCTGCATCAATGCGGCCAGGCGCAGCGCGGGGCGGGCGTAGTCGCTGAACACAAAGAATGTAGAGCCGTAAGGGATAACGCCGCCGTGCGCGGCCATTCCGTTGACGAAGGCGCACATGCCAAACTCGCGCACACCAAAGAAGATGTTGCGTCCGTTGGGGTCGACGTGGAAGCTGGGGCTGTCTTTGATCGTCGTCTTGGTGGAGGTCGAAAGGTCCGCCGCGCCGCCGATCAATTCCGGCACTTTGGCGGCAATACCATTCAGCGCCGCGTTGCCGGCCGTCCGCGTGGCCATGGGTTTCGAGTCCGCCAGGAATTTCGGCACGCCTGCTTCCCAGCCAGTGGGAAGTTTCCCGGCAAAGACGCGCTCATATTCCGCGGCCAGATCGGGAAACTGCTGCTTGTATTTCGCGAACATGGCGTTCCAGTCGCTTTCAAACTTCGCGCCGCGTTCTTTCGCGTGCGCCCAATTTTTCGCAGCTTCATCGGGAACGTAAAAACTTTTATCTGCGGGCCAGCCGAGCGCCTCTTTGGTTAGTCTGGTGTCTTCCGCGCCCAGCGGCTCTCCGTGCGCTTTGGAAGTGCCTGCCTTCGGGCTGCCGTAACCGATCACGGTCCGTACTGCGATGATCGAGGGCTTATCGGTGACGGCCTTGGCCGCATCCACGGCTTTTTCGATGGCTTCCAGATCGTTGCCATCCATGACGCGCTGCACATGCCAGTGGTAGGCCTCAAAGCGCTGCTCGACATTTTCGGTGAAGGAAAGCTCCGTGGGGCCATCGAGCGAGATCAGATTGTCATCGTAGAAAAGGATGAGCTTGCCCAGGCCGAGCGTTCCGGCGAAGGAACATGCCTCATGCGAGACGCCTTCCATCAGGTCGCCATCGCCGCACATGACGTAGGTGTAATGATTGACGATCTCGAATCCCGGCTTGTTGTAGCGTGCCGCCAGGTGGCGCTCCGCCGCCGCCATGCCAATCGACATGGCCAGTCCTTGTCCCAGAGGGCCAGTGGTCACTTCGACGCCATCGGTCGCGCCCCGTTCCGGGTGGCCGGGGGTCTTCGAGTCGAACTGACGGAACTGTTGCAGGTCTTCCATCGTGACCTTGTAGCCGGAGAGATGCAGCACCGAGTACAGCATCGCCGAGGCGTGACCGTTGGAGAGCACAAAACGGTCGCGGTCCGTCCAATGAGAGTTCGCCGGATTGTGGCGCATGTACTTGTGAAAGAGCAGATAGGTGATGGGGGCATCGCCCAGCGGAGCGCCGGGATGGCCGCTGTTGGCCTTTTCCACGGCGTCTACGGCAAGAAATCGCAGTGCATTGATCGACAGTTGGTCCAGTTCCGTCATACATCCCTCTCCACACGCGGGCGCAACCGGCCCGGTTTCAAAGTCTTTGTCCTTACATTGTATAGATGCAGCGCGGCATGGCCGGTGGCGGAGAGAAGAGAACAATCTTCCACTCATTTGGCAACGGCATCGCTCACCTGCACATCGTAATTTTTCCCCTCCCAGCGATTTTCTTCGGGCCAGAAAAATGTAAAGGAGATTGCGCCCTGCATCGCTTTGTCCACAGGAATATCGGCGTAGTTCCCGGAGGCGCCCACATGTTTGGATTCTTGGGTGTGGCTGGTCAGCCAGGCATCCTCGGTCCAAAGCACACGGAAGCGGGAGGCATCGAGGATGCGCAGGGTCTTCCCCGCCGCCATGCGCTGCACAATGTGATCCCGCTTAAAAATTTCAATCGGTAGCATGCGCGTGCGGAACCGATAGCGCCGTTCTACCGATTCCACACGATCGAAGATCTGTCCGTCCTCCACTGAGCGCAGCAGCTTGATGTACTCCGAATGCGCCCAGGCCAGCGGCATGGCGGAGCCGGAAGGACGTCCTAGAAGCATTCCCATGTCGGGGAGATCGGGTGCATCCCAGATTTGTTCGGGAAGCATTCCACCAGAGGAACTGAAACGCTCCATGGCGGCAATCATAGGGCGAACATCATTGCCCGCGGCCAGCTCGTAATGCGCCCGCTCGCCGGTCAGCAGCGGCCACGCGCGGCCTTGCCCCCAGCCATCGTAGGGGCCGCCGTCGTGCTGCTGGCCATAGCCATCGTGGTTATAGCGCCTCCAGCAGAGGCCATAGGGTGTGTTCACTTTCAAAATTGCGTCCACCACTTTCAGCGAATCCACGATGAGCGGATCGTTTGCCGGGCGGATTCCGTAGCGGACCAGTTCGAGAAAGCCGTGATCGATGATTTCGCGGGCCTCATACACAGATTTTTCTCTGGGGCCACGATTGGCCATGCGGATGCGCCCTTCGCCAACCTCAGGATTGAAAAACGGATCGCCCGGGCAAGGCGGACGGATGCGCATATAGTGACGGCTCACGCCGGGCAGCAGGACGCCATCGTTGGTAACGGTCCAGGCTTCCAGGTTGGACTCAATCCAGTCGGCGAAGACCGCATAAAAATTGGCGAGGTCAGGGGCGTCGTGCGCTTTGACCAGTTCACTTGCGCAGATCAGTCCGGTAATGACAGCGGCCAGCGTGGAAGGTGAGTAGCCTGCGTTCTCTTCCCATCGTTCCTGCTGGGTGACGGGGGCAAACCTCACCAAGTATCCGGCAGCGCGCTCAATGAACGGAAATATATCGAAGTTGCCGAGCGCATTCTGCTTCCACAACCGCCAAGCCAGAATGATGGGAAACGCGACTTCATCGAGCTGCATGCCGGACCAGTAAGGCGTCCCGTTCACCCAGAAGTTCTGCGAAAAACCGCCATCCTGCCGCTGGGAGCACGCCAGATACACTAGCGCCCGCAGCGCGGTCTCCTGACGCCCGACCGCCATCAGGGCCGTTGCGGTCTGCACCATGTCGCGCGTCCAGACCAGGTGATAGCCGCCGAGGTCATCGTCTCCCTTCGACTGCCCCCACGGGATGGAGGCCGAGGCGATGAAAGCGCCCTGAAAGGTCTTGTCCTCATGCGCGAGCAGAATACTGTGGCTGATACGCAACAACCGTCCTTGATCGTTAGAGGCCGAAACCAGCTGAGTAGGGCCTTTGGCGCGATGCCACTGGGCGGTAAAGCGCTCCAGATGTGCCGGAAATCCGGTGGCCAGGGACTGCATCGTACCGGCCAGCGCAGCATGGTGGCCACGCCCGAAGCCGACGGCCACGGTAAATTCGCGATGCAGTGCCACGTCGATTTCGCCCATGACCGCGATGTTGCCATCGAGCGCCTGGTCGAACTCCCAATCCATTTTGAAATTTTGATTCAGGTCCTGCCAGCCGTCACTGGAGCCGACGTATCCGCAGGACGCCTTCGTAAAGCCGCAGTCGGCGGTCATCGCCAGCGAAGTGATGTCTTTCCACGCCAGCAACATGCGTTTGCCGCCAACATCGATCACGCGGGCTGAATTTCCAGTGCCGCCAACCTCCAGATGCGGAGCCAGCAATGCATATACTTTGAGGCGGCTGAGAAAATCTTCCTCGCCATCGAGGCGGACGTGGATGAGCACGGTCGATTGATGCGGATCGGAGATGATCTCCTTGGTCAGCGTGTAGCGGCCCAGCGGATCGTGACCGACGATCCGCACTCCCAGTGCTTCCGGGTCAATGTAGGCGAAGGTACGGTCGAGATCGCGTTTCTCTTCATGGAAAAATGTCTCGCCATCGCTGATCAAAAATCCAAGGTCGCGGACCTGGGGACGGTCGATCGTAGGATAATAAATTTCGTTCAAAATGCCGTGCGATACGGTAAACCAGACGCGGCTGGAGGCGGAGTACGCCGTGCCGACGGACTCTTTTTCGCTGGAAGTCCAACGCGGCGGCAGGCCGGGAGAACCGAATGCCGATCCATCGGCTGTCACCCACTGGTATTCAGGCGCACTGGGAATCATGGCAACTCCATTGTTAAAGTTTCGTCTACAAAAACCAGGTTGAAGCTGGGCCGGCAGGAGACTGCAAAGGAAGTCCGTCTATGCCTATATTGTCATCGTCCGTCAGTGTATAGGACGCATCAACCAGTCGATGGTTACAAAATTGCCGATTCTTGCCGGGGTGGACACAAAAGCTTGTTGGGGTCAGCCCTGTCAAAAACCGCCCTTCCAATAATCCGCTCGCAACCTCCTCAAAAAGCCTGTTATCCTTCTCCGTGTTCATAATTCCTCTTCAAAAATTTTCCGGTCTCATACCGCGAATACTGGAGCGTCAAAAATGATGAAACAGTTGCGTCCTTATCTGCCCGTGCTGGGTACGGCAGCCGTACTTTTTGTGGGAAGCAGTCTGACTTTGGCGCAGGACAAACCCGCGAACAAGTCCGCGGCGTCCGCTTCCAAAGCAGAACAACCTGCTGCGCCAGCTTCGGCGCAGTCTTCGACCACGCAAGGTTCCGTGGATGTGGAAGGTCAGCACATTGCCTATACCGCTGTGGCTGGCACGCTGACCGTCGGCGCGACGAATGAGCAGGACGCCATGCTTGGTATGGACGGCAAACCATTGCCGGGATCGGCCAACCCTGAGAAAGACCCCACCAAAGCACCCCCCACAGCGCAGATATTTTATGTGGCGTACTTCAAGCAGGGTGCGGACTCCAACCAGCGGCCCATTACTTTCCTTTACAACGGAGGACCGGGCAGCTCGACGGTCTGGCTGCACATGGGGGCCTTCGGGCCGAAGCGGGTCTCGACGCCGGGAGACACGCACATGCCAGCCGCACCCTATCGCCTGGAGAGCAACGCCAACAGTCTGCTCGATGCCAGCGATCTTGTATTTATCGACATGCCGGGTACAGGCTTCGGACGGCTGTATGGCAAAGGTGCGCCCAAGGCGTTCTGGGGAGTTGACCAGGACGGCCAGGCCTTCGCCCGCTTCATCTCTCGTTTTCTCATCAAGTACAACCGATGGAACTCTCCGAAATATCTGTTTGGAGAGAGTTACGGCACGACCCGATCCGCAGTGCTGTCGAACATTCTGGAAAATGAAAAAGGCATCGACCTGAATGGCGTGATTCTGCTTTCTCAGGTGCTGAATTTTGAGGACCTGCCGGATGGACCGCAAGGCAATCCGGGCAACGATCTACCGTATCAACTTGAACTGCCGACCTTCGCAGCGACCGCCTACTACCACCACAAACTGCCGCAACAGCCGCAATCGCTGGAACCATTTTTGAAGGAAGTGGAGACCTTCGCGATGGGCGACTACGCCCGCGCGCTGGGCCAGGGAGATCAACTGTCCGCAACGGACAAGCAGGCCATCGCAGAGAAATTGCATGGTTACATCGGCCTGCCGGTGGCGTACATCCTGAAAGCGAATCTGCGTGTGACAGGCGGCGATTTTGAGAAGAACCTGCAAGCCGACGAAAATCTGACTACAGGACGGCTCGATGCGCGCTTCTCCGGACCGACAATCAACCCCTTAAGCGAGGAGGCGGAATACGATCCGCAAAGTTCGGCGATCAGTTCCGCCTATGTTGCGCTGTTCAACCAGTATGCGCGGGAAACACTGAAATATGGCAACGGGGAAAGCTATCTTTCGGAAGCGATCTTCGGCGGCCATCAATGGGACATGAAGCATGCGCCGCCCGGCGGCGGTGAAGGCTTCTCGGTCGGCATGAATGTGATGCCGGATTTGGCCACCGCCATGAAGGTCAACCCGCAATTGAAAGTGATGCTGAACGCCGGTTACTATGACTTGGCCACACCGTTTTACGAGGCCACGTACGAGATGCACCATCTACCCATTGAGCAAAACCTGGCCGGCAACATTCAATATGCGTACTATGAGTCCGGGCATATGGTCTACGTCAACGACGCTTCCCTGCACCAGTTACACGATAAGGTCGCAGCATTCATCCGCAGCACTGAAAATGGCGGCAAGTAGGCACGCAACATGGATCGCGGGTGCCCCACACTGGCCGCGTTGTTTGCGATCAGTGTGGGAGAAAACTCCTCCACTCCAATTGGGCCGGATCGTTTCAATGCAACGGACTTTCCACGACACCAGGAGAATTGGGGTCGAGCGGTGTCCCATTGACAGACATCTGCGCGCCGCTCAGTTCGCCCCAGCCCGGCAGTTTCTGGCTGCCGGTAATCAGACGCGGACCGCCGGAGAGGCCGAAGTACATCCAGATCCACTGCATCATCACCAGCACGCGATTGCGGAAGCCAATTAAAAAGTAGATGTGAACCATCAGCCACGCCATCCACGCGGGAAAGCCGCTCATGTGCGCGTGGAACGGCCAGACGACTTTGGCCACCGCCGCATGCCGTCCAATCGTCGCCATGTCGCCTTTGTCGAAATAATGGAAGTTCGTGCGCGGCCTGCCTTCGAGGTCCGCAAGAATCTCCCGCGCGGCGTGCGCCCCCATCTGCATGGCGGGCTGCGCGACGCCGGGAATCTGCTTGCCGTTTTCGACCGCATGGGCCAGATCGCCGCAAACAAAAATATCCGAATGGCCCGGAGGGTTCAGATGCTCGTCAACGAAGATCGCGCCGCGTTTGTCCGTCTCCGCACCCAGCATTTTGCCGAGCGGCGAGGCTTCTACTCCAGCGGCCCAAATTGTCACCACCGAATCAATCTTCTCTCCGTTGGCAATCACATAGCCGGGCTGGATGTCGGTGACGTGGGCATTGTTCCGCACCTCGACGCCGAGCTTCGCCAGTTCCTCGGTGGCTTTCTGCGAAAGGTCTTCGGGATAAGTGGCCAGTACACGAGGTGCGCCTTCCACCACAATCACATGCGCCTTGGAGGGGTCAATGTGGCGAAAATCTTTCCGCATGTATAAACGAGAAATATCGGAGATGGCTCCCGCCAACTCCACGCCGGTTGGCCCTCCGCCAACAATGACAAAATTCAGCGGCGGATGCGAACCATGTTCCAGCTTCTGCCGCTCCGCCAGCTCAAAAGCCAGTAGCACGCGGCGGCGGATCTCAATCGCATCTTCGATCGTCTTCAATCCCGGCGCATATTTGGCCCACTCATTATGCCCGAAATAAGAATGCGTCGCGCCGGTCGCGAGAATCAGATAGTCGTATTGCAACGCGGCCCCGCTATGCAGATGGACCGATTTCGCAGCCGCATCGATGGCGACGACCTCGTCCATCAGCACATCGATGTTGCGTTCATCGCGAAACATGGTGCGGATCGGCTGCGCAATGTCTCCCGGAGACAAAGCCGCCAGCGCCACCTGGTACAACAGCGGCTGAAAGGTGTGGTGATTGCGCCGGTCGACCAGTGTCACATCCACGGGCTTTCCCGCAAGGCGCAGAGCGGCCTGGACGCCTGCAAACCCTCCACCGACGATTACGATGCGTGGACGCCAAACATTAGCCTGGACGCCATTGCCGCTTCGGTTCTGAATTGCCATGCTTCGAGTTCCTCCGCTAGATCTACCTTCCTTGGATGCAGCCCATTTCCAGAAAGAATGAGTCTGGGCCGAGGTTCCCCGCACGTCGCGCAAGAATACCATCCGACACGGCGTCATTTGCGACACCAACTCCGGGGCTCTCCCGATACACTAGAAACAGTGCTTATGACAGAAGAAATTCGCGACACCATTATTGTCGGCACGGGATGTGCGGGGCTGACCGCTGCCATCTACGCGGCCCGCTCCAATCTGAAACCGCTCGTGCTGGAAGGACATGAACCTGGAGGGCAACTCTCCATCACCACGCTGGTCGAGAATTTTCCCGGCTGGCCGGAAGGCATCCAGGGGCCGCAGTTGATTGAAAACATGCGCATCCAGGCCTCCCGTTTCGGCGCGGACTTCCGTATGGGCCACCTGAGCAGCGTGGACCTGTCGAAGCGTCCATTCCGGCTCCACGTTGGCAAAGAAGTGCTGCACACCCGCACACTGATTATCGCGAGCGGCGCTTCAGCGCGCTGGCTGGGCCTTCCCAGCGAGCAGGCATTGATCGGCCACGGCGTCAGCAGTTGCGCCACCTGTGATGGATTTTTTTTCTCCGGCAAAGAGATCGCGGTGATCGGCGGCGGTGATTCCGCAATGGAAGAGGCGCTGTTTCTGACACGCTTCGCCACCAAAGTGACCTTGATCCATCGGCGCGAACAGTTTCGCGCCTCGAAGATCATGCTGGACCGCGCCATCGGGCACGAAAAAATTAAATTCATGACCAATACCGCAGTGGAAGAGGTTTTAGGCGTAGAAGAAATGGATGTAACTGGCCTGAAGCTCAAGAACCTTGTCACCCAGGAGATTTCCGTGCTGCCCGTCAGCGCCATGTTTCTCGGCATCGGCCATGTGCCGAACGCGAAGATGTTCACCGGGCAAATCGATCTCGACGACGACGGTTATATTCGCACGCAGAATTACGTCTTCACGCGCGTGCCCGGCGTCTTCGCCTGTGGCGACGTGCAGGACCGGCGCTATCGCCAGGCCATTACGGCGGCAGGGACTGGCTGCATGGCTGCGCTGGAAGTGGAGAAGTTTCTGGAAGAGCACGGACGCTAAGCCGCCGGGTGCCCTATCCTAGCCGCGTACTTTGGGTTAGGGTGGGATTGACATGCATGTCCATCGCTGACAATCTCGCGCGCGTCGAAGAACAGATGGCCTCCACCTGCCGCCGCGCAGGCCGTCCGCGCGACAGCGTGCGGCTTATGGCGGTTTCCAAAACACATCCGCCGGAATCCATCCTCGAAGCTCACGCAGCAGGAATGCATCTGTTCGGCGAAAATCGCGTACAGGAATATGCGGAGAAACACGCGGCGCTCGTCGCAGCAGGTATTTTCGCTACGCAGCCTCCGGCCAGCGTCCACTGCATCGGACATTTGCAGTCCAACAAAGCCGTCCGCGCCGTGCAACTCTTCGACGCCATCGATGCGGTCGATTCTCTTCGTCTCGCGGAGCGGCTCCATCATGCTGCTGCGGAACTCAGCAAATATCTGCCCATCTTGATTGAGATCAAACTCAGCCCGGAAGAATCAAAACACGGACTGGCTCCCGACGCAGTGGAGTTGGATGCTCTGCTGGAAAAGCTCCCGGACCTCGCCCATCTCGAATTGCGTGGACTGATGACCGTACCGCCGTACGCGGACGATCTCGAACAGGTGCGCCCTTACTTTCGCCAACTGCGGCAACTGCGCGACTCGCTTGCGCAACAGCATCCTCGCCTCACTCTTGACGAACTCTCCATGGGCATGTCGCATGATTTTTCCGTCGCCATCGAGGAGGGTTCCACGATGGTTCACATCGGCACGGCCATCTTCGGCGCAAGGCCTTCCAGATAGCAGTCAATCTCGCCGATGTGTGCAGGAAATTGCACACTTCAGGTAATCCCCAGAAAACTCATTGCAAACTCGACTTAGAAATTTTGTAGCTTTCTGTAGGTTGAAAGTTATGCGCTGCTGTTATAATCGCGTCGCCTTAACTAAGGAGGATCTCAATGTTTCGTTTTCTCCGTCGCGTTACTTTTCCAGTCGCTTTGATCGGGCTTTCTGCAGGTCTATGTTTTCCCACCCACGCCCGCGCTGCCGATACGGGGCAACGCGTATTCGGCCAGGTAAGCATCGAGCCAGCTATTAACGATGCCAATGGCAATAGCATCTTTCTTCTGACCCCGGACAATGCCCCGCTTCCTTCAAAGTCGAATCCTGCTGCAGTCGCGCCCATGTACCTGGTCCTGTATCCCACGAGCTCCTCCGTCCCGGCAAATGACCTGAACTGCCAGCCGACAAACTGCAATCACTTGGAAGTGCTTCCTTTTCCCGTCGCCGGTTATGGCACGCTGAGTGACACCGATCCGCTTTGTAAGACGTTCAACGGCGGCAATCCCTGTTCTCCCGTAGCAGGGCACGATCATCTGGTCGGCGTGCCCTCCACACATGGGGACTTCAACGTCGCCTGGAGTGTGAAGCTTGTTCTCTTTACAGGCAAAGCCTTTGGCGACGGAACCATCAACACCCGGATCACCACTCTAAGTCAACTCACCACATTGATGAATAACAATGAAATATTCATCGCCGATACACCGATCACATTCAACTGCTCGATCACATCTCAACGGACTTACGATCGCGGCACGCCTGTAACGATTAACGTTCCGTAATCTGGAAGAAAAGCAAAAAAGGAGGCCCTTGCGCCTCCTTTTTTAGTCTCGGAAAGCGTGCCGCGAGCATACGCAGGAATGTTTTGCTAATCTTCTTGCTAGGTCCTCTATGTCATCGCTCTATGCCGAGGTCCTCGGCATTGTAGTACTTACACGTCTTATCGTTTCGTTGTTGCAGTTGCGCGGCGTAAAAACCAAGGCCGACTATCTTCTTGCGGGGCGAAGAATCCAGAGGGTCACAGCGGCGAAACCTCAACAAGCATTCTCTGGATTCTTCACTCCGGTCGCCGCGGCGACCTCCATTCAGAATGACTCGCTGCCTATTCCAACTTAAAACCACTCCAAATATCTATGTCCATCGCTGACAATCTCGCGCGTGTCGAAGGACAGATGGCCTCCTCCTGCCGCCATGCGGGTCGTCCGCGCAACAGCGTGCGGCTTATGGCGGTTTCCAAAACGCATCCACCGGAATCCATCCTCGAAGCCCACGCAGCAGGGATCCATCTGTTCGGCGAAAATCGCGTGCAGGAATATGCGGAGAAACACGCAGCGCTGGTCGCGGCAGGCGTGTTCGCTACGCAGTCAAGCATGAGCGTTCATTGCATCGGACATCTGCAAACAAATAAGGCCGCCCGCGCCGTGCAACTCTTCGACGCCATCGATGCGGTCGATTCTCTGCGTCTCGCCGAGCGGCTCAACCAGGCGGCAACGGACCTCGATAAACATCTGCCCATCCTGATTGAGATCAAGCTCAGCCCGGAAGAAGCGAAACATGGGCTTGCTCCCGATGGAGCCGAGTTGGACGAACTCTGCGAGCGGCTGCCCGATCTGCTTCATCTGCAAGTGCGCGGACTCATGACCGTCCCTCCCTACGCCGACGATCTCGAACAGGTGCGCCCCTACTTCCGACAACTGCGTTTGCTGCGGGACTCGCTCGCGCAGCGCTGTCCGCGTCTGGCGCTCGATGAATTGTCGATGGGCATGTCGCATGATTTTTCTGTCGCCATCGAAGAGGGCGCAACGGTGGTCCGCGTCGGCACGGCCATCTTCGGGGCGAGGGCGTCCGTATAACGGCAGTACAGATGCGAACACAACCTCCGAGACGAACGCCGTACAATACCATCAGGAGAATTTTTTCATGATGCGCCGTGTGTACATGGACGCCAACGCCACTACACCGCTGCTGCCGGAGGTCTTCGAGGCCATGCACCCGTATTTCACGGAGCGCTTCGGCAATGCCAGTTCCGTCCACTCCTTCGGCCAGCAGGCGCGCGGGGCGGTCGAGCAGGCGCGCATGAGCGTGGCGGCGCTGCTGCACTGCCGTCCGGCGGAGATCGTCTTCACCAGCGGCGGCACGGAGAGCGACAACCTGGCCCTGTTCGGCGCGACCAGGCCCGGCGACCATCTCATCACCACCAGCATTGAGCATCACGCCGTATTGCACGCTGCCGAGCATCTCGCTCACTGTGGACGCGAAGTTACTTTTCTGCCCGTGAATGCCGAGGGTGTAGTGGACCCGGACGATTTACGGCGCGCGCTGCGGCCCAATACGCGGCTGATCAGCGTGATGATGGCGAACAACGAGACGGGCGCGATCCAGCCCATCGAAGAAATTGGCGCGATTGCCGCCGAGGCGGGCGTGCAGTTCCACACGGACGCGGTGCAGACGGCGGCCAAGCTGCCGCTGGATGTAGAAAAGATCGGCTGTCATCTAATGTCCATTTCCGGACACAAGATGCACGCGCCACAAGGCACGGGCGTATTGTTTGTGCGCAAGGACACCAAGATTGAGCCGCTGTTTTATGGCGGCACGCATGAGCGGCAGCGCCGTGCCGGAACGGAAAATCTGGCGGGCATCGTTGCGCTGGGCAAGGCCGCGGAGATTGCACGCAAAGGCATCGAGGAAGGCGCACCACAGCAGATTGCTATTCTGCGCGACCGGATGGAGCACGAAATTCTGGCGCGCGTCTGTGAAGCCGGGGCGCATTCCACGCGTGCGCCGCGCGTGCCCAACACGACCAATCTTTGGTTCGACCACCTGGAAGGCGAAGCGCTGGTCATCTCGCTCGACCTGAAAGGGCTGGCGGTTTCGGGCGGCTCGGCGTGCGCCTCCGGCGCGAGTGAGCCGTCGCATGTGTTGACCGCGATGCATGTGTCGATTGCGCGTGCCCGCGCCAGCCTGCGCTTTAGCCTGTCGAAGTTGACGACCGCCGAAGATGTCGATTTTGCGATTGAAGTTGTGCCGCAGGCGGTGGCCAAGTTGCGCGAACTGTCGCCGTCGTATCGGAAACACCAGGAATCTATGAGCTTGTCATCCTGAGTGGAGCGAAGGACGACAAAACTTAGTTCAAACTTTTAGCAGAACCTTATGCCCATGCCAGAAACCATTGCCGTAGCCATGTCCGGTGGGGTCGATTCCTCGACCGTCGCGGCCATGCTTAAGACCGAAGGGTATACCCTCGTCGGGCTGACGCTCCAGCTATGGAACCAGCGGCGACTCGCCGGCAAGCCAGGCATGCCGGAGACGACGGAAGGCCGCTGCTGCTCGCTCGACGACGTCTACGACGCGCGTCGCGTGGCCGAGCATTTGGGCATTCCGTATTACGTGGTCAACCAGCAGGACCGCTTTGAGCAGGATGTGGTGCAGCCGTTCGTGCAGGAGTATCTCAGCGGACGCACGCCCGTGCCCTGCACGCTCTGTAATAACCATTTGAAGTTTGCGCAACTGCTCGATACAGCGCGGCAGATCGGCGCGGAGCGCATCGCGACCGGCCATTACGCGCGCAACGAATATGACCCGGCGCGCTATCGCTGGGTACTGAAGCGCCCCGCCGACACCAGCAAGGACCAGACGTATTTTCTCTTCGGCCTGACGCAGGAGCAGCTCAGCCGCAGCCTGTTCCCACTGGGCAACTATAAGAAGCCGGATGTGCGCGCGCTGGCCCACGAGCAGGGACTGGCGCTCGCTAACAAGCCCGACTCGCAGGAGATTTGCTTCATTCCTGGCGGCGACTACAAGCAGTTTCTCGACGCCTACCTCGCCGACCAGGGTGAAACCATGCCCGACACCAGCGGCGAACTGGTGACAACCACGGGCGAAGTCGTAGGCCACCACGCGGGCATTCACAACTTCACCGTCGGGCAGCGCAAGGGGCTAGGCATCGCGAGCAGTACGCCACTCTATGTGCTGGGAATAAACGGGGCGGAGCGCAAGGTCGTCGTTGGCGGCAATGAAGACCTGGCCTCCAAAACTCTGCGCGCGAACCGGTTGAACTGGATTGCGATTCCGCAGCTTGATAGAGAATTGCGGGTGCAAGTGAAGATTCGCCATCGGCACGAACCGGCCTGGGCCATACTGGCCATGGCCGGCGTGGATGAAGTCACGGCGACCTTCGACCAGCCGCAGCGAGCCGTCACTCCCGGCCAGGCGGCCGTGTTCTACGACGGCGACGAGGTGGTCGGCGGCGGCTGGATACTGTAAACCGCAGTCAGAACTGATCCAATGGAGTTCCTGCGTCCATGCAGGAAGATGCCTGCTCAAGAAAGATGTCGAGATGAGACCAGGACATGCCGCGCGCCATCAGCACCCTGACGTGGCGTTCATCCGTGGCGCGCTGGTGCGGCAAGGAAGCGCCCTTCATGTCACGAGCGGCGAGAGATCCAGGAATGGATCGGTCTGCAGGACAGCGCGATCAGTGCTTCTCTGTGGCATGCTGATTTGCTTCGCTGCGCAAGCGGTCGAAGCGGCCCAATTGAAAAAGGAAACTGCGGCTGCATTTGACCGCTATGTTGGTGCGTCCGAAACACGCATGCAGACAGAGATCCAGAATGGCCCCTTCCTCTTTGTTGACGCGTTACCAGAGGAGAGCCGCGAAGAAGCCTACGCACAGCTTCACAGTGGGAAAATTTTGGTGAAGCAGTTGAACACAAAGATAGAGGGCCAGCCCATCCAAGTCCCGGGCGGCCTGATCCACGACTGGATTGGCGTGGTCTTCGTCCCAAACGTGTCCTTGGCGAAAGTGCTTGCAGTCTCCGAAGACTATAACGACTACCAGAACATCTACAAACCAGAGGTGCGCAATTCCAGACTTTTGCAGCGCAATGGCGAGAATTTCAAAGTATATCTCCAATTTTACAAGAAATCGCTGGTCACTGTCGTTATCAACGCCAACTTCAATATCAATTACGAACGTCTTGGAACAGACCGCGTCGTGAGCTATTCCTATTCCACGCGGCTCGCCGAGGTAGAGAACAGCGGACAGGCAGGCGAGCGGGAATTGCCTGTAGATGACGGGCATGGCTATCTCTGGCGCATGTACAGCTATTGGCGGCTGGAAGAAAAAGACGGTGGCGTTTATATCCAACTTGAATCCATAGCCTTGAGCCGCAACGTCCCGGCAATTTTCCGCTGGCTAGTGAATCCGCTGCTAAGAAGTATTCCCCGTGGGTCCCTTACAGACCTGCTCGCCGCCACGCGCGCATTTGTAGTGAAACCTGGCCTGTCCCCTCAATAACCAGAATCGACAGGATTTATTTAGCGTGCGACCCACAGGCTGGGATCGATATCGGCAAACACGCTGTCCTGCGATTCAATCTCCTTTAGGCGCGTTTCATCCTCGCTGCTCAGCGTGCCGCCGGAGCGGCGCAGTTGCCACATTCGTTCGATCGCCTGAAACGATCCGAGATGCCCTTTGAAGCGGGCGTCGGCGTAATCTCGGGCCGCTTCTGTCGTGATTAAAAATTGCCAGTCGGAGGACTCCAGCAGCAATAGTTCCCGGCACATCTGTTTCAGGATGCGTTCACCCTGCGGATTGCCCTTCCAATGGCCGGAGCTGGCGGCCTCGCGCAGGGCGATCTCGGCGGGATAAAGAGACTCCCACGTCCAGCGCGTGTCGGGATTCAGCCAAACTTCATTCGTGCCGTTCTTGCCCCATGATCCTTCGGGCAGCGAGACAGAGCGCTCCGGGGGATAGCGGTCCAAATATGCGGCGCAACCGATCAACGCGACCGGAATCTCAGGCCGTGCCATGGCGCGCGCCACATGTTCCAGCCATACCGTGCCTTCAAACCACCAATGACCGAAGAGCTCGGCATCGAACGGAGAAGTGAGGATCGACGGGGTCGCGTCTTTGAATCCACCCTTGAGCGAATCGACCACCAGGCTGACATAATGCTCGGCATGCGAGCGGGTGAGCGCGGCTGCCTTCTCCGGGTAGTACGGCGTCTTGAAGGCCATGTCGATCTTTGAGTGCGTCACCTGCCAGTAGCGATGGCCGCCGGGAAAACGCTTCTTGTGGAAGTCGAGATAGTTGCCGTCGCCGGGATAGCCCGCGTCGCCGCTCCATACCTGGAGACCGGTACGAGGATCGCGCGGGAAGACCGTCACTGGGCGATGGTCCGCCTGGCGTCCATCGACGGAATACGGATGATAGAGAGAACGATGTGGCGCGCGCGTTTCGACCGCAACCGATGCCGCTACGCCCACGGCCCCACCGGCCCGCAGTTCATACGGCGTGAACATGACCGACTCTTCTACCAGATGCGTATCGACAAAAAAGAAATCCAGCCTGGCGTCTTCCAGAAATTCTTCGACGCCCTTGCGGTCGAACGGCCCCCAGGATTGATTGCCGCCATGCGGAGTGACCGGATAGCTCCACATCCCTGCAGGGCGATAGGCGCACTCCGGCAGCCAGATGCCGCGCGGATACTTGCCGATGTGGCGTTCATGCGTGGCCACGCCGGTCTGCACCTGGGCGCGAATCGATTCGTCGGTCCCCAGCAGCGGAAAATATCCATGGGTCGCGGCGCAGGTGATGATGTCGAGCAGCCCCGCCTGCGCAGCAGCACGAAATCCGCCGGTGATGTCTCCGCCGAGCGCGTGAAAATCGTCGAGCGCCTGCTGAAAAAATCCATGCCAGAAGCGCGCCGTTTCGGCGAGATGCGGCTCGCCATTTTGATTGAAATAGGCTTCGTCTTCATTGGCGGCGATAATTTTCCGCTCAAGATACTTGGGGAATTCCGCGCGAAAGACCGGGTGCGCCAATTGCTCCAGCAGGATGGGTGAGAGGGTCAGGTTTGCGTGCAGCGCGATCCCGTCGCGTTCCAGATTGCGCACCATCCGCAATAAAGGCAGGTAGGTTTCTGCGGCGGCCTCATGCAGCCACTCCAACCCATGCGGCCAGGTCCCGTGATTCACCACGTATGGCAAATGGGCGTGCAGCGTAAACGTCAAAAAAGCGGCAGGACGTTTTTGCGGCGTGTCCATCATGTACCTTCACGTTACCTGAGATGCTCTGGGATCGGAAGGGAACAAACGAAGAACATGGACGAGACAGCGCTTGCGTTTCGCAACAAATTTGTCGTCATGAGTGAAAGTTACCGCGGCGACTTCCACTCAGGACGACAACCTTTCCATTACGCAAGAATGGCGCAGAGACTGGTTGAGGTCTATTGCGGCCCTTGCAATTGCGGGCTGTTGCTACTGCTGCTGTTGGAGTTCATGGGCTGGCCATCTGGCATGGTCGTTACAGTAACGGTCAAAGGCTGATTGATCTGGAAATGTAAAACAGTCTCGGACGGAATCTTCACTTGCTGTCCGCGAGTCACCGCGTTTACACCCGCTCCCGCTGCGCCTCCTGTCGCCGCGCCGATCAACGCGCCACGTCCGCCGCCCGCGATGGCGCCAATCAGTGTGCCAAGCAGCGCGCCGCCACCGGCCTTTTCCGCCGTATTCTTGCCGCGCCCCGAACCCTTCTGCACCAACGGGTCGGTGGAAATTACCAGCGTCATGTTATGCGTTTTAATTTTCTGCAATTCCAGCGACAACTCCGAGTTGCCCTTGAATCGCTTCGCATCCTTGGCGTCCAGCACCAAGCCGGTCACGTTGGCCCTTCGAGGAATGGCGACGATACCATTGATCACCAGGCTGTCGGCCAGGATTCCATGAAATTTGTCGTTGGTCTGCGTTTTGCCCGTTTCCAGATTGTCCGTAATGCGCACCGCCAGATCGGTCCCCGCAGGAATGGTGATGGTCTGCGTAATCGGCTGTGGAGGTGGTGGGGGTGGCGGCGGGGGTGGCGCTTGCTGCGGCTGACTCTGCGCGGCGTCTGTCACCGGCGGCGGAGGCGGAGGGTTATTCTCCGCCTGCTGCTGCTCCTGTTGTTGCTGCTCGCGAAGTTTCCGCGCTTGCTCCCTCTGCTGGCGACGCAGTTGCGCCTCTTGTTCCTTTTTCGCGCGTAAGTTTTGAGCACGGATTTCTGCCGGGCTTGGGGATGGCGGCGTAACCGCAGCCTGCTGCACGATCAGATTGTTGACTACGGTGCGCACGCCAGCCACCTGCGCTGCGTCATTCGCGGCCAGCTCCCGCGCAGCTTCATCGTTCACCGTGCCGGAGATCGTTACCACTCCATTGGCAACCTGCGTCTGGATCGGCAAATTCCCCAGAGCCGCGTCGGCGTGCAGTTGATTTTGCACCTGGGCCGCGATCTGGCTGTCATTGGCTGGCGGAGGTGCAGACTGCGTAGACGCCTGTGGAGCGGGCGCGGGCGATTTGCCGCAACCGACGCCAAGCACGACTGCGAACGCCAACAGGCCGGTCAGAATAAAATGAGTGAAATGTTTTTGCTTCATGAGCGTTCTCCTTACCCGTGAAAACTCGAGAGGTTCAAAAGCGGATTGACAGATTCTGTAACCAACGAACCGTCATCCTGAGCGCAGCGAAGAATCTCTGTATTTCCACGAAAAAGCCAATCCAAAGGTTCTTCGCTTCGCTCAGAACGACGACTCTTACTACACCAACTGTCAATCCACTCTAAAGGAAGTCTCCCTACCATTTTAGGGCGTTTTATGGGAATTGCATCCCGCAGGTCCCGGCTGCGTAGCATGAATAACTTTTCCCGTTGGACGCAGTCTGCGCTAAAAAGTTTCTTGCGGCGGAATGTGGAAGATGCGTTGCCCGTCCCATGGGCTTTTGCTACTATCCAAACAATCGTGCATTCTCCGCGCGAAGGAGATGAGCAAATGGAACAACAAGAAACTACAGGGATTGGCTGGTTCATCGCGGGTCTTGGATTAGGCGCATTGCTGGGCGTTTTATTCGCCCCAAAAGCGGGCCGCGAGCTGCGCGAAGGACTGATCAGCACCGCCAAAGAGAGCAAGGAATACGTGGCCGCACGCGGTAAGCAGGCCCGGGACCAGATCAATTCCGTGGTCGATCGAGGCCGGGACCAGGTGAGCGATTACACGGAACGCGGCAAAGAGGCAGCCGAGCGCGGCCGGGAGCGCTGGAGCGAAATCCTGGACCGCGTTTCCAGCAAGCCTGGCGAAACTGAGCGCACCCGCGCCTCTCGTGACAACCGGGACGACGAAGAAGCTTACGGCGGCGGTACAGCCGAGAACCAGCTTTAGAGCATCACAACGGACAGTACAAAGCCCGATGTTGACGTACTGGCCAAAACTCCACCAGTTGCGCTCCAGGCAATGAAAGCACGGCCAGCGTGATGGGCTGCAAATGAAATTTTGCTGATAGGCGGACGATAATGCCAACCGGATCCATGGTTTTTCTTGTTTTTACTGGAGTGGTCACGTTAGCGGTGGTATTGCAAACGCTGATTTTGCTGGCGGTCTTCATCGGCGCCAAGCAGTCCGAGCGTAAGGTTCTGGAACAGGTGGAACGGCTGCGCGAGGACTTGGAGCCAGTCCTGCACGCGGCCACCGATGTGCTGAAATTGCTGGATGACATTGGCCCACGCATCCGGGCGATAACAGTCAATGTGCATACAGCCAGCGAACGTCTGCGCGGCCAGGTGGACTACATCGATGCGCTGGTCGAAGAGGTTACAGGCAGGACACGCCATCAGGTCGCGCGCGTCGACAATATGGTGTCCGACACGCTGGACGGCATCGCGCGGGGCGTGCGGACCATTCAAGACAACGTAATGGCCCCGCTGCGGCAGATCGGCGGATGGATGACAGCGATCCGCGCCGCCATGGATTTGCTGCGCCGTGGAGACCGCCGCTCGCGCTCCTCCGACGAAGATTTCATTTAATCCGACGGCAAAGAGGCAGACGAAACCACCAGCATCGTGTGGTGTTGTTCGATGTGCATCGCCCTAATGGAGTGCGTGCAGCTATCAGCCTTTGTCGACGCGGCGTTTTCGCTGGGAACAAAAAAGCCTGACGGAAAAGAACGTGGCGCTCACGGGAATCGCCGCGCAGTCTCCGCTGCATACCCGATCGGTGCGTTATTTCAGTAAATTTTTGGCAATGAACAGCACGTTGGCGGGGCGCTCCGCCAGGCGGCGCATAAAGTACGGATACCATTCTGTCCCGAACGGAATATACACGCGCATGTTGTAGCCTTCCTTCACCAGCGAGTGTTGCAGATCGCGGCGCACGCCGTAGAGCATTTGAAACTCGAAGCTGCTCTTATCGATTCCCTGCTCTTCCACAAACTTTTTCGTGGCGCGGATGATCGCTTCATCATGCGTGGCCATGCCGTGGTACATGCCGCTGGTCAGCAGAATCTTCATCAACTTCACATAATTGTCATCGACGTCTTTCTTTTCCGGGAAGGCCAGCGTAGGCGGCTCCTTATATGCGCCCTTGCACAGTCGGATGCGAATGCGGTCGGCCAGCAGCGCGCGGATGTCGCTCTCGCAACGGTAGAGATACGCCTGCATCACCGTGCCGATGCGGCCTGCATGGCCCGGCATGGCATGAATTTCCCGCGTCATGTCGATGGTGGCCTGGGTGTAGTCCGTTCCTTCCATGTCGACGCGAATAAAACTATCGGCGGCGGCGGCGTGCTCCACCAGCTCGCTGGTGATTTTGCGCGCCAGGTCGGGGTCGAGGTCCATGCCCATCTGGGTCAGCTTCAGGCTGACGTTGGCCTGCAATCCGCGCTGTTGGATGGCGTCCAGCAATTTGTGATAAATGTCAGCGGAGTGGTGCGCCTCCGCCTCGGTGTAGACATTTTCTCCCAGACTGTCGAGCGAAACAGGAATGCCTTCGCGGTTCAACGCTTCAGCAGCCTGCAATACGTCGGCAACGTGCAGTCCGGCAATAAAGCGGCCAGACATTTTTCGCCCCATGGGCGAATTTTCCGCAAAACGCCGCAAAGGTTTGTTCTGCGACAAGGCGATAAAAGTGGAGCGAAGTACGTTCGTGCTCATAGCAAGAAAAGCCTCAATCAAACTCTTTATTGTGCCATAACGCGGATGGAGCGGTAAGCTGAGTTTCGCCTTTGGAATCGGCGGTGCTTCATCTCAGTAGCGATCCAGTTGGATGGAGATACTCCAATGAGGCGCATGCATTTTCTTTTTTTCTGTCTTTTATTCAATTCTTTCGCAGCAGCAACAAATGCACTCCCTATAAAAGAAGCCCAGTCTGCCTGCGACTCGTTGAGCACGAAATTAAATATGGAGACCAAGGCTTATTCGCAGCCGCCTGCATCAGCAACGGTTGGCAAGTAGATTCAGCGGCTCTCCATCGGAATATATTTCGCCGGATAGGCCGGGCCGTTGTATTCCGCGCGGGGACGGATCAGCCTGTTGTCATCCAACTGCTCGATGACATGCGCGGCCCAGCCTGCAATGCGGCTGATGGCGAAGATCGGCGTGAACAGATCGACATCGATTCCCAGCGTCGTGTACGTGGAAGCGGAATAAAAATCCACGTTGGCGTTCAGCTTCTTTTCTTCCTTCACGAACAGCTCGATCTGGCGCGACATTTCAAACCATTTTGGATTGCCGCTTGCCCGGCCAAGGTCCTCCGACATGCGCCGCAGGTGCGTCGCGCGCGGGTCTTCCGTGTGGTACACGCGATGGCCAAAGCCGGAGATTTTCTTTTTGTCCGCCAGCATCTTGCGCACGTATTCCACTGGGTCCGCGCCCTCTTTATCGATGGTGAACAGCAGCCGCATCACCGCTTCATTGGCGCCGCCGTGCAGCGGCCCCTTTAATGCGCCGATCGCTCCAGTGATGGCGGAATGCATGTCCGACAGAGTGGCTGCGATGACGCGCGCTGCAAAAGTGGAGGCGTTCAGTTCGTGGTCCGCGTGTAGAATCAGCGCCACATCCAGCGCGCGCTCGGCGGTCGAAGAAGGTTTCTCGCCATTCAACATCCACAAAAAATTCGCGGCGTGCGAGAGTGACGGGTCGGCCTCGACGAGCGGCTTGCCTTTGCGAATGCGATCATAGACTGCAACGATCATGGCAATCTGCGAGGTCAGGCGATAGCTTTTGCGCACATTGGCGTCGTGGGAATTGTCTTTTTCGTCGGCATCGTACAAGCTCAGCGCGGAGACCACCGTGCGCAGCACCTCCATGGGCATGGCATGCCTGGGAAGCTCCTGCATCAACTGGATGATTTCTTTAGGAAGAATGCGGCCCGACGACAAATGGCTGCGAAATTCCTTCAGTTCCGTGGCAGTGGGCAGCTTGCCGAACCAAAGCAGATAGGCAGTTTCCTCAAATGTGGACTTCTGTGCGAGTTCGTGAATATCAATCCCGCGATACGCGAGAACGCCCGCATCTCCATCGATCCAGCAAATCCCAGAATGGGCAGCAACAATTCCCTCAAGCCCGCGTGCCGCGGCAGTCGTCGACATAATGTTTTTTCTCCAAAGCTGTAAAACCCCAACCTCTGGTTATAACGCAGCGGGATAACTCTGTCACCGCGCACGCAGGCGGAATTCGCAAGAACAGCAGAATTTTGCGTCAGACGAAACGCGACGGAGCAAAGACGTCTAAAGACACATCCGGCGTTTCTCCCAGCATCAACTGCGTCATCACCAGCGCCGTCGCCGGGGCCAGCAAGACCCCATTGCGGTAATGCCCTGTGGCGTGCCAGCAATGCTCCATTTCAGCAGCACCAAGAATCGGCAGGCCATCTGGAGTGCCGGGGCGCAGGCCAGCCCAGCTTTCCAGACGCGGCGCATCGTTGACCTCAGGCAAAAACTCGCCCGCCGTCCGCAACAAGACGGCAATGCTCGGCTCCTGAATGGTCTGGTCGAAACCGGCATGCTCGACGGTGGCCCCAATCGCAACACGGCCATCACCACGCGGAATGGCATAAAACTCCGGGGTACGCAGCACGCAGCGCAGCCGTTCCGGCGCGAGCGCAATCGTCGCCATTTGCCCCTTCACGGGTTCCACTGGAAGGCCGCCGAGACCTAACTCGCCTGCCCACGCGCCACAACAGTTCACGAAGGCCGCTGCATGGATATGCTCGCGCGGCGTCTCGACGACAACCCCATCTTTGGCCTGCTCGACGCTGAGCACGGGAGTTCCTTCCAGCAGAGTTCCCTTTTCGGCAAGAAAAGCCACGGGCAGCGCCCGGCATATATCGCGCGGGTCGAGGCTCGCCTCTTCCAGCCAGATAAATTTTTCGCCGGTGTCGGCCAGCCCGGGAACCATGAATTGCGCTTCCTGATAGGAGGCCAGGGGAATATTCAAATCTGTTGCAAAAATTTTTTGCGCGTCCAATTGTTGAAGAGTGCGCCGGGTCCGCACTGGAATTGCATCGCCTGACAACGCCTGCATTCGCTCCAGATATGCCGGATACAGCGCGAGGCTGCGCAACAGAAGCGGCAACAACGTGGGCGGATTCTCCGGGTCACGCCCAGCCAGCATGCCTCCGGCGGCCCAGGAAGCAGCCTGCATGGCATGATGCCGCTCCAGCACGATGACGGACAGACCGCGCTGCCGCAGTTCCAGCCCCAGCGACAGGCCGATTATGCCCCCTCCTGCGATGACGATATCTGCTACCAGTGGTCTACCCATAACCTCTCAATTGTATGGCGGACAGTTTTGTGAAAATGTACAGTGTACGGTTCTACTCGGACATTTGTGTTCTGTATCGCTTTTGGAATCTAAATACGTCTCAGTGCAAAGGGCAGTTTTTTCATGGCCAAGGATGATTTGTACGAAGAGGAACGCAGCCATTCAGGATTTTTGCTTTTCCTGATGGGGTTTGCGTTGCTGCTTGCTCTAGGCGGACTGGCATGGAGCTATTTCCTGCAGACCCGGTTGTCTATTGTCGAAACCAAACTCAGGCAGACCGAGGAACAAAGCGCTCGGCTGGAGGCGCAGCAGTCCGAAGCCGATCGGCAACTTCGCGCAGCCAGTGAGGCCTTCGGCGACAAGATGGGCATTACGCAACGGCAGATCGAACAGCGCGCCCAGGAGATTCTGCGCCGGCAGGAGGCGGAAACCGCCCGCCTGGCACAACAGGAGACCCAGACGCAGCAACAGGTGGGCAGCGTTTCGAGTACCGTTTCCAGCGTGCAAACTGATGTCGGTGGAGTGAAGCAGGACGTAGCAAGCACCAAACAGGAGTTGGCGAATGCCGAGGAGCAGTTGCATGCGGCGATCGGCGACATGGGCGTGCAAAGCGGCCTGATTGCAAAAAATTCAGAGCAACTCGACTACCTGAAACACCTGGGCGACCGCAACTATTTTCAGTTCACCTTGCGGAAAGGTCAGCCGCCCCAAGCCATTTCCACGATCAAATTGCAACTGCGCAAAGCCGACGCTAAACACTCGCGCTGTACGCTGGATATTTTTTCCGACGATAAACGGCTGGAGAAAATAAACCGTGAGGTGGATGAACCGTTGCAGTTTTATTCCGGCAAGCAACCGATGCTATATGAGGTTGTAGTGAATCAGATCGGTAAAAATGAAATCTCAGGTTATTTATCGACTCCGAAAAACGCACCGCAACCGAGTTTTTCCCAGAACGGGAAATACATAAACACTCCAGCTACTGGAGCGGCAGCACCAGGGAGCGGCCATTTTCAAAACTAATGGTGACCTGCGCCTGTTTATGCTGTTCCCATTGCTGCTTCGTCCAGGGATAGTTGAAAACCAGCAGACCTTCCGCAGACTGTCCGGGAGCAATGACCTGGTGTCGCGATAGCGACTGCGTATGCCACGTAGCCAGGTCGGGAAATCGCTGAAACAACCGGTCGATGTCCTCTGGCAATGCGTCCGAACTTTGCCTGGTTCCCTGCGGCGAATCGACGCTCGCTGTCATATCGAAAAGCGTCAGCGGGTGATTGCTGACGTTCGTGACGCGCGCCTGTACCAGCAAGACCGTTTCATCCTGTTCTTCAACTGCACCCGCCATGCCCGGTTCCGCTGGCTGGCTACCCGGATCGACCTGCACCGAATAAATTCCTTGCTGCATCACCTGCCCGAAGGCGTCCGGTTTCGACCTTCCGTAATGCGCAAACAGAAAACCGGCGATCACCAATCCGACTATAACAACTGCCGCTGGAACGACAAGTGGTCGCCAGGAACTGGCTGTATCCACCTGCACGATGTGAATTTCAGGAAGATTCACGGGAGAGGAAGATGGGGAATTCATCGGTGGAAGCATTTTACGCGGAATCGAATGCAATGAGACAAATTTTTAGTTTGGCGGGGGTCGCAATTGCTGCAGAAGTTCTTCCGGCAGGCGAGTATTCAGCACGTCCTCCGCACGCAGCCATGCCCGCCGCAACTGGCGGATGCCATAGCGCATCTTGTCCAGGTGCGAGGTGTGATGTGCATCTGTATTCACCACAATTTTGCAACCTAACTCCTTGGCCAGTCGCAGGTTGCGGTCGTTCAGATCGAGACGGTCCGGGTAGGCGTTATGCTCGACGGCCACACCCAGTTCCGCACAGCGGCGAAGAACAGCTTCCACGTCGAACGCATACGCCTCTCGCCGCAACAGCAGGCGTCCGGTGGGATGACCCAGCACGCGGACATAAGGATTTTCGATGGCGCGCAGGATACGTGCGGTCATCTGCTCCGCTGGCTGACTGAAGTGCGAATGCACGCTGGCAACGACGACATCCATCTGCGCCAGCACTTCGTCCGACAGATCGAGTGTGCCGTCGGCAAGAATGTCCACCTCAATGCCAGGGAAAATTCGGATGCGGCCATCCATCTCATTGGCCATCTCCCGATCGACCGCACGAATGCGCGCAATATGTTCCAGCGCCCGCGCGTCATCCAGGCCATTGGTCATGGCAAGATTTTTTGAGTGATCGGTGATTGCGATATAGCCGTACCCGCGCGCCAGAGCCGCTTCCGCCATTTCGCGAATGGTGTTTTTTCCGTCGGTCTCGCTGGTGTGCATGTGCAGGTCGCCGCGAATGTCCGCTTGTTCGATCAAACGTGGCAACCGATGCTCCACCGATGCTTCAATTTCGCCGAGGTTCTCGCGCAGTTCGGGCGGAATCCAGTCCATCCCCAGTGCCGCATAAATCTCTTCCTCGGACCCGCTCGGCAGAACAGCGCCATCCTCCAGCCGCGTCAACGCATATTCGTTCAGCGAGTAGCCCATTTTTATGGCCCTCTGGCGCAAGGCCACGTTATGCAGCTTGGAGCCGGTGAAGTATTGCAGGGCCGCGCCGTAACTCTCCTCGGGTAGCATGCGCACATCCACCTGCAACCCCTGACGCAGATGAAAACTGACCTTGTTCTGCCCCTTCGCGATCAAGTCCGCGATGGGCGGATAGGCCGCCACATGTTCGACGACCGCGTTTACCTTTACCGGTACGCATGCCGGGCCCGTGACGAGAATATCGAGGTCGCCCACCGTCTCTCGACCACGCCGTAGAGAGCCTGCCGTAGTCACGCGCGTAATGCCGGGCAAGCGCTGTAGATACTCGGTGAGTTTGTCCGCGGCCATTTCCGCGTCATCGAGATGAAACCGGCCCGCATGTTTGCGATAGTCGGCAATGCCCTGGAGCAATTTGGCCACCTGCTTCGCGCCGAACCTCGGCAGATTGTCCAGCTTGCCGGCGCGGGCCGCAGCTTCGATCTCGTCTACACTGGCGATCTGGAGCGCGTCCCAGAACAGCGCGACAGTCTTTGGCCCCATTCCCGGCAGCCGCAGCAGCTCCAGCATGGAGGGTTTGTAGCGGGCCAGCAATTCCTCGTGCAGAGTCATAGTGCCGGTCTGCTCCAGTTGCACGATATTGGCGGCCATGCCTTTGCCGATGCCGGGCAGCTCCAGCAGCTTTTTCGGCTCTGCGGCCAGCAGGCCCACCGAGACGGTACTTGATTCGACGACCTCGGCGGCGCGCCGGTAGGAACGAATGCGAAAAGAGTCCGCCGCGCTCACTTCCAGCAGGTCGGCGGTCTCGGAGAGGATTTGTGCAATCTGGCGATTTTCCATGGCGAAGTTCCACTTTCCTAAGACACATCCCACGATTATTTTTGGTACGGCCCTATAACATTGCGTTCGTGCGCCCAATCCCAGCCATGTTATTCGCGGCCAGGATTGGAGAGAATTGGTCTATTCCAATTCGGACCGGACCAAAATTAAGCAATTGCCCAACCGCAGGAACCAAATCGGCCCAGGCGCGTCTAACACTCGAACTTTGTCCTGAGTCCAGCGTGTTGAGGATATATGACACTTGTTTCTGGCTGTTCCTGCTGCCGTTCGCAAAACCTGTCCAAAGCACTCTTCGTTACGTTTCGCTTATCAGCTCTTACACTGCTCTCCGCTTGTGTGTTGCTCGGAATCTCAGGCTGCGGCCTGACGAATGGCCGCCAACATGGATTGGGGCCTGGAGTAACTTCCGGAGTGCCTCCATCATCGCCACCGCCATTTCCTTCAAGCGCTACGACCGCGACCCTATCGAGCGCCGTCAATCCAACGACCGATATGGTTTACGTGGTCGATTCCGGCTATCCGCAGACGGCCAGCAGCGGCGCTTTCTACGCCATCAGCGGATCCTCTAACAGCGTCGTCACCACGCTGCCGGGGCTTGCCAGCCCGGTGGCCGTCGATGTCAACAGCCAGACCGACACAATCTATATCGCCAATGCCGCCAGCAATACCGTTTCCGTCATCAGCGGGGCTTCCAACACCGTGATTGCGACGGTCCGTGTCGGCAATTCTCCGTCCGCCATCGCAGTCAACGCAACGACCGATATGGTCTACGTGGACAACTTCAACGACGAGACCGTTTCCGTCATCGATGGCGCGACGAACGCCGTCACCGCGACAATTCCTGTATTGACCCCGGGGCCGGACCTAATTGCGGTCGATCCCGTGCTGAATAAAATTTTTGTTGGAAGCAATCAAGGATATGCCGAGACCGTTGCCGTCCTTGCCGGGGCGTCGAACACGGTGTCAGGGTACCTGACCCTCAACAACTCGCCGCAGGCCATAGTTTCCAACCCAGTCTCACACACGCTCATCGTCGAAAGCAATCAGGCGACGACCACCGGAGTAACTTCCAGCACGCAGATCGCCCTGTTCGATGAAACGACGTCCACATCCAGCGGGACCATTGCGGTTCCTGGGTTCGTGAACAGCGCCGGTCTAACAGTCGATTCCGCCACATCGTTGGTCTACGCCGCCAATAACACGACAAATGAGTTGGATGTAGTCGATCTGTCCTCGGTGACGGCGACTGTCCCTTACGCAGCTTCCGGCTCGACGGTGGGCAGTGTCAGCGTCAATACGGCCACCAATATGATTTACGCCGTTTACTCCATGAGCGGCAGCTCCGCCTTGAACATGCAAGTGGTGAACGGAAGCGCAAACGCGACCGTTGCCAACATCGCAATCCACTAACGTAGTTTCATCGATGCTGTGGCGTAGCGTTATTTCTGAGAGAGTGGAGCGGGCGGACACTTGACAGGCACTGTGCGGACCCATCATTCCGCAAACCGGGCGCCAAACGCATCCGCATTTTTCCGCCCGGAAATGTGGACGCACCGAGAATGGCGCTGCCGGAAATCGCTGAGCACGCACCCAGGCGGCCCTGCATAATATCCTGAAAAAATTACAGAGCGACTTGCTGCCGTAATACCTGATCGGCCTGTGGGCCTTTGTCTCCCTGGACGATGTCGAATTCGACATCGTCGCCCTCTTTCAGGCTCTTATATCCATCGGTTTGAATGGCGGTGTAGTGGACGAAAACATCGGGACCATCATCCCGCCCAATGAATCCGAAGCCTTTCGCGTTGTTAAACCACTTGACTTTGCCTTTATGCTGAGACACGGAACTCGCACCTCTTCTACACAAATTGGAACCACGAGGGGATCCTGCCCATATAGACGCATTGCCGAAAAATTGGTTATGGTGCGACGGAAAAAGAAAAGTTCCGTGAAAATGCAGGCCCCCCTAACGACGGCTGGAGGAACGCATCCGGCTGTACAACAAGATCGCAATCATCGATTTACCGTCGATGATTTTGTTGTTCTCAATCCATTCGAGCGCCTGCGATAGCGGAACCAGACGGCACTCAATGTACTCGTCTTCATCCGGCTGCGACTCGCCCGCGCTTAAACCTTCCGCCAGATAGATTTGCATCCATTCGCCGAGAAATCCGGGGCTGGCATAAAACCGCACCAGCTTGGTCCAGCGTTTCGCGCGATAGCCAGTCTCTTCCAGCAGCTCGCGCTTCGCGCCCGGCAGCGTAGACTCCTCCGGTTCCTTGCGTCCGGCGGGGACCTCCCACATGTACTGCCCGGCTGCATGACGGTACTGCCGTTCCAGGACGATCAGCGGATCGTTGGGGTCCTGCGAAGCATCGATCGCCAAAATGACGACCGAGCCGGAGTGGCGGACTACGTCGCGCCGCGAATTTTCACCCTCCGGCTCCCGCACATAGTCCGTATAGACATCGAAGAGCGGCCCGCGATAGGCCAGCCTGGAAGAAATCAGAGCGACCTTCGCGCCGGGTTTTCCCTTTGTGGAGGGAGCTGCGGCAGGTTTTGCGGTCTTCTTGAGGGGCTTTGGCGATGCTGGCTTTGTAGATTTTTTTGTGGCCTGTCTTGCAGTACGCTTCGTGGTGCGTGTTCCAGATGTCATCTGTTTCCTTTCGGTCTCTTTGAACATACTATCGACTGCGGCTGTGGAGAGAAACCTCGCGACAGCGGATGCAAGGCGGTCCATTTCGGGACATAACCGAAGGCATGCGTGAGACGATGAAGATCATGGCAGTACGTACGCCCAAAAGACACTCGCCACTATCCAATGCTCCGCATCCGGCCATGCCTTCAGGGGCAATGCTTCCCAGCATCACACTGATTGGCCTCGGCAACTGGGGCACGGCACTGGCGCTTGCTTTACACGCGGCAGGCATTTCTGTACGGGAAGTGGTGGTACGGAACCGGCGCGCTTCCGACCGCAGGATGAGCGAAAAAATTGGCGCGCGGCTCACGACGCTACAACACTCTAGGCTCGACGCCGACATTCTGTGGATCTGCACGCCGGACACGCGGATCGCGGAAACTGCGCAGGATTTGGCGCATCGTGTGGCCCAGCTACGCCGGACAGCAGCCTCCGCCAGGACGCCACGGCTTCAGCAAAAGCCCGCGCGCCCCATTGTGCTGCATTCAAGCGGCGCTCTGCCCAGCGCGGAGCTTTCGGCGTTGCGGACAGTGGGGGCCAGCCTCGCATCCGTCCACCCATTGATGACCTTTCCGCGAAAAAATGTTGCGCACATTTCGCTCGCCGGAGTTCCCTTTGCAGTCGAAGGCGACGCACGCGCCTGCCGGGAAGCGCGCAAACTGGTGTGCGCCCTCGGCGGAGAAGCATTTGTTCTGCGCGCGGAAAATAAACCGCTGTATCACTCATTTGGCGCATTCGCCTCGCCGCTCATCCTCGCGCTGCTGACTGCGGCCACGGAAGCAGGCGTCGCTGCTGGGCTTTCTCCGAAAGATGCGCGCCGTCGGATGCGGCCCATCGCAGAGAGCACGATTCGCAACTTCTTTGCCGATGGCCCGGATAAGAGTTTCAGCGGCCCCATTGCGCGCGGAGACGCCGCAACCATTGCGCGACACCTGGACGCGCTGCGACCCCACCCCAAACTGGCAAACATCTATCGGGAGTTGAGCCGGTTTGCATTGACCTCGCTCCCCGCGCGCAACCGCATGCAAATGGAGCGGCTGCTGGACCCGTCGCGCGATGGCCGCAAGAAGAAGTCAGCATCGCCGGGGCGCTTGCCTGCATCCACTGCATGAGACACTTACGATTGCGGGCGGTGGGTTGCAGGTGCATGGACTTCAGCAGCAGCACGCGCGGCCACGGTTTGCAACGTCCCACGGTTTGCACCATCTTAAGGACACAAGGAGTTTTTCGGCATTGAACGCAGACTGCTATCCAGTCACAGTCGTGCCCCACGTCAGCGCGCTGTTTCGCGACTATGTCTCCGGCAGCGACGAAAAACTGCGTCCGTTCTACTCGCCATTCCATGCTGACCGGCAGTGGATGCAGCACCCGGCGAACATCGACGCCAAGCTGCGCGGATCCATCGTTCCACTATTGCGCATACAGAATCGCGGCTTTGGCGCTGGGCCGGCGACTGAAGCCAATCTGGACCGCCTGGCTGAGGGAGCGGCTGCGGTCGTCACCGGGCAACAGGTCACGCTGTTCGGCGGCCCATTGCTGACCCTGTTGAAGGCGGCGACCGCCATTCGTCTGGCTGCGGACGCCAGCCGCGCGGGCCAGCCGCATGTGCCCATCTTCTGGCTGGCAAGTGAAGACCATGACTTCGACGAAGTGAATCAGGCGACATTTCCTGTAGGTAATAAACTGGAAACTTTGCGTCTTCCTCACAATCCAGGACCGGGGCGTCCGGTCGGGAACCTTTCGCTGGGAGACGCAATCCAGCCCGTGATGGAAGATCTGCGCCGATGTCTGGGCGAAAACTCCGTCACCGAACTACTGGCCTCCGTTTACACTCCCACCGCAACCTTCGCCTCCTCGTTTGCCGCCTTCCTCGCACGCATTTTCAGCGAACATGGCCTGATCGTCATTGATGCTTCCACGCGGCCCTTTCACGCGCTGACGCATTCCACTCTGCGCGCCGCGATCGAGCAGGCCGACGAGTTGCACGCAGCCCTGCTGGAACGATCTAAAGCCCTCGAACTCGCTGGCTACCATGCGCAGGTGATGGTGGCGGACTCGTCGAGTCTGCTTTTTCTCCTCGATGAAAACACTGGAGTGCGAAGCGCGCTGAAAAAAACCGCCTCGGCAGACGCCTGGTCCGCGGCCAGCCAGCGATACACCACCGCCGAACTGCTCGACATATTGGATCAAACTCCAGAGCGCATCAGTCCCAACGCCCTGCTGCGCCCGGTGATGCAGGACGCGCTGCTGCCGACCTCCGCCTACGTCGGCGGCCCAGCGGAGATTGCCTATTTCGCGCAATCGCAGGTCGTTTATCAGCGCATCCTGGAACGCACGACGCCGATCGTGCCGCGCCTTTCGGCCACGCTGATCGATCCCCGGCTGGCGCGGATGCTCCAGCGATATCAACTCAGTTTGCCGGATGTTTTTATCACGCCGGACGCGCTGGCGCAGCGGCTTGGCGCGCGTTCGATACCCGTCGAGGGAAAACGAAAACTGGCCGCCGTAGGCAATGCGTTGGACCGCGAATTGAAGGCGCTGACGGAGTGGATGCAAGGTCAGGATGCCGGATTGGGCCATGCCGCCGAGGTCGCCGCATCGAAAATGCTGTATCAAATGAACAGGCTGCGTCGGCTGTCCGCCAGCTTTGCGCTCCAGAAGGAGCAGAGCCTGCGCCACCATGCGGAGCAGCTATGCCAGGAACTGTTCCCTGCAGGCAATTTGCAGGAGCGTGTACTGGCATGTGCGTGGTTTCTGGCGCGAAGTGGACCCTCGCTCATCGACATACTGGTCGAGCATTCTACGGCGGAACACTGCGGACATTGCGCTTTGAATCTGTGAAACGCAAGCCAATGTGACAATTCTCACGCTTCAATAAATGGTCTGGATCAGCGCGATGCTGGAACCATGGCCGGGCGCGAACGGATGAAGAAACGCTGAAACTGGCCCAGGTATGGGGATATGTCCTAAAATCGGCTAGTCGAGAACGATGCAAGAAAATGATGTAGAAGGGCGATCCTCAATGACCGGAAAAAATTCAACCATCTTTGAAATTACATGCCCGGACTGCGGCGCAGCAATGAAGGTGGATGCAGCGACGCATGCAGTAATCGCCCACACGCCGGCGCCACGCAAAAAGACTTTTGAAGACTTTGAAGCCGCCACGCGCGCGCTGAAAGACCAGGAGGAGCGGAAACAAATGCTCTTCCGCCAATCCGTCGAGGCTGAAAAAAATAAAGACGACGTGCTAAACAAGAAATTCGCCGAAGCAGTCCGCCGGGCGAAAGAGACACCCGGCGAAGCGCGTCCCATCCGCGACTTCGATTTGGACTGAAGACAATCCTATAATTCCCGTCCTTTTTTTGCTTGCAGTTAATCCAGATAGGTTTTGCGTTAAGCACTCATACCGCTAGCAGATTATCCTCTACTCGCTGCGCTCGTAAAAGCGATAGCCATGTTTGCGCACCAGGCGATCGCGTTTAGCGTCTTCCAGGTCTGCCTGCACCATTTCGCGGACCAATGCATCGAAACCAATCCGTGGCTTCCATCCCAGCTTGTCATGCGCACGGGTGGCATCGCCAAGCAAGGTCTCGACCTCTGCCGGGCGAAAGTAATGCGGGTCTACGGCCACAACGACGCGGCCTTGTTCATCCACCGCCTGTTCCTCGGCGCCGCTTCCTCTCCAGTTAAGCTGCAAGCCTAGTTCGGCTGCGGCTATCGAGACAAATTCCCGAACGCTATGCTGTTCACCGGTCGCGATGACGAAGTCTTCCGGCTTTTCCTGTTGCAGCATCAGCCACTGCATTTCAATGTAATCGCGCGCATGGCCCCAGTCGCGCAGCGCATTCAGGTTGCCGAGATATAAGCAGTCCTGCAGACCTACTTGGATGCGCGCCAGCGCCCGCGTGATCTTGCGCGTTACAAATGTCTCGCCGCGGTTGGGAGACTCGTGGTTGAACAAAATTCCATTGCACGCATACATTCCATAGGATTCGCGATAGTTGACCGTGATCCAGTAGGCATACAGCTTTGCAACCGCGTAAGGAGAGCGTGGATAGAACGGCGTTTTTTCGGTCTGCGGGACCTGCTGCACCAGCCCATATAGCTCCGATGTGGATGCCTGATAGAAGCGCGTCTTCTTTTCCAGCCCTAAAATACGGATGGCTTCAAGAAGGCGCAATGTTCCAATCCCATCGACATCTGCCGTGTACTCCGGCTGTTCAAAGGAAACGGCGACATGGCTTTGCGCGCCCAGGTTGTAGATTTCATCGGGCTGCACCTTCTGCACAACGTGGATCAGGCTACAGGAGTCCGTCAGGTCGCCGTAGTGCAGAATAAAATTTCGCTGGGAGACATGCGGATCTTCATACAGATGATCGATGCGGTCCGTATTGAACAACGACGTGCGCCGCTTGATGCCGTGGACCTCGTATCCCTTTTGCAGCAAGAACTCTGCGAGGTATGCTCCATCCTGCCCGGTAACGCCTGTAATAAGTGCTTTCTTCTTCAATTTCTCACCTGAATGGTTTTTCCCATCTTATCGCCTGGTTGCTGGCTGGCAGCTTCCAGTTGCGGCGGACATATATCGAGCTGACGCACCACATCTGCAAGAGACAGTTTCCAGTCCGGCAGGCGGAGGTCGAAGACGCGCGCCAGTTTCTCACAGTCAAGCTGCGAATTTCTGGGCCGGGCTGCGGGCGTTGGATACTCTGCGGCGGGAATCGGGACAAGCCGGGCGAAATTAACCTGTTCATCGACGCGCGATTCCGCACGCATGCGAATGGCCTCCGCAGCGAAGCCGTGCCAACTCGTTTTGCCGCTTGCCGTCAGATGATAGATGCCGGAGTTCGACCCATTCGGCAGCCACTGCTTTGCAATCGAGGCCGTTGCCTCTGCAATGTCTCGCGACCATGTCGGCGCGCCAATCTGGTCGGCGACGATACGCAGCTCCTGCTTCTCGGCGGCGAGCTTCAAAATCGTCCGCAAAAAATTTTTGCCGCGCGCGCCGTACACCCAACTCGTCCGCAGCACGAGATACGGAATGCCTGACTGCGCCAGCGCCTGCTCGCCAGCCAGCTTGGTCTGGCCATAGACGCTCAGCGGATTGGTCGCGTCCTCTTCGACATACGGAGCGGCCTTTGTTCCATCGAATACATAATCGGTCGAGTAATGGATGATTGCCGCGCTGACGGCCTTTGCTTCCACAGCCAATGTTGCGACCGCGTCCGCATTGATGCGTCGCGCCAATTCCGGCTCGCTCTCGGCTTTATCGACAGCAGTATAGGCGGCTGCATTCACGATGAGGTGAGGCCGCACGGAACGCACCACCGTGCGAATCGACGCATCGGAGGTTAGATCGAGTTCCGCGCGGCTGGTGGCCGTCACCTCGCCGAGCGATGTCAGCGAGTACGCCAGTTCGCCACCTACCTGGCCATCGCGGCCCGCGACCAGAATACGCAAGCGCTCCGGCGACGTTGCCGTCATATCTCCGCCTCGCGCAGGACTTGTAAAAGATAGCTGCCATACCCGCTCTTACCCAACCTGGCCGCAAGCTGCTCCATCTGCATCGCGTCGATATAGCCCAAGTGATACGCGATTTCCTCGGGACAGGCGACCTTCAAACCCTGGCGCTTCTCGATGGTCTGGATGAATACGGCCGCTTCAATCAAGGAGTCCTGCGTGCCGGTATCAAGCCACGCAAACCCGCGACCCATCAGCTCCACATGCAATTCACCGCGCTCCAGATACCAGCGATTTACATCTGTGATCTCCAGTTCTCCGCGCGGAGAAGGCTGGAGAGATTTCGCAATCTCCACCACTTGCTTGTCGTAAAAATAAATTCCCGTCACGGCAAAGCGGGACTTCGGATGTTTCGGTTTCTCCTCGATCGACAGCGCGCGCCGATTGGCGTCGAATTCGACGACCCCATATCGCTCCGGGTCCTGCACCGGATAGGCAAACACAGTCGCGCCCAGTTCGCGCGCAACGGCACGCTGGAACATGTGCGGAAGATCGTGCCCGTAAAAAATGTTGTCGCCGAGCACGAGCGCCGACGGCCCGTCCGCGATAAATTTCTCGCCAATTAGAAAAGCCTGCGCCAGTCCGCCCGGTTCCGGCTGCACCGCGTATTGCAAGGAGAGTCCCCACTGCTCGCCCGTGCCCAGCAGCGCTTGAAATCTTGGCGTGTCGGTGGGCGTCGAA
>DAHUZH010000110.1 GCA_027306695.1 Acidobacteriaceae bacterium
TTATGCGCAACTCATCAAGCCTGCGAATCAAATCTGTCTGGACTGTCACGGCCCTGCCTCTCCAAACGGCCCGCACACGGCTACACTCGAAGAACACACTCACCACAAAAACGGCAGTGCGGGAAGTCAGTGTGTCGCCTGCCACATGCCGAAGATTGAAACGGAGGGAGTTCCTGGTGCGTTTGTACATGCCCACACGTTTAAGTTCATTACCCCGGACATGACGGACAAATACAAAATTCCAAATCCATGTACTTCCTGTCACATCGACAGGTCCACCGCCTGGGCAACCGACGCATTGCGTCATTGGCCGGAGCGCTCTCCGTGGCGGATGGAGTAAAGGTATGCCACGGCAGGTTTCGCACTTGGGTTAGCCCGTCGGGTGGGCAGAGTCGGGCCTGGCGTGGAGCGGCAGCACGCTTCAGGGCGGGAAGACGGGCAAAAGAATTGGGTCTGCATTTTGCAGACCCAATTTGCAAAGTTATACGCGGGAAGTTAAGCAGCGGTCGATTTCTTCGCTGGTTTGGGTTGGCCTTTCGCATTCACCTTCTTTGCAGCCTGCGCCTTCTCTTTTGCGGTGAACTCCTGTTTCACCTTGAGGGCGATGGCGTCGGTGTCTACCTTGTAATGCTCGGCTGCTTGCTTCAACACATTGCCAGCATCGGGCTGTGTCCGTGCTGTGTGAAGAATGACCATCTCCATCAACATCCGTCCGAGTTCGCCTTCCTCCGCTTTGCGGATGTAGGCAGATAGGAGTTTCGGAATCGAGTCGCTGTCCTTTGCCTTTTTGATGCCGCGATTGCGGGCGACAATTTCCAGCCGCCGTTCGTCCAGCATGGTTGCAACCCGCTCCACGATGAACAGCAGGTCGCGTTTCATCAATCGCACAGGAACCGCTGCGATGATGGCGTTCAGGACACGCAAGCCTGTTGCCTGGGCCAGCGCTTCCTCACGGCGCTGCTTCTCCTGTTCGGCCTTCCAATTAGCATCGGCGGTTGGCTTCTGCTTCTTTGGATGATGAACCGGGCAGTTCGGGTCGGCACAGATTTTGCGGAGTTCGCCTTTTTCCGTGCCTTCCGTGATGATGGCCTCCGTTGCCGATTTGCAGGTCTTGTACTCTGGCCAATCGCGCTGCTTGCTGTTTTGCGGCTTCTCCTGCTTGATCTCGACATACTTGTTGCGCGGGATGACCGTGCTGCCTTCGGCTGGTTGGCCGTAAGCGGCGGAGATTTGTACCAGCTTCTGCCTGGCTGCGAGGGTCTTCGCAACGTGTGCATCTAGCTTGATCTGGTAGCAACCGGGGTCGGTGCAAGCATCGTGCCGAACGTCCGCAAACAGCAGCTTGTTATGCCCTGTCCGTTTTGAGCAATCGTGGCACGAGCCAGCTTGCGGGTTGAGGGCCGCGTCACTCTTTGAAAATGGCGCATCGTTCAGGATGAGCATGACATTGTGCTCAATCCATTCTTTTAGATTGCGAACCGGCAGCAGAATGCGTTTGCTTTTGTTTCCGCCTCCCCAATCCTCGCGGAAACAAGCGGCGAGTGCCTGTTCCTGCTCGGCTGGCTGTAGCTTCGCCAATAGTAAAGCGTGACCCAGGCCGATTTCGTCTTTGTAGAACGCCTCGACCGCTGCTGGAGCAAGCTCCGTCAGCTTGATGCGTTGCGCGACATAAGTGGGAGATTTGCCCGTCTTGGCGGCGATTTGTTCGATGCTATACTTCGGCTCCTCCAGATTCAGCAAAGCGCGGAATCCTTGCGCTTCCTCCAGCGGATGAACGTCTCGCCGTTGAAGGTTTTCAATCAACTGCGCCTCCAACGCTTCCACATCCGTGAAGTTGACAATACGAACGGGCACGGTTTCCGATTCGGCCATCTGCGCGGCGCGGTAACGCCTTGCTCCGGCCACGATCTCGAAGCTGCGCTCGTTCAAAGGGCGCACAAGCAAGGGCGAGAGAACTCCCTGACTGCGGATGCTGTCGGCGAGTTCTTTCAATGCCGCATCCTCAAAGATGCGGCGCGGGTTTGACTTCGATTCGGTGAGAATTGAAAGTGGAAGGTTGCGGTATTCGGTAGCTGCGATGTTTTGAGTAGACATGATGCGCTTCTCCTATGGTTGAACGTGCGTGGATAGGGAGAGCGGACAGCCATTCGCCATCCGCCCGTAAGGTTGCGGTGGACTAGCTGGCGACTGCCATTTCATCTTGCGTTTCTTGCTCCTCGATTTCCGGCTTTGTTTCCAATGCCGCGAGAATGACGGCTGAGGCTTTCTGAATGACTTCAAGGCTTTCGGCCAGCAACGATGCGTTGCCGTGGTAAAGCTGGATGTAGTCAGCCGATGCCGTTCCCGTTTGGAGGCCAACGGCCTTGCCGACTACAAAGGCGATGGCCTCGGCCTCGGTTTCGCGTACAACTTTGGTTGTTGTCGTGCGCCGGTCGGCTTTGTGCAACATTTCGTGCGCCAGTTCATGCACAAGGGTTGAGAACTCCTCGGCCTTCGACTGTCCCGGCAGTAGAACGATCTTGCCGCCGTAACTCACGCCCATTGCTGGCGCGATGCGCTCATTGAACTCAAGCTCAATGCCCTGAGTAGCGATGAAGTCAATCAGCCGGTCGCGGTTCTCTCCTGCATCGCCCTGCACGCTGGCGTGTTCGGGAAGCTCTGCGCCATCAGTCTGCGACACATCGAAGACATAGGCATTACGGAAGCCAACCAAAACAGCGACATTCTGCTTGGTGAGGTCTTTTTCGGCCTCTTCCTGCGGCTTCCGCTTGACGCCGATAATGGGGGCAAGAATGCGGATGCCCTTCTCGCCTTTCTTCACTCGGCGGCCAAGCTGGTTCCACGCATACATTCCAGCCACTCGCGTAGCGTCCGGCTTCTGCCGTGCGATTTCGAGAATGTTGCCGAAAGAGTAATTGTGAAAACGGCTCATGGCGGTGAGGTATGCCGTGAGTGCGTCGCTGTGTCCGCTCTCAAGCTGCTCGATGAGTGAGTCCACGTTCTGCTTGATGAGTTGTTGCGTGGCAGTTTTTTCCTTACTGCCACGGTTGCTGTTGCTGCTGCGGTTGTTGTTGGTTGATAACATTGTTTTTCTCCTGTGTGCCCGGCTGGGCTGTTTTTTGTTCCTCACTTGGGTTGGGGACAAAAACAGACCGGACGGCGCGCAGGACGGAACGAGGGCAGCGGAGGTGGGAGGCCGGAGGGTGGGCGCGGCAAGTGCCAAACACGCACCATCGTTTGGCACGCAGACGGCGCTGGCCCGAACGGACTCAGGAAGGCCCGTTCAGCGCGGCTTCATGCGCTGGGCCGTCCACCGGAGCGGCACGAAGTGGAAAAAGGCGCGCGCAGCGCTTACCGAGAATTTGTTTTGGGTTGAAGCCTGGTCGTGGGCTGCATCGTCTTGCAGGGGTTTGTTTGGAGTCCAAAATACATCAAGCCTTACTGTTTCTGATCCGATGCCAAACGTCGTGTTTCGAGCTGTAAGCGAGAACGTTGAAGCTCTTTGGCGATGAGCTTTTCATCGGGCAGAACGGTCTGATACTCGGCAGCAAGCACTTTGTTGGGGAGATTGTCGAGGGCGTAGTGGGCCTCGGATGCACCCTTTTCCGCGCAGAGAATCAGCCCAACCGGAGGGTTCTCGCCTGGCTTCATCCAGTGCTCGCGCGCGTAGTTGAGATAGAGGTGCATCTGGCCCGCGTCCGCATAGCTGAACTTGCCCACTTTGAGGTCGATGATGACGAGGCAACGCAGGCGGCGGTGGAAGAAGACGAGGTCAATACGGAACCAATTATCGTCGATGCGTAGTCTGCGCTGACGACCCAGAAAGGCGAAGTCATCGCCGAGTTCCAATAGAAAGTCGGTGAGGTGTTGAATCAGCGCTTCCTCCAAATCCGATTCGGAGTATTCGTCTTTGAGATTAAGGAATTCGAGGACAAACGGATCTTTGATGGCTTCTTCCGGCGTAACCATATCGCTCGGCCCGACTTTCTCGGCTTTCTCCAGCATGGCTGCTTTCTTCTTGGAGAGGGCGATTCGCTCGTAGAACTGGCTGCCGATCTGACGGTCAAGTTGCCGGATGGACCAGCCGGACCGCAGGGCCTCTCTTTCATAGAAAGCTCGTGCCTCTGGATTTTTGACCGAAAGCAGACGGACGTAGGCGGACCAGGGTAATGGAAATCGGGTTGCCAAAGCTGGTAGGTCAGAAGATTTTGCAGACGGTGTCTGCAAAATCTTCTCGGCAGGCCATGCCAGAGAAAAAGCACGCATCTGTGTCAGGTTTCGCCATCCAAAGCCTCGCCCGAAGCGTGGTGCCAGATCGCTTGCCAAACGCCGGATCAGTTCCTCTCCGTACTCGGCCCGCTTCTCGCCACGTTGTTCAAATTCGACAATTCTTCTTCCAATTTCCCAATATGTGGCCGTTATGAAAGCGTTGATGCTTCGTGCGGAGGCCGACCTGGCACCGTTGAGCAGTTCGACGATCCCAGAGCGGATGTCGTCGTAATTGTTCTTAGCGATTGCGCCTTTGACCATTGCTATTCGCCGTCTCTTATCTGGGCGTGTGACAGTTTGGAGCATAAACGGAATGCAAAGTTCACCATTGCGCCCATTGTACAGTCGTCACTCTTAGAGTCTGATTTTGAGGATGACAAGTCTTGAAACGGAGCAACCAAACGAATCGGAAATACCCTATTTGTAAAATAATGCCAATCCAAGAATCAGCACCAAAAGCATCCCGATAAGAGCGTTATAAAAGTTCAAATAGCCGGATTGTAGGATACTGATTTTGTCGGCGGCTTTTTTCACTAATCGTGTCAGCGGCGCGAACAGATATGGACCGAAGATCGGGGCAACCTCCTGATTGAAGATCAAACGTGTCACGAAATATGGCCCGTGATCGTACTCGCGCTCTAAGTTGTGGGTTGGCCCGTAGATAAATCCGTAGAACGTTCGCAACGCATTGGAAAACGCCAGGGAAGTCGTGGCGATCCGGCGTGCGTCCTCGCTGCGTCCACCCGACCAGACCGGCACACGGCGAAGCCGAAACAGACGACGGCTCAACAGGAAGAAGACAATTGGAATTAAAGCTAGGAGCGGGCCGACAATGATCATTTTCGTTGGTGAGATGAAGGCGAAGTGTCCGTTCAAGGGGACCAGGAGCCATCCGTCCTTCATATGAAGAGCGGCATTCACTCCAAATAGAGACTGACTTGCCGGTCCGAGTGCTTGTACCCACCACGGCATGCCGACGGCCAAACCCAGCACGCATAGGCCAAGAAAAAAAACACTGCCGGATCGTGCAGGAGAGAGATGGGTCGGATGGGTATGTCCATCTCCGAGCAGACCCACACCGAAGAGTTTGGCGAAGGTCGCCAAAGCGACGGCTACAACCAACGCCAGACCTGCAGCCGCCAACGCAATCGTCAGTCTCGCGGCGATCACCTTCACTTGCATTCCCTGGAAAAGGGTCTGGAAAGCATACCATTCGCTGACGAAGCCGGACTGAGGAGGAAGTGCGGCAAGGCTCATCGTCGCAAAGAGTGCTCCGATTCCGAAAAAGGCCGAGGTGTTTCGCAGCAAACCCGTTTGCCGAATGGTGTAACTGCCATTGACCGAGTACACTCCGTCAGCAGTAAGGAAGAGCGTGCCCTTTGCCAAACTGTGTCCCGCGAGATGCAGTAGGCAAACGATCCACGCCAATCCTGCAGAGCCGTGCAATCCGCTGATAGCGAACAGCAGAGAAACACCCAGGATTGCTACAGCCACACCCGCATTTTCAGCGGAGGAGAGGCTCAACAGTCGCCGCCAGTCCTCTTCCTGAAAAGCATTGAAGATTGTCAAAATCGCGCTGATCACGCCAGCAATAATCATGATGATGGCAACGCTCATCACCCACACTCCGGTACGGGGCAGCCACTCGAGCACGCCACGCGCGAGCGAGTAGAACGCGGCATTGAGAACGATGCCGGAGAAGATGACGCCCGTCGCGCCACTGCCAGAACCATAAGCGGCTGGAAACCATTCGTAGAATGGCAGTACGCCCAGTTTGGCGCCGAAGCCGAACAGCAGTAGCAGACCGATGATGAGCGTGCCCGAGGTGGGCCACACCTGTGGCACCGCAAAGCTCGCGAATGTATACGAACCTGCATGGTTTCCGAGGAGCAGCAAGGCCAGCAGTATTGCGACGGCTCCGACTTCGAGAAGCGAGAGCATAAACAGCATGGGCCTGCCGGAGGCTTGTGAGACACCTTCGCCCAGGATCATGGCCGCTCCGCCGACGCTCATTACCTCCCAGGCAATCAGGAAAGACATGGCGTCCTGTAGACCGAAGACCCCAAGTGCGCCAAGGAGGGCGAGCGAGAGCCCAGCCAGCCAGTATCTTTTTGCCGGTCCCGAAGATGCCGTGGTGTTGAGACCAGCGGCGAAGAGCGCTGGCAGCAGGCCAAACAGCAAGAGCCAACAACCGCCAGCATCCAAGTGAAACTTCACTGGCGTATCGCCCACGCTGAATCCCAAGGAAAAGGCAGGCGTTGCCTCTGGCAGGATCATTAAGCATGCAGCGACACCAGAAGCGCATCCGAGCACGATTCCCATGCGTGCCAGCTTCCCGCTCGACTCAAGTAAGGCGGCCAGAAATGAGACGCCCCAGAGCGCTGCCATCGCCAATAGCAAGTCATTTTGCAAGGTGGCCTCCCTGGACGAACTGCGCTGCACGGTTGAGCAGCAAGAGCAAGGCATGGATCATCGCTGCCGGATTGGGAGGACAGCCCGGTACGTAAATATCGACGGGCAAGATGCCTTCGACACCGTGCGCGCAGCTATATCCCCCGCCCGTCGCGCCGCCAGAAACAGCGCAGGTGCCCATCGCCATGACCCATCGCGGTTCCGGCATCGCATTGTAGGTTTCGAGCAGCGGCCCACGCATCGCGTATGTAACCGAACCTGTCACCAGCAATAAGTCGGCGAAGCGGGGCGACGGAGTGAAAAAGATTCCCAGGCGATGGAGATTGTAGTAGGGATTGTTCAGCGCCTGCAGTTCAGATTCGCATCCATTGCAGGAACCTGCATCCACATGACGGATATGCAGGCTGCGTCCAAAGCATTTCTGAATGTTCTTCGTCAGTTCCTGCGCTGGTTTTGAAGCCAGCGCTTCTGCCCAAACCAGGTCCTCCCGGTTCTGCACGCCAAAGGCCCAGTCCTCTGATTTCGTCAAAGCATCGTTCGGACAGGACTCCGTACATAGCTGGCAGCCGATACATTTCCCATAGTCGATGGTAAGCCGCTCGTCCCCTGATCCAGCTTCAATTCCAATCGCTCCAGGAAGACAGACCTCCGCACAGGCACGGCAATTATCCTGGCAACGGTCCGGCTGGAAGCGTGGCAGACCGAGCACCCCTGGCTGGACTTTCGCATTCTCCTTGCCGGGCCACAATGTTGTGGCGATTCCTCGCTTCATGCCATACAGCGTCCAGATCGGCATATCTTGTCCTCCAAATCTCTAACGATCGCAGCCAGCCATCGTCAGACCAAAGCTCGCCTCGTTGATCGCGTAATCCATCATGTTGGTGTCATGCACCGTGAACGGAAATACGCGCCAGTTGGAAAATGAGGCGGATTTCACCTTGACGCGCGCCAATTTGCCTGTCGCATCGAAATGCACGCAGTAGTAGATCGACCCTCGCGGGCCTTCACACCATCCGAGACCTTCGCCTCCGGTAGGCCATGCGATCTCCGTGTCCACGGGTCCTTCTGGTAAGTCCTCCAGCGCTCTGAGCAGAAGTGCGAGGCTGTTTCGTATTTCTTCCATGCGGACTTGGGAGCGGGCATGTGCATCGCCTTCTGTCCGCAGGGGTATCTCCATTGAGAGCCGGCCATAGGCAGCGTAGGGGTGGTCACAACGCAAATCGTGCTGGATGCCGGAAGCTCGTTTGATCGGACCTGTCGCACCCTGATCGAACGCAGTCTGGTGCGGTAAATGGCCAGTCGTGATCAGACGGTCGAGATGACTGTTCGTGTTTTCGAGAGCTGCCATGTAGCCAGCGATATCGGGTTCCAATGCTCGCAGACGCGCGGCGAGCGCACGCAGGTCGAGATCACGCCGGAGACCACCGGGCTTGAGCAGCCCACGCAAGAACCGGCTGCCAGTGAAAACGCCGTTCAGTTGTTTACATTGTTCGGCGAGAAGCTTGCCCTGCGCTTCGCCCACTTTGAGCGTTGTCGTATGGCAAAGATGGCCGAGGTAGTGGAGATGATTGTAGAGACGCTCCAGCTCCGCCAGGATGGTCCGCAAATAACGGGCGCGTTCGGGAACCTCACATTGGCTGGCTGTTTCGACCGCCTGGCAAAAAGCGAGCGCATGGGCAACGCTGTCCACGCCGGAAATACGTTCCGCAATCAATGTACCCAGAGCGGGCGATAATCCTTCAAAGCGCTTCTCCATTCCACGATGCTTGAAGAAGAGGCGGGGATGACAATGCAGAATCGCTTCGCCGACGTAGTAGAAGACGATCTGCGCCGATTCGAGCACGTCCCCCCGCACGGGGCCAAATGGCAACATCTGGACATCGCTGCCCTCTACGGGTGGCAAGTCCCACGGTTCCTCCGTATAAGGAATCATCTCGCCCTTCGGATAGCGCGGGTCAAGCGGCGGGATGGGCGGATGAGCGCCCTCATGCAACACAAGCGGGCGAAGTTCAGGATGCCCTTGAAAAGAAATCCCGCAGAGATCCGTCATTTCTCGCTCATACCAACCGAGGAGCGGAATGTTCGTTGCGAGCGACGGAAGTCCATCCGAGCCTTCGGAAAGCCGACACCGCAATAGTGAAAACGGCTGATAAGGGCCTTGATCCGCGAGATAAAGAACTTCAGGATGTCCGCCAGATTCCGGGAACCATGCGTAGGCCATCTGCAGGCGCGCACCCTTTTCGACGAGGTGCTGGCAGGCTTGCGGCACTTCATTCGGCGGAAGTGCCCGTTCGGTCGTGCCCCTCATTGGACACCTCCCGTCATTTCGAGCGATATCTTGAGGAAGACATCCCACAACCCGTGCGGCCACCAAAGACCCAGCACCAGCAGCGGGAGGAAAGCCAGCCACATCGGAAGAGTTCGCCAGATTACCCACGGCAGTTGACGTACTTGCTGTGCTTGTTGTTCCGGGGCCTCGTCAAAATACATGGCGCGAAAGTGTGCGAGAAAACCGATAAAAACGACGACCAGAAACACCACGAACAGCACTACGGCCCAGCGATAGGGACCCGCGATACCGGCGCGCAGGATGGTGAATTCGCTTAAAAATAAAGCGAATGGCGGCGCTCCTGCGATGCCCACTGCGCCTAATAACCAAAGCGTTCCACTTACCGGAAATGTCTTCAGCACATGCCGGATACCAGAGATTTCCTTGGTTCCATACGCGCGCATCGCATTGCCAGCGCCGAAGAACATCAGCGACTTGTTCATGGAGTGGTTCAGCATGTGGTAAAAGGTTCCTGCCACACCAAACACGCCACCAAAGCCCAGTCCGAGTGCTTGTACCCCGATGTGTTCGACGCTGGAATACGCCATCAAGCGCTTGATACCCGTTTGCCTCACGATGAACAGCGCTGCAATGACAAAGGAGAATATCCCGAATGCGACCACAGCGGTATGCGCAAATCGGTTGATGGACGCTCCACTGACAACACCGAGAAAGCGCGCAATGCCCAGCATCGATGCATTCAGCAATGCGCCGGAAAGCATGGCGGAAACAGGTGCGGGAGATTCGCTATGAGCGTCCGGCAGCCATGTGTGCATGGGCGCCAGACCCGCCTTCGTCCCATAACCGACAAGGACCAGTAGAAACGAGATAAGGAGCAGCGGCTGGTAGACCTCCGGGGCCGATCTGTGGAGCGCGCCCCATGTCATCGCGTAGCGCTGGCCAAGTACAAAGGAACCACCCCAATAAAAGAGCACTGTGCCGAGCAACGCCAAACTGATACCACCTGAGACGACAATGATGTATTTCCAGGCAGCTTCGGTGCTTTCCGCTTCGCGCTCGAACCCCACCAGAAAGGTGCTGATGAGGGTCGTCAGCTCAATCGCAATCCAGAAGACGCCGACATTATTCATGACGCAGGCCGCCAGCATCGTGAAGGCAAAACCAGAAAACAATGCATAGAACAACGGGAGGCGCTTTTCCTCATCGAGAAGCCGCATGTAACCGACGGCGTACATCGAAGAGAGAGCGTACACAATCGAAATGCAGAGAATGACCCACGCGCCAAGCGTGTCGATCTCAATGTATCTGTGCCAGAAAAAGACAGTGCCGTGCATGGTTTGCATGACAAGCGGCACGCTGACGACAAGATCGGTGATTGACGCGGCGACCGTTGCATATTCCGCAATCCGGGAATGGCGCAAGCCCAGGGACAACGCGACGGCTGTGAGCGGCGCGACAAACAAGATCAAAAGTAGCTGCTGTGCCATGAGCCTCAGCCTACGAGTCGATTGAGTTGACGACTGCTGGTGGTGCCTGCATGCACCACCAGAAAACGAACCAGCATGCCGAAGCACGCCACCACAATGAGGAGATCGAAGAGAATGACAATCTCGATCAGCAGGGGCATGCCCGGCACAAGAATCTGTGAACCGAGGAAGATACCGTTCTCCAGCACCAGCAGGCCAAGAATCTGGCTGACCGCCTCGTCGCGCACGGAGAGCATCAGGAAGCCGATGAACTTCATCGAGAGCATGATGGTGAGGGCGAGTATCACCACATTGGCGGCAGGAGCAGGCTGCCGGTTCATGTGGTTGGCAATTACAAATGCGAACATCACCAGAAAGGCCCCGATGACAAGGCTGGAACTCGGCTGGAGGACCGCATGGATTTCGCGTTTGACGTTCAGCCTGTCGACAATGCGCATCAGCAGGAGCGGCAACACCAGGCCGCGAAAAAGCGCCGTGAGCAGTGCGATCACGTAGAGTTCGGGATACCCGGCGAAATATCCCACGGCTGCGGAGAGTGCAGCAATCAGCCATGATTGGACGGCAAAGGCATACACATAATTGCGCAGCCAATGCGACCCCAGCATCACAAAAGTGAGCAGTAGGCTCATGATCGCCAGGGAACTGAAGATCGAAGCCTGTAACGAATTCAAATGTGCTAAAAACATCGAACTCTCCTCAGAACAACTGGCTGGAGACGATTGCAAGTATGGCGAAAAGGAATCCAGCGGCCAGCGGCTCCTGATAGCGATAAAAGCGGAGACGGGACTGCACGGTTTCCACAACCACAACGGCCAGTGCTACCAGAAGAAACTTGAGCAGCAATGTGACGATGGAACCGAATTGCCCAAACGCTGTTCCGAACTGCGACATTCCCCAGGGGAGCAAAAAAACATTACAAAAGATGGTGTAGAGGATGAACTGCTTCATCATGGAAGCCCACTTGAGCAAGGCGAGCAACGGCCCAGAGTATTCAAGAATGCGGGCCTCGTCGATCATGTAGATTTCCAGATGCGTGCTCGAATGTACTGGCAACCTGTCGGTTTCCACCAGTAGCAGCGCGAAGAAAGCCAATATCAGGAACAGGTGTGCCGGACTCCAGTAGGCAGAAGCGCTGCCAAGCAGCAGATGATTGACGACAAAAGGCAGCATGGATTTAGCGAGCAGACTGATCCCCACAAAAACCAGAATCAATGTTGGTTCGGCGAGGATTGCAAGCATGGCCGTTCGGCTCGATCCGATCCCACCGTAAACATTTCCCGTATCCAGCCCAGCGAGGATGACGGCGAACGAGCCGAGCGTCAGAACCATTCCTCCGCCCAGTATGTCGCCCATATCTGAGAGTGGCAGCGGTCGGTCGGTGAGCACGGGGATCAGGATCGGCACAATCAACATGGCCGTGAAAGAGATAAATGGGGCAATAAAGTAAATCCAGGAGGCCGACTCCGGCACGACAGTTTGTTTATGGAAGAACTTCCAGAGATCGCGGTACGGCTGAAAAATGCTGGGACCTCGACTCCGCTGGACCCGTTCCTCAGTCTTCAAAATGAAGCCTTGCAGGAGGGGCGCCAACAGGAGGACGCACAAGACCTGGCCGATCTGGAGGACAATGTTGGAGAGGATCACAGGAGCCTCCAGCTATCCTGTTGATCTGGAACAAGCAGATCAAGGGGTCGACAGGCAGCATTTTTATGGCGTTGGCTGGAGTGTATCTCAGTCTTCTTCATGGCATGGCTCCCTCTTGGGGTAGGAGTCATCAGCCATGAAGGCGGTTAACGGTGGACCTCATCACCTGAAGCGAATTGTATGAATCACAATCTTGAAACTCCGGTCTCGTACTTGTCAAGAAGTTTACATTGTATTGGGATGCGGTTTTGCTCGCTTATCGATAGCCAGAACTGGAAATGATTCGCTCATGCCGAGTTGACAATTGCAATCA
>DAHUZH010000111.1 GCA_027306695.1 Acidobacteriaceae bacterium
TTCTGTCTCTTCGATGTCGAACCGGCCCATCATTGAATTGGTCAAGGGAGTTCTTCAACCGCGCGGATGGCGCATCTGCGAACTGCCGTATTGCGATGGGATTGGCGTGGAGAAGATAAATCTGCTGGCCACACCGCCGGGCCAAAGGGCCGACAATTTTTCCGTCGATCTCGCGTTTGTGTGTCATACCGATACGGTCCCGTATAACGCGACATGGGCGCATGCGGTTAATCCTGAAATAAAAAGTGGGCTGCTCCATGGCTGTGGCGCCTGCGACGTGAAGGGCTTCCTGGCGTGTTTGCTGGCGGCGTTTGTTTGCACGCCCGGCGAGCAGTTTGCCTCGACGGTGGCGCTGGTTTTAACAGCGGAAGAAGAGATTGGCTGCGTAGGCGCTCAGCGATTGGTGGCCACGGGATTGTTGCAGGCGCTGCATGTCGTGGTTGGCGAGCCGACATCGCTGCATCCGGCGCGCGCCGGAAAAGGTTATGGCGTGGCGGAGATTCGCGTCTTCGGCAAGGAGGCGCATAGCGCGCATCCCGCACAGGGGTCGTCGGCGATCTATCGCGCGGCGCGGATGATTGGCCAGATCGAGCAATTTGCCGTGTCGCTGGAAAAATCGAACGGCCGCGAAAAAAATCAGTTTTTCGATCCGCCGTACACCACGTTGAATGTGGGCGTCCTCGAAGGCGGAACGGCGAAGAACGTCATTCCAGGTGAGTGCAGATTTTTGCTGGAATGGAGGCCGGTTCCCGGCGAGGCTGCTGGCATGGTGGTGGATGCGGTGCATCGCATGGTGGAAGAATTGCGGCGCGAAGATGCGGGCCTCACCTGCGAAATAAAAGTTTTGCGAGAGCAGGCGGGTTTCGAGACGCGCGCGGACTCTCCGCTGGTGCAACGCTGGATGCAACTGGCAAAACGACCCGCAATTGGCGTGCCTTTTGGTACGGAAGCGCCGTGGATGGCCACGCTGACGCAGGATGTGATCGTCGTGGGGCCTGGCGATATGCGCACCGCCCACAGCGAACGCGAATGTGTTCCTTTGAAGGAACTGGATTTGTGCGTTTCGTATTTGCAGGAACTCTTAACGCATCCCGTGGACGGTTCTGAGGAGGCAGCGCGATGACCATGGAGATAAGAGATTCTCTGTGGGAAATTTCGCTGCTTGAATTTCGCGAGCGCGTGGCGGCTGCCACGTCAACGCCGGGCGGCGGGGCGGTTGCTGCTGTTACGGCGACTCTGGCAGCGGCATTGCTGCGGATGGCTGGGACGATCTGCCTAGCGCGCGCGCCGGATGCAAGGCTGGAGGCGGCCATCGCGGAAGTTAAAAATTGCGAAGCGAAGCTGGCGCGGTTCGCGGACGAGGATGTGCGCGCCTTCGATGCCTATATGGTTGCGCGGAAGGACCGCGGAGCTGTCGTGCCGAAGCGGTTCCAGGAACTGCTGCTGGCCTGCGCCAGCGTGCCGCTCGAAGCTGCCGAGCAGGTGGAAAAGCTGCAATCTCTGGCGACAGAAATTGCAGCGCAGTGCCCGGCATTTCTTGCGAGCGACGTTGCGACGGCGAGGCATCTGTTGCACGCCAGCCGCGAAGCGCTGCTGGCCAATGTGGCGATCAATTGCGACGATCTGGAAGATTGTGAGGAGAAGCGAACGTTGCGGCGGAGGTTGGATCGGTTGCGGCATACGGCGAATCCAACCTGAATGTGGTTCGCAGGCAGCCATTTAGCACAACAGCACGCGGACGGATTGCTGGGCAGCGAGTGTTGCCGCGCCTTCTGGGACGATGACATGACTGTTGGCGCGCGCATTTGCGGCCAGATCGCCGGAGCCTTGCGTCTTTACTGGAGTGACGGTCGGTGTGTCTGTCGTGGTATCCAGATGGGCGGGAAGGAAGCGCGTCAGACCGGGTTTGCCGTGGACGTCGGTAGCAAGTTGTGCCAGTGCGATCTGCGGCTGCCAGTTCCGCTCGCCGGACAAGGCCGCGAGCAGCGGCTGGACGAAGACGCGAAATGTGACCATAGTGGAGACGGGATTGCCCGGCAGGCCAAAGAAGTAGCGCGCAGGCAGTCCGTTTTCGGCAGGCACGCGACCGAATACCACGGGTTTGCCCGGCTGCATTTTTACGCCGGTAAAGAAAAACCTCGCGCCCATGGTGGCGAGCACTTCTTCCACCAGATCGTAACGGCCCATGGAAACGCCGCCGGTCAGCAGCAACAGAGGCGCAGCCGTGAGTGCCTGCTGGATGCATGCGGCAAGGTCCTCCCGCTGGTCTCGCGCCGGGCGCTGACGCAAGGGAATGGCGTGGGTCTGCTGCACCAGGGCAGCGAGAGAGTGGCTGTTGGAGTCGTAAATCTGGTGCGGCTCAATGGGAATTTTTGCGGCCTGCATCGACTGTTCCACCAGTTCGTCTCCTGTGGCAAGAATGGCCACCTGCAGCGGAGCGTAAACCTCGACATCGCTGTGTCCACATGCGGCTGCCAGTGCAATGTGCTGGGGGCCGAGGCGCGTTCCGGCTTCGAGGACGACCTCTCCGTGCCGTGCCTCACTGCCGCGCGGAACAACATTTTCTCCAGCAGTCAATTTTCGTCCATCCTGCGGCAGGATGGCGCGCGGGCCAGCCACATTTCCGGCAGAGACTTCCTCCGCGTGCTCGACCATCAGCACGGCGTCTGCCCCCGGCGGCACAGGCGCGCCGGTCATAATTTCCACTGCTTCCCCGGTTTGGACAGGAGGGCGATCGGCCCAGGACTGACCTGCACGCAGCTCGCCGATGATACGCAGAGGCCTGTAGCTAGTCAGATCCTCTGCCCTAACCGCGAAGCCGTCGCGGGTTGCGCGGGGAAACGGTGGCTGATCGCGGTCAGCCACGATGGGAGTTGCCAGGATACGGCCCAATGCAGCGGACAGTTCGCACCGCTGGGGATCGTTTATGTGAGCCGAGAGAATGGCCCTGCATTGCGCCTGAAGCAACGAGCATGCTTCCGCAAAAGATATTGGAGGGACGAGATTCGCCGCCGGAATAGGTTGCATGCGTATACCTGCTATAGAGAGAAGCGGCTTCCGATTGGAGCCGGAAGCCGCTTCTCCCATCTGCGGAGCACAAGTTCGCAGCGATCAGTGTTTTTTGTAGGACGAGTGGATGGTCTCCCCGGCCTGCGTCAGAATGTTGCGCGCGTCGTCGGCAAGCGGGCCATTGGGCGCCATATCCAGGAACTTGCGATAGGCGTCTGCACAACCCGGAGGCAGTTGGATTTTTCCTGTTTTATTGTCGACGGTCGCATGCTGCACCAGTGCCCAGCCCTTGATGTAGTATGGGATGGCTTTGGTCGGGTCGGCTGCAATGGCCTTGTCGGCAGCAGCGGCGGCTGGATCGCCCTGACCGGCCTTGAAGAGCACGACAGCCTCATTCGTGTAATACATGCCGGCCTGAGCGGGGTTGGCCTTGGCCGCAGCCTCGTATGCCGCGACTGCGTCCGGGGTTTTGTTGGATTTCGCCAGTGCCTCGCCGAGGTTGTTGTCAGCGGCTGCAATGACCTCCGGTTTCGGCGCTTTTTCTGCGCTCATCAGGGTCAATGCCTTTTTGTAGTTGGTGACAGCGTCGTCGTATTTCTTGGCGGCCAGATAGCTGTCGCCAAGTTCATACCAGGTCAGGCCGACATCCGGCTTGGCCACTGTGGCTTGTTGGTCGAGAGAGATGGCCTGATCGAAGTTGCCTGCCTTGCGGGCATCGCGCGCCTGGATCAGAACTTTATTTACATTCTTAATTTTGGCGTTTTCCTGCTGGGCGGCAGCATTTTGCTTGCGAGTTTCCGCAATCTGCTTTTGGATTTCTGGAGGCAATTTAGAAATATAATCTGCGCGGGACAGATCGAAGTCGACAGCAGTATCGCCACCGGTTGTCAATTTCACGTTCTGCTGAAAATCAACCGTGCCTTCCACTGGCTTGCCACTCTTGTCCTTGATCTTGCCTATCAACAGGATAATGTACGTGCCCGGCTTGATGCCGTCACCCTTGTAGTCGCCATTTGCGTCGGTGGTGAAGGTGTAGAGCGGCGTTTTTCCATCGGTGGTGATCTCGACCTTATCGTTGGCGAGTGGCTGCGATAAAGGGTCTTGGGCGTGTCCATGAATCTTGGACATGGCTGCCGCTGGGGCGGCCGTGGTTTGTGCCCATGCGGCACTCGTACCCATCGTAGTGGACATTGTTGCGGCCATCAAAAGTGCCGCAAACCGGGTATTCGTCATTATTCTGCTCCCTTCGGGAATGTCTTTACGCGATGCTTCTACTGCCATCGGCAGCACACCCAAACCTGAAAGTAATTCTAAAGCCGCGCCGCAGCGGAAGATATCACCACGGCAGTTTTAATGTTTTTCATGTTGCCCAATCGGGTCGGATGCAGCCGGTTCAGTGGCTGTCGGTTCCTTCCTGGCTTGATAGGAGATGGGATCGGTTGTCCCCGCCTGCGCGAAGGCGCGAAGACGAAGCGCACAGCTTTCGCATACGCCGCACGCGCGATCCTCTCCCGAGTAGCATGACCACGTTACATGGAACGGTGCTCCCAATTCAAGGCCAAGCTGGACAATCTCGCGTTTTTTCATCTGAATGAGCGGAGTTAGCACCTCAATGTCACCCTCCCGCGTGCCAGTGCGGATGACTTGCTGGAACGCTTCGTAGTAAGCGGGGCGACAGTCCGGGTAGCCGGAACTGTCCTGTTCCACCGCACCGATGAAAATCTTTTTTGCGCCCAGGACCTCTGCCCAACTGACGGCCGCAGAGAGGAAATGGGCATTGCGAAACGGCACATAGGTGACGGGGATTTCTTCGCCAATCTGTTCGACGGCTGGCGCGTCTGGTACGGCGATGTTTGGGTCCGTCAACGCGGAGCCGCCGATTTGACGAAACAGATTAATGCGCAGGGGCAGAAACTGGTGCACGCCGACGATCTCCGCGACGGCGCGTGCGCTGGCCAGCTCGCGCTGCTCGGTGCGCTGGCCGTAGCTGAAATGCAGCGCGTAGACCTCGTAGTCTCGCGCGGCCAGCGCCAGACAGACGGAAGAGTCCATACCGCCGGAGAGAGAAACCACGGCGCGCGGACGGGTTGATTGATTATTCACGCTGGTCCTCTTCATCTTTTTCAATGACCGGAGGCTCGGGATTTTCGTCCAAAATTTCCAACGCAGCCTCGGCGTCCAGTTGGCGCACCTGCACCCGGATGCCGCCAACGCCCGGCATCATACTGCCCAGCATACGGAAATAATTTTCCGAATCGATGATCGCGGTGATGCCGAACGAGTCGAGCAGGCTGACCAGCATCTGCGCTTCATTCAGCGTAGGACAGTAGCCCACCGTCGTCAGCGCGAAAGAGGCCTCGGTTTCCGACGACATGGCTGGAGTTTTTAGGGGAATGGGTTCCATGGGCAACAAACGCTTCTCCGTGACTATACCCCCTTTTTCAGAGGCTCCCAGATGAACTTATGGATTTGCAGGCTCAGGCGCGCGGGCAGATGGTCGTCGAGCATCCATTCCACCAGCAATCGCGGATCGAGCGCGCAGTTCTCCGCGCTGCGTTCGGAGGTCGGGCTTTTCGTAAACGCAGGCGACAGCAGAACATGTCCGCAGCGCGCGGCCAGATCGTGCTGGCGAATGAAATCGCGGGTAAATTCATAGTCGGCGCGGTCGGAGACGACAAATTTCACCTCGTCGCGCGAGGTCAATGCTTCGAGGTTCGCCAGATGGAAGCGTCCGCTTTCGCCAGAGGCTGGACATTTGACGTCCATTATTTTATGGACGGCTTTGGGAACAGCGGCCAGAGAGCGCTCGCCGCTGGTTTCGAGCAGCAGCGTGTAACTTTGCGCTAGAAGGCGGTCCATCAGCGGAAGCAATTCGCGCTCCTGCAACATGGGCTCGCCGCCGGTGAATTCCACCAGCTTTATCGGGGCGAGCGCGGCAATCTTCTGCTCGATTTCTTCGAGCGAAAAGCGAGTGCCGCCGGAGAAGGTGTATTCCGAGTCGCACCAGGAGCAGCGGAGATTGCAACCCGCCAGACGCACAAAAATGCAGGGCAGACCGGCAAAGCTCGACTCGCCCTGCACGGACTGATACAGCTCGATCAGGACCAAAGAATTGGTTGGGGCCACGGAATTACTCGTAGTAGGTTGCGGTTGTGGTGTCGGTTTCGTAGATGGTGCAGTCCTTCACGTTGACGCGGCCTTCCGTCATCTCGCGCAACTGGAGATTGGTTTCGTCGTAAAAATAATGCGCCAGATTTTCCGCCGAAGGATTCAGATCGGTAAACGGGGCGATGTCGTTGATCATCTGGTGGTCCAGCCGTTCGATGACCGGACGCATGACATGCTTGAGCTGCTTGAAATCCAGCAACAGGCCCGCAGCATCCAGCTCGCGCCCTTGCAGCGTGATGCGCACCTTATAGTTGTGCCCATGCGGATTTTCGCACTTGCCACGGTAGTTGCGCAGGTAGTGTCCGGCGGAAAATCCGGCTTCCACGGTAACTTCGTACATGCTGTTCCTCAAACGCCGCCGGGCTTGCCGCGGCCCTTTCTCCATTGTATCGATGCGTGCATTTTCGCGGGGAAACCAGTCAGTCTGGATTACCGTGGCGGCCGTTTGCCTTCGCGCCACTCGCGTTCCTCATGGCGGCGGCTGGCCTGCTCAAACATGTTGGTGAGCGTGCCGATGAAGCACGAAAGCGCTCCCAGAACAAACAAGACCAGCGCCATCATGCGCCACATCTGCGCCTCGCCGGGTAGCCCCGGTTCGTTGGAGGCATGCGTCCACGACATGCCGAAGGACGCCAACGCAAAAACGATGAGCGCGGCAGACAGGATGTAGAGATTGCGGGACATGACGTGGTTGTGGATGCTCCAACGCATCCGCTCTGTTTTATGGTAGCAGCCTGAATGCGCAGTTAGAGCGGATTCAACATTGCTGTACGCCACAAAGATGTTTGTCATTTCGAGCGAGTCCGCCGCGGCGGATAAGTCGAGAAACCTGCGGTTTATTTTCCAAGCCAGCAGGGAACCGCAGGTCCCCGTTCGACTCGCCTGCGGCTCGCTCAGGGCAGGCTCTCGACTTCGCAGACGCAGTTCCACTGCTTCTGCTCCGCTCGGGATGACAATGCTTGAGGATGGCGATCGCAAATCCGCAGCTAGAGCGAACGCAGGGCCGGTTTCCGCAACTCAGCGAATGCCTACCATCCCGCGCGTGGAGTCGATCAGTTTTTGCGAATCGTAGCCAACGCCCTTTTTGAAGACTGTCTCGACGCTTTCGATGTTGTGAATGTCTTTGCTCGGATCGGCCTTCAACACTACCAGGTCCGCTTGCTTACCTGCCGCGATGGAGCCGATCTGTTTGTCGCGTCCGAGATATTTCGCGCCATTGAGAGTGGCGATCTGGATGGCCTGGACGGGCGTGAAGCCGGCCTCAACCAGTAATTCCAAATTGCGCTGGTCGCCGAAGCCGGGCAGGATTGCGCCGTAGCCGGTGGGGTCGCAACCTGCCATCAGCAGACCGCCGGCGGCGACGAATTCGCGCTCAAACTGCATTTCTTTTTTCAGCGCCACCGGCCAGAAGGATTTGTCGGCGTGCTCGGCAATCTGCGCGCGCGTCTGCAACACGCCGGACCAGGCCTCGGGAAACATAGGAGCTTGTTCGCGCTGCAGAAACGCCATGGGCGGAAGATTGGGCGCGAAGCTCTCGAAAATTGCCAGCGTGGAGGTGACGGCGACGCGATGCGCGACGAGGTCGTGAATCATGGCCTGAACCTGTGGCCCGGCAATGTCGAGTTTGTCCGCCATCTCGCTTTCGGGCTGACGACCGGCTGGGCAGACATCGGACTTCTTGCCGGAATAAAATTCTGTATCGACGAGCAGGCCGTGTTCCAGATTGTCGATGCCCATGTTGGCGGCTTCCGTGAATCCGACGGAGCAAAGATGGCCGGTGAGTTTCAGGCCATGCGCGTGGGCCGCGTCGATCGACGCTTGCAATTCCTCCGGCGTGATGTCCATATATGCCTTGAAGGACGTGACGCCTTCGCCAGCCCAGTAATTGACCAGGTTGGTTGCGTCCACCGCGCCAGAGAGGAGGTGCATCTGCACGGAGAATGCGCCGGGGCCTTCCAGATACGGGCCGGTGATGTCGAGATCGGGGCCGGGCATCGCTCCCGAATCGATGGCGTGCTTCATGCTGAGGTCGGTATACGGCTCGATGCTGCCGGTGGTGCGCGCCGTGGTGATGCCGGCTGCGAGGTATAAGCGCGGGCCAGTCTCTGTCAGTTCTCCCGCGGAAAATGCATGCAGAGCTGGGCTGCCCGGTTCGGTGTAGAACAAATGTTCATGCATGCCGACGAGGCCGGGAATTACGGTGTGTCCGCTCAGGTCGAGCACTTTGGCTCCGCTGGGAATTTGCGCGTCGGCGCTGGGGGCGATGGAAGCGATCTTGCCGTGGTCGAGCACGAGGGTCTGGTCGGAGATGGGCGCGGTGCCGGTCCCGTCAATGACCTGAACGTGCGTGAGCGCGATGACAGGCGCGGAAATGGAAATGTAAGGTGCGAGCGGATTCTGCGGTGTGGTTTGCGCAAGGACAAAAGCAGACGAAAAGAACAGACAGATGGCGAACAAGCTCAGTCGAGGCATGGGAAACACGATGCACTGACGTACGAGGAAAGTCAAGAAGAAATGATGGAGCTTTGGGAGCCATGGATGTCCCACGTTAGCGGCGCGAACGTGGGGCATCCATGGCTTGGTCGGGATGACACTACCCCTGTAAGCGCGCTGCTTATTTCGTGTCGAAGAAGGCCGCAACATCTGCGATGTGTTGCGTGACACGATACGGCGGCAGGCTTTCCAGAAACACGCGGCCATAGCGCTGGCGTTGCAGGCGCGGATCGAGCAGCACCAGCACGCCTCGATCGTTCAACGAGCGAATCAACCGCCCGAAGCCCTGCTTCAGCGCGATGACGGCAGTTGGAATCTGGTACTCCGCAAATGCGTTGCCACCGTCGGCCTCAATCGCCTTCATGCGCGCGGCGACCACCGGGTCGCTGGGCACGGCGAAGGGCAGCTTGTCGATGATGACGCAACTGAGCTGCTCGCCCTGCACATCGACCCCCTGCCAGAAGGAGGACGTGCCCAGCAGCACGGCGTTGGGCGTGATGCGAAACTCTTCGAGCAGCGCATTGCGTGGGGCCGTGCCCTGCAGGAGCAAGGGAAATCCAACGCGAGCCAGCAGTTGCTCATGGACCTGACGCATCTGGCTGTAGCTGGTGAACAGACAGAAGGCGCGGCCCTGGGTGATTTCCAGCATCTCGCAGATTTTTTCTACGGCGGCATTGGTAAAGTTTGATTCGCGCGGGTCGGGCATCTCCAGCGGCAGGTACAGCAGGGCCTGTTCTCCGTAGCGGAAGTGCGAGGGCACGACCAGCTCGCGTGCGCCGGTCAGGCCAAGGCGGCGCTGGATGTGGTCGAAGTTTCCCTGCACGGTCAGCGTGGCCGAGGTGAGCACCACGGACGGAACGGATTCAAACAGGTCGCTCGCCAGCAACGATGCGATCTCAATCGGTGTCGCTTGCAGCCAGGTGTTGCTGCCGGCGTGTCGCAATCCGGTGGTGGTGCGCCGCTCGATCCAGAACACGAAGTGGCGGTCCGTCGATTCCATCAAGAATTCGAGCTGGCTGCGCAACTCCACTGCGCGCTTTTTCAGACCGCTGGCATCCTCCATACCGCGCAGGCGTTCCAGTTCCCCGGTCAGCCGTTCCAGCGCATTCAGCACGCCGAGATACACATCGCCGGACTGCTCCAGAAATTCTTCCCGGTCGGCGAACGGCATGCGTCCTTCCGCGCCCTTCGGTTCCGGCAGCGCGGCGAAAAACATGCGGGCGCGCTCGCGAAGGATTTCCGCCGCCGCGGTCAGCGAGGCCGAGAGCGATTGTTTCGCGCGCAAAAGAATCTCCACATCGCGCGCGAGTTCCTCAAAGCGCAGGTTGCTGACATTCACGCCGAAGTAGCTGGACGCAATCTCTTCCAGTTCATGCGCCTCATCGAAGACGACAGCCGCAGCTTCAGGCAGCACGCCTGCGTCGGGCGCGTTCTGCGCTTGCCTGCGGATGGCCAGGTCTGCGAAGAAAAGATGATGGTTCACGATGACGATGTCGCTTTCAAGCGCACGGCGGCGCATCTGGGTGATGAAGCACGGCTCGTAGTTGGGACATGAGGAACCCAGGCAGGCTTCTCCGCGCGCATCCAATCGGTTCCACAGCGGACTGTTCTCCGGCAGCGTGGACAGCTCCGCTCGGTCGCCATTCTCGGTCGTTTTTTCCCAGTCGCGAATGATGTTGAACTGGTCCACCAGATCGATGCCGGTCAGGATGGGCTGATCGCGCAGCGCATACAGCTTGTGGCGGCAAAGATAATTTCCCCGGCCCTTCATGTAGCTGACATGCAGCGGGCCGAGCAGCGACTCCAGAAATGGAATGTCCTTAAAAAAGATTTGTTCCTGCAGGTTGCGCGTTCCCGTGGAAATAATCACGCGCTGGCCCAGCCGCAATGCGGGCAAAAGATACGCGAGCGTTTTGCCAGTGCCGGTTCCGGCTTCGACGATAAGATGGCGCTTTTCCGTGAAGGCGCGTTCCATGGCGCGCGCCATTTCCAACTGGCCGGGCCGGTATTCGTAGGGCAAGCCGGAGCGCGACAGCATCCCGCCGGGCGAAAAAAATTCTTCCAGTCTGGGTAACTTGCGATCTGTCGTGCGTGTCGAGGGTTCCGTTGGGGTCTGAGGGGGCAAGTGTGAAAACGCTCCGATTCTGCTTAGTTCCTATAATAGGGAAGCGGCACGGTTTTCCAACCCTTATGACTCCGATAAAAACCCCCACCAAAAAAAATGCGCAATCTGGATCGCAAAAACGCAAGCAGGGCAGTCGCAGGCGACTGAAATCCTCGGCGGACGCGCGATGGCCATTGGTTGCAATCGTTGGCCGTCCGAACGTGGGCAAATCGACCCTCTTCAATCGCCTGACGCGCACGCGCCGCTCCATTGTTGGCGATGAGCCGGGGATCACGCGCGACCGCATCTATGGCGTGGTGGAGTGGGCCGGTCGCCATGCGCGGTTGGTGGACACCGGCGGCGTCGTTCCTTCGGAGCAGGAGTTTATCCCCGCAGAAATTTTTCGTCAGGCTAAGGTCGCGTTCGACGAAGCGGCGGCCATCGTGATGGTGGTGGATGGCCGCACGGAGTTGGCCGGACCCGACATGGAACTGGCGCGGCTGTTAATGCGGCTGGGCAAGCCGCTGTTTCTCGTCGTCAACAAAATGGATGCCGAGTCGCTGCTGGTGCGGGCGGAAAATTATCGGCGTCTCGGGATGAAGGAGATGCTGCCCGTCTCCGCTGAGCATGGCACAGGCATCGGCGATTTGCTGGATGCAGTGTTTGCAGTATTGCCGGAAGACGATTTTCCTGCTGCCGATGACGAAGAGGACACGGGCGATGTGGCCGAACCTTCCGAGATCGCAGAGAATGAAGGGGACGATGCGCCCGATGTTCCCGTGCGTGCTCCCGATGAAGTGAATGTGGCCATCATTGGCAGGCCGAACGTTGGCAAGAGCACGCTGTTGAATGCATTGACAGGCACAGCGCGCGCGATTGTTTCTCCCATCGCTGGCACTACGCGAGATGCGGTCGATGAGGTCGTCGAGCGCAACGGACAAAAATTCCGCTTCATCGATACTGCTGGAATTCGCCGCAAGGGCAAGACGCACGAGATGGCGGAAAAACTTTCGGTGATGATGGCGCGCAAGCATCTGGAAGCGGCGGACGTGTCGCTGCTGGTGATCGATGCCTCGTCTGGCGTCACCGCAGCCGACGCCACCATCGGCGGCTATGCGCACGAGAGTGGGCGGTCCATGGTGATCGTCGTCAACAAATGGGACCTGGTCACGACGAACCGGACGGACAGACGCCCCGCAGCCGACCACAAAATCTTCGAGGAGCAGTTGCGGTACGCGCTCAAGTTTTTGAGCTATGTGCCGGTAATTTTTGTTTCCGCCTCGGAAGGCCAGAACA
>DAHUZH010000112.1 GCA_027306695.1 Acidobacteriaceae bacterium
AGGAGTTGAGTGCATCGTTCGGGTCGCCTGTCCCAGCCAGCACCACGCCATTTGTGCTCGCCGTTCCAGGCTGCACGCTGACCGCTCCTATGCTGAGCGAGGTAATGTTCACGCCGGAAAATGCCGGGGGATCATCCGTGAGCGGCTGCCATGTGACGGCGCTCGCGCCGCTGTCCGCTGCATTCGTCGAGCGCCAGACGCCGCCGCCGGTCGAACCGAGATACACCGTGTTGCCCGAAACGTCCCACGGAGCAATCGCCAGCGAAGTGATGCGCCCGGTCACATCGCCAAATTGCGTAGTGACGATCTGGCTGGGACCGACCGGCTGCCATGGCGCATTGCTCGACCCCAGATGCGGGACGGCCAACCGCTGCTGCATGCCGCGCAGGCGCAACTCGGCGGAAGACTGCCCCCGCACAACTCTGGGCAATAGAAAAGATTGTGCGTGTTTTTGCGTCAGGCTTCCATGCAGCGCAATGGGCGCATTTGGAGAAGAATTCGGCGCAAACAACTGCGAAGGCGCTTGCGCGTCGAGAACCATCGGCAAAAAAAGCGCAAGGCAACAAGCCGCGCGCCAGGGGAGGGCAGACATCCAACACCCGGAAGGTGGTTCAAAGTAATTTTCTTAATGATGCGAGTGTTTTATGCGCGCGTCAACACTTTGGTAACTTTCTCAACCGGAATCGTGTCTTTGCGGTGCGAGAGATGTCTGCTGTCATGGCTCCAAATTGCTCTGCTATGCTTTTCTCGACTTACAAAAGCGAGCCTTGCATGTCGGCGAGATTTGCTTTCTTGCGGTATCCAACTGTGGGGTCGATCAGTGGGAGATGTGGCTTTTTGCCCTTAAGAATTTCCTCGATAGTCAGAATTTGATTGAGTGGGTATCGGTTTCCGTGCATTTCAACGGTTCCTGCCGAAGCTGCATCTGCCTTCATTCCCGGTGTTGGCGGATTGAGCACAACCAGTACGCCGAAGCCAAGGGATGACGATTCTTCCCGTTTCGCCACAGCCATAAGAGAGCGGACATCGTCCGCTTTCAATTTGCCGCTCTTTACAGAAACCACGGCAAATTTGGCAACTTTCCCATCGGGCCTGAAAGGTATTCTGCCATCGACGCCTTTGTCCGCACCCTTCTTATCGTTGGGAATTCCATCGATTTTAGAGACAGCCCAAATCTCGAACCCCTTCCTGTCACTCTCGGCCATCATCCGAGCGCCTTCAAGTGTTGTCGGCAACCCATCGATCTCGTAATCGACGCCCACTTTAAGATGGGGGAAGGCCCCTTCGAGTCGTTGCCGCCGAATCAACTCGATTGCAAATGGCGAGATGTCGATACCAATCCACCGACGCGCAAGCATCTGCGCCGCAGCGATCGTTGTCCCGCAGCCGCAGAAAGGGTCCAACACAAGATCGCCTGGCCGACTCGATGTGTTGATGATGTGCTTCAAGATTCCAAGTGGCTTTTGTGTTGGATAGCCCAGCCGTTCTGCATCTTGTGGACTCAGCCAGCGTACATCGGCGTCTACGCCCTCCGTTGTTCCAAACACAGTGCCCTCTGTATATGGCTGATAGGCCCAAATATCAGGTGCGGCGGGGCCGTCGCTTGGCGTAATCGTCAGTTGATACATCGGCCAAGCCTCTCCTTCAGTGATCGTGATGAAGCCCTTTTCGAAGAGCAGATCGAGCTTTTGATGTTGGGTCAATCCTGTTGGTTCGATGCCTGCCTCTTCCCAAATCTTGCCTGGAATGGCCCAATGTCTGCCTTTGGCAGTCGGGTCGAATCCGCGCCACGGCTGGCCAGACTCACCACCGCGCGTTCCTGAGCCTGTCAAGACGTTCCCGTAATAGTCTGTTTTGTAGCTGCCGTTTTCGCCTTCTACGAAGTGTTCTTTGACGTGCCCCAGCATATATGGCCGACGAGGGTTGTTCCATGTGTATTCGTCGCTTTTTGTGTAAAACAACAGGACGTCGTGAATAGGCGCCCATCGTTTCATTTTGTTGTGCGAACCCGTTCTGCGCCAGATAATTTCACTTTGAAAATTGGTGGGCAAAAATACGGCATCCATTAGTATTTTGAGATAGTGACTCGCCGTCGGGTCACAGTGCAAATAGACTGACCCCGTTGGCTTCATGACCCGGTGAATTTCGATCAGGCGAATGGCCATGTTCACGAGGTAAGCCAACATCGGGGTCCGCTCTAAACCGACTTGCAGGGCGTTCACAAGGTTTACCAGGGTGACATTGGAAGTATTCTGCAACTCGTCATATGTGGTTTGTGCCGCAGAGTCCCATGTCCATGTATCTTTGAAGGCGGTTAGCTGTGCTTCGTCCGAAGTCAGTCCATCTGCCTTGAAAAGCACGTTATAGTTGAGGTCTGATTTGAATGGAGGATCGAGATACACAAGATCGACAGATTCAGTGGCGATCTTCTCGCGCATGATCGGCAGATTGTCGCCATAAAGAAGACTGTTATTCATTCGCTTCATCCCAGTTGCGCCTGTGTCCCTTGACCTTATCCTGAATGATTGAATTTATCAGACCCTATCGCTTCCCTGTTCAGATAACCAGAAGTTCACAAAGAATGGGGTTAGCGGCTCTGGATGCTTTTTGCCAGCGCTTAAGTGTTCGTTCGCACAGCACTCCACGAACTCGCCTCATACTGCTCGCCGTACCACGCGACCGTGCGGCGCAGACCTTCGAGAAAGTCCACCTTCGGGTCATAACCCAACGCTTCGCGCGCGGCGGAGATGTCCGCATAGGAATGCTTGATATCGCCTTCGCGCGGCGGACCGTACTGCGGCGGGTTCTTGTAGCCGATGATCTCCGCCATCAGCTTATAGGTTTCATTCAGCGTGTACGGCTTGCCACAGGCGCAGTTGAACATGCGCCCAGCAACTTTTTCCGCCGGGGCCGCAGCGGCCTTCAAATTCGCCTGGACGACGTTCTCTATATAGGTAAAGTCGCGGCTCTGCTCGCCATCGCCGTGGATGGTCGGCTGCTCCCCGGCCAGCATCATGCTGGCAAACTTCGCCATCACGCCACTGTAAGGGGAATCCGGGGCCTGGCGCGGGCCAAAGATATTGAAGTAGCGCAGCGCCACCGTCTCCAGACCGTACACCTCCCAATAGCTGCGCAGGTACAGTTCGCCCACCAACTTCTGCACCGCATACGGCGACAATGGCCCCGGCAGCATCGATTCTTTTTGCGGCAGCGGGTTTTTGTTGCCATACGCGGAAGAGGACGCGGCATAGACGACACGCTTGACCTTCGCATGACGCGCGCCTTCCAGAAGATTGAAAGTCCCATTGATGTTTGCCGTATGGCTGGTGCGCGGGTCTTTTACCGACAGCGGGACGGAAGGCAGCGCGCCCTCGTGAAAAATAATCTCCACGCCTTCGCATGCCTTGGCGACGGCCTGCTCATCGCGCAGATCGACCTCCAGCAGTTCGATCTGCTTGGGTCCAAATTTGCCGATCAGGGGCGCAAGGTTTTCCCGCTTGCCGGTCGAGAAATTATCGAGCGCGCGCACCGTATCCCCGCGCTCCACCAGCGCCTGCGTCAACCAGGAACCGATAAATCCGGCAGCGCCGGTAACTAAATAGACAGCCATTCTTTTCTCCCGTTACGGCGCAGCATATTTCTTGTATCTTTCTCTTCTGCTCGCTGGACCAGAATTCATCATAGCAATCGAAGCACGCGAATCCCGTCAAGCCAGGCCCTCGATGGTTGGCCGGTTCCCGATTTGACTACCTGGCGACCCGTTTCAGCCTGCCTGCAAAATAATGGTCTGTTCTTCCCAATTCTCAGGATTCTTTCCCGGTAAGATTCTGATACTGGGCCGGGGAATGGCCGACGATGGCCCGGAAATCATGGATGAGATGCGCCTGATCGAAGTACCCCAGCTCCAGCGCCAGATCGGGCCAGTCCAACTGTTCGCCAGAATCGATCCGCTCGATCAGCTCGTGCAGGCGATATCGCCGGATCACCCACTTCGGGTTGATCCCGACATATTCGTTGAATATACGCTGTAGCGTTCGCTTGCCGATGCCGGTTCGGCCCGCCAGATCGTCCACCGTCTTGATATCGGTTTCCTCGAGAATGCGTTCGACAAGCTGGCACGCTAACGCAATCGTTTCGTCCGGTTCTGGTGCGCGCAGGCGAAAGAATGTGTCGGTAGCTTTCACCCTTTCCTTCTCATTGCTGGACGAAATCAGCTCAGCTTCCAGCGCATCTCCATCTTTTCCGAAGATACGGTTCGCGGGCAGGATGCGATTGGTCAGCTTGCGTGCCGAGGACTTCAGGAATGGATAAAATCCTCCCGGCCTGAACTTGACTCCGAAGGCGTAGGACTGCCCTTCGAGCACGCGGGTGAATTTGCTCGTCGAGACGCCGCCAATCAACAATCTGTCGTTCTCAAACACGAGATAGATGTTGGGGTGGGGCAAGGTTTCCTGCACATGCGGTTCGTGGCCGCGAAGGTCCCAGCTCACCGTCCAATAATGCGCGATGCAGTGCGCCAACTCCGGTGCAGGGCTGCGCCGCGACACCGCAAATTTACCCGCCAGTGCGGCTCGTCTCAGAATTCCCCGAGACTTGCCGAGCGCCGGATCGAAGACCTCTTTCGTCTCGGCGCCGGATTGTCGCGTTTTTACAATCATCGCGTTCTCGTTCTGTTTATATTCTTTTTTGGAGATCGAATCGCCATGATCGCATTATGGACCAGGAAGATTCTGTGGGCGGAAATTTGCACGATCGTTGCGATTGGCATCGTCGCGGGATTTTGCCCACTGGCCCACACGCAAACAACCTCTACTTCCAGCACAATCCAGAAAGAGAAAACCATGACGACCCATGCAACCGGAACATTTGAAGTGAAAATCACTCCACAGTCGCCGGAAGACAAATCCGATGGCGTAAGCCTCGGCAGATTTTTGAATGAAAAACAGTTTCACGGAGGTATTGAAGCCAGCAGCCGGGCCGAGATGCTGACCGCTGGCACGGAGGTCAAAGGCTCCGCCGGCTACGTCGCAATGGAACGTGTGACAGGAACGCTGCATGGCCGCACCGGCAGCTTCGTGTTGCAGCACTGCGGCATCATGAATCGGGGCGTTCCGCAGTTGAGTGTGACTGTTGTACCGGATTCCGGGACCGGTCAGTTGGTTGGCCTCGCCGGGAAGATGGCGATCGACATCCGTGAAGGAAAGCATTTCTATGACTTCGAGTACACGCTTCCCGAAAGCCATTGACCATCGACCGGTGGCGAATCTGACAACTCATCGGCACGATTTCAGATACCATTATGCCTGGCAGGCGGCTGGGCGATCGCACTGAATTGGCTCTGATTTTCGGCGGAAAACGCAGGTTCCCATCCGCGTGGTAGTATTCCGGTGCCCCCAAAAAACTTACCGTTACTTCGGATTTGTTAGAGGCAGAATGCAATGGCGACCGAGCAAGTTGGCTTCGCGGTGGCGGCCAAAAAATCCAGCACAGCAAAAGCGTCTGGAATTGCACGTTTTCTGAGCAAGTATTTTTATTTTTGCATGTCGCTGCTGATTGCCCTTGTGGTGGTGTACGGCTTCAGCCATACAGTCAACGACAGGCTTATCCACGCGACGCCGCCGCGGCCGTGGATTCTCTGGCTTCACGCTGCGGTTTTCACCGGCTGGCTGGTCTTCTTTATCTTCCAATCGGCGCTGGTACGAACGGGCCATGTGAAGCTGCATCGGTCGGCTGGCTGGTTTGGCGCCGTGCTGGGCGCCCTGATTCCAGTGCTGGGGATTTGGACCGCCATCGTCATGTCCCGTTTTAGGATCGCTCACTTCCATGAAGCTGGCATTAAGCCGTTCTTCGGCCTCTCGGTATTGGACATGACTTCGTTCGCGCTTCCGTTCTGGCTGGCGATCTATTGGCGCAAGAAGCCGGAGTTTCACCGCCGCCTCGTGCTGATCGCGACCTGTGCGCTTACGGGTGCGGCCTTCGTGCGCTTCCCGATGATGCCGCAGCCGCACGCATGGGCCTATGCAGGCGTCGATGCGCTGATTTTGCTGGGGGTCGTGCGCGACTTGATGGTCAATCGGCGAATCCATGTGGTTTACCGTTATGCGCTGCCGGTTTTGATCGCTTGCCAGATCTTTGCTGTCCATCTTGCGTTTCATCCCCCAGCGTGGTGGGTGCACGTCACGAATACGATCATTGGGTGAGGCGGAAAGTATCGATCCCACTCTAACCGCATAGGACGCGGTTAGAGTGGGGCACCCAATAATCTTCCTATTCCTGCCGGGGTGCCCCATTCAAGCCCCGCAGTTGGGCTTGAGTGGGATTTTCCGAATCCCGAGGACGCTTTCACCTGACCCGCGTATCATAAGCATGGCAGGTGGCTGGGCGGTCGCTGCCGGAGAGCTTTCAAAGCTCGCCGGGAGAGGAAAGTCCGAACTCCGCAGGGCAGTGTGCCGGATAACGTCCGGGACCGAAGCTTCAAGGCTTCGGGACGGCAAGTGCCACAGAGAAGATACCGCCCCGCTCGCAAGGGCAGGGTAAGGGTGAAAAGGTGCGGTAAGAGCGCACCGCTCCGGCTGTAAAGTCGGAGGCAGGGTAAACCCCACACGGAGCAAGACCAAATAGGCGGGAAGCATGTCCGGCGCAAGTCGAACATGCGCGTGCTGGCCCGGCGCGCCAAACCCGCGGGTAGGTCGCTATGAGCGCGCGCAGCAATGTGCCGCCTAGAGGAATGATCGTCCTCGACAAAATTCGGCTTATAGGCCGCCTGCCAATTTTTTCACTCCTGAAAAGTACGCATTGGATGGCGCATTGAAAAAATGCCTTCCAGAGCGCAGGCAATCTGTATTTTCGCGCGGAGGTCTTTTATTTTTTCGAGCGCGTTCAGCTTCCGTACGAAAGGAAAATAGCGCGCGAAATTACCAGGATGCTGCCGCCAATCGCCACGGCGTCCTCCAGCAGCGCAACCACCAGGTCCGGCGTATGCAGCCGATGCACCCAGCTCTTGCGCACTTCGTAGCCGACCAGGGCGCCAAAGACCGCACTGCCCAGTCCGGCAATCGCAGAGGTCTCCCAGTTCGCGCCCCAGGCCTGCCCCGCGATCGTCCCACAGATAAAACCAAAAATAATGCGGGCGATCATGCCCGGCGACTTCAAACGGCTTGGCGTGGAAGGCAGTTTGTCCATGACCAGCTCCGCTACGGCAAGAATGGTCAGAATGACGCAGGCGGTAAGCGTATGCAGAAAATGGAGGGGACTGCCGATGATGCTCATTCGGTGCAGATTCAACGTCCACGCAAGAACGGTCAGCGGCGTGAACGTGCGTAGCCCTGTCAAACTTCCGAGGCAAAATGCAGCCAGTAACACTGGCAAAATGCTGTTCGACATAATCCACCCCTGCGCGACTTAGATGGTCCGTCGCGTCCATTCGGTCATCTACGGCCAGGATTTCCTGCCGCCCTGAATTGTATGGGGATTCGCGGAGCATTGGGCGGAAAATCTGCGCACGATGCAGGGGGGTATCGATCTGGCCCCGGTTTGGCTCCATCCTTCGCGCTTTTTGCGAAGGATGGGATTGAAATTAGTGCGCAGCCACTCCCACCGGCTCACGCAGCCAGCCGTAGAGTGGAAACTGCTCGGCCATCTCCAGCACTTGCCCGCGAATTCTGGCCAGCCGGGCCGCGTCCGTCCGATGTTCCAGCGCCTCAACAATCCAACGGCCAATCACGCGCATTTCCGCCTCTCGCATGCCACGCGTGGTCAACGCCGGGGTCCCCACGCGGATGCCGCTCGGCTTCATCGGCGGATTCACATCGAACGGGATCGCATTCTTGTTGACCGTTATCCCGGCCTCGCCCAGCGCCTTCTCCGCGTCGCTGCCGAACATGCCTTTGGAAAAAACATCGACCAGCATCAAGTGGGTGTCCGTTCCGCCGGAAACCACGCGATAGCCCTCCACCATCAACGACTCGGCCAGCGCCTTGGCATTCGCGACAATCTGTGCGGCATAGACCTTGAACTCCGGCTGCAACGCTTCCTTAAACGCAACAGCCTTCGCCGCGATGACGTGCATCAGCGGGCCGCCCTGCTGGCCAGGGAACACGCTGCGATCCACAGATGCCGCTAAATCCTGTTTACAGAGAATCAGCCCCGCGCGCGGGCCACGCAGCGTCTTGTGCGTCGTCGTCGTAACGATGTGCGCGTGCGGCACCGGCGATGGATGCACCCCGCCCGCCACCAGCCCGGCAAAGTGCGCCATGTCCACCACAAAGAACGCGCCGACTTTATCGGCAATCTGTCGCATGCGCGGAAAATCGAACGTGCGCGGATACGCGCTGCCGCCGCCGATCAGCATCTTTGGCCGCTCGCGCTCGGCAATCTGCTCCAGTTCGTCGTAGTCGATGACTTCTGTATCTTTGCGCACGCCATAGCTGGCCACGCGATACAGCTTGCCGGAAAAATTCAGCTTGTGCCCGTGCGTCAGGTGGCCGCCATGCGCCAGGTCGAGGCCAAGAATCGTGTCGCCCGGCTGGATGATCGACATATAGGCCGCCGCATTCGCCTGCGAGCCGGAGTGTGGCTGCACGTTCGCATGCTCCGCGCCGAAGAGCTGCTTCGCCCGGTCGCGCGCCAGGTTCTCGACTACATCGGCATACTCGCAACCGCCGTAGTAGCGCTTGCCCGGATACCCCTCGGCATATTTGTTGGTGAAGACGGAACCGGCAGCTTCGAGTACCGCCTCGCTGACAAAGTTCTCCGAGGCAATCATCTCCAGCCCTTCATGCTGGCGAAGAATTTCATGCTGAATTGCCGCGGAAATCTCAGGATCGGACTGCGCAAGCGAACGCTTCATCGATGAAACAGGCGACGTGACGGAATCTGTAGGCATACAAGGAAATTGTAGCGCGGTGGCCGGATGACCGGCTAAGATCGATTTGCCTTGGCATGGAGGAAAAGAAAGCAATGCTGCGCCGTTCTGTCCTGTTGGTCATCCTCGCCTTGTTCGCAATCATCGCTCCCCGTATAGGCTCCGCGCAGCAGAAGCCGAACCTCGTGGGCAATTACCTTGGATCGCTCGGCCCCTTGCATCTCAAACTGCACCTGAAGGCTAATGCGGATGGGACACTGCAAGGCGCCATGGACAGTCCCGATCAGGGGGCGGTTGGCCTTGCCTGCGCCGATTTCCACTACAACGGGAAATCCCTCAGTTTCACCGTGCCCATCGTCCACGGTACATGGAGCGGCACTGTCAGCAGCGATGGAAAGCTGCTTTCCGGCACCTGGAACCAGGGAAGTCCGATGCCGCTGAACTTCGCTCGCGATACCTTCGTGCCCGCTACGAAGCCCACTCCGGTGGATGGAATCTGGCTGGGAACGCTGAGTGCAGGGAAGCATTCCCTGCGTGCCCAGCTCACTATAAAAAGCGATCAAGCCAGCCATGAATATTGCACCTTCGACAGCCTGGACCAGGGCGCGATGGGACTGGAATGTGCGAAGGTTGTCCTTTACGGCAATGATTTCTCCTTTGACGTTCCAGTTGTGCATGGCCATTGGAGCGGCAAATTGGCGCCGGACGACAAATCTTTAACCGGTATATGGAGTCAGGGAACTCCGATGCCGCTGAATTTTCAAAGACAGTCCACCGCACTCGCCGCCAAGCCAATTCCTCCACCCACCTTCGATCCAGCCATGCCGCCGGTTCCAGTCGCGGAACTGCAATCCGTACTCGATCGCGATCTGGCATCTGCGCTGAAAAATGGGGCACTCGCTCCGGGAACGCAGGCCGGGGTCGCCATCGGCGTCGCACAGCATGGAGTCACGCGCGTTTTCACCTACGGAACGGCGCAGACAAATTCGATCTTTGAAATCGGTTCGATCACCAAAACCTTTACCGGGCTGGTGCTGGCTCAAATGGTTGCGCAGAAAAAGGTAAAGCTGGACGAACCAGTTCGCTGGTTGCTACCCGCCGGTACGGTCGCCAAGCCCGAAGGCCCGGAGATCACGCTGTTGGATTTAGTCACGCAGCACTCTGGCTTGCCGCGCATGCCGGACAACTTCCATCCCGCCGACAAAAACAATCCTTACGCCGACTACCGCGCCGCCGACCTGTATGCCTTCCTTGCCAAGCACGGCGTAGCCAAACCGGCAGACCCTCCATTCCTCTACAGCAATCTCGGCTTTGGTTTACTCGGCCAGGCGCTGGCCGACCGCGCAAAAACGACGTATCCCAAGCTCCTTCAAGAAGAGGCCACCAGTCCGCTCGGAATGAAAGATACCGTCGTGTCGCTTTCGCCCGGCCAGCAGCGCCGCTTCATCCAAGGCCACGATGCCGAGCATCATCCGGTCCATGCCTGGGATCTGGATGCGATGGCGGGCGCTGGAGCGATTCGTTCCACGGCCAGTGACATGCTGATCTATCTCGACGCCAATCTGCATCCCGAAAAATTTTCCTCTTCCGCTGCCAGCGCGACTCCTGCAGCACGGACGCTTTCGACAGCGCTGACGCAGTCCCACGAGTTGCGCGCCGACGTTGCACCGGGCATGCGAATTGCATTCGCCTGGCTATACAACACGACTACCGGAAACTACTGGCACAACGGAGGTACGGGTGGGTATACCAGCTATGCCTTTTTCAATCCCAAGAGCGACGATGCCGCCGTGGTTCTTTCCAACACATCCAGTCGCTTTGCAGATCTGCTCGGCGAACATATTGGCGAGAGATTGAGCGGCAAACCAGCCATTTCGCTGTCCAATTGAAAACCTCGCAACCGGGAGCGTCCCATGTCTCCCTCGAAGGGCGAAGAAAATAAAAGCTGGCCCGCCTGCCAAAGCGGCCCATGCGCAATCTATGGCAGGCGTATGACGATACCCGTGCTGAGGGTCATTATATTTAAGCCGGGCGAACCGGTGGAGATAAATTGGGCATATCCTCCCTCAACTACCCGCCAGTCGACGTGCGGATGCACCTTTAGGTCAAGGCCACCGAGAATTTGACTCTCGAACGTACCGCCGCCGTTTTTGTTGAGTTGGGAAGAATTAGCCGGCGGCGGATAGCCATCGCTGACCTGTTCGCCGATCTGAGAATCCCCCCCGCCGAACAGACCCTCAACATATGGATGCAGACGCGCGACAGGTATGTTAAAAGCAACGCGCGGTCCACCCGAAATGCTAATCAACGATTGCGCTGGCCGACCGCCGCGGCCGCCGTTGCTGGATGTGCCGGATTGGAGCGATAGACGAACATCCGGGCCCACGCTGAGAAAAGTCAGATGGTGCTCAAATCTCTTGTCGGAATATCCGCCGAAAGTAATTCCATATATCTCCGGCTCATTCGCGACATTGATATGGGTAGCGCTGAACTCGCCATAGAGGCCAACCTGGGCCACAGCAGGAAGGGTTGCAATCAGAAGCAACAAGGGTAGAAACTTCCCCCACCCAGAGGAACGGCGCACTAAGATCATTATGAGAACAGTCTCCCGTGAGTTGGACGCACAACCTCATCGAATGTGTGCATTGACGGCTGTGTGGCCCCGACTACAAATCATAACGGAGGAGTGGCCTATGTCTCCCTCGAAGGGAAGAATAGGGATTGAGGCAGCGCTCCAAACAAGGTGTTCTTAGCCGTTCGGTTTGTCCATTTCATTTGCCCGAATGATTTTCACCAACGAGGAAATCTCCTGCTCCCCGAGACCTTCGGCAAGTGCTTGATCCAATAGCGGATACGGTGAACTTCTATCGCCAAGACCCGTTTCAGTCCCCCGTGAAGGAACGCCCCGCGACAACTCATTTGCGACCATCC
>DAHUZH010000113.1 GCA_027306695.1 Acidobacteriaceae bacterium
CACTCCCAATGACAGCCATGAATCACTTTGTTCGATACGTTCAGGAGCGGACTGCCGCATTGTGGCATCGCCAGCCGTCCCGAAAGAAATGGGGTGGAATCGCTTTTTGGTCTTTGGTCACAGCCGTCGTTTTGTTTTTTCTGCGGCTGGCGCCAGGGCTGGGGCTAGACATTGGATTTTCGCCCTGGGTTGCGCTTCTGTTGTCGATCCTGACAGGTTTACCCGCGTTTTTTCGCTGGATGCGATGGCGTCTGCTGTGGCGGCTGCGCAACCGCCTGTTCGTCACTTATCTTTTGATTGGCGTCACTCCGATTGTCTTGTCGGGCATTCTGGCCGGGACGGCGGCCTACGTGCTGTTTGGACAATTTGCTAATTTTGCCGCTACATCCGAGATCAACACGCAACTGGTCGAGTTGGCGACGGACAACGAGGCGCTGGCGCTGCACTTTCAGCAGGTTTTGGCAGGACAAGTCCAGGCAGGCAAACAGGCCCCGACGGTCGCTCTGCCAGCCGCCGTGCCCGCCGAAGCCGATGCCATTATGAGCATGCCGGAATTGCGGGTCGGCGTTTATCTGGATGGGAGATTGCAGCAATTGGCCATGCCCGCGCAGCACGCACTGACGTCTGTGCCAACACCACCGGCCTGGGCCAAGGACAGCTTCCGCGGCCTGATTCTAGACCATGACTGTGTATATTTTCGGGCCATTACACGCGAACAAGCTGGAACCCACACGGTTTCCGTCATTACCAGCCTGCCACTGGATGCACAGTTTTTAAGCCGTGTCGTCAGCGGTCTGGGACGCATGACCGTGTGGTCCAAGGTCCATCTCCGATCAAGCCTTCATTTTGCACCCGATGATCAGAAATTTCATTTGAGCACCAATTCTTCACAAAAGCAGGAGACGACGGCTTCTCCAGACGAGGCCGTTGTTCTAGGGCCCACAACCGGGAAAGGGACCAAGGGCCAGGACCTGGGGGAAGTTTCCGGGGGCAAGCTGTCGAAAACCGAGAATGTCTTTGACATCCCCATCAATTTTCCAACTACACTCGATACCACGGAATGGTCGACCGGCAAGCAGACCACAGTGTTCGCTCTCGTCACGTCGCGTCCATCTCTGCTCTATCAGCGCCTGTTTCGGGAATCGCTGCTGATTGGAGGCAGCATTCGCTTAGTGTTGATTCTGGCAGGGGTGCTGTTCGCTTGCCTGGAACTGCTAGCTATTTTTCTGGCCAGCCGCCTGAGCCGGACCATTACGCGGTCAGTTTCCGATCTGTACCATGCAACGCGAGAGGTCGATCAAGGACGTCTGAACTATCGCATTCCGGTGTCGCGGCAAGACCAGCTCGCCGCGCTCGGCCGTTCCTTCAATACGATGTCGGAGTCGCTGGTGCGGCTGCTGGATGAGCAGAAAGAAAAAGAGCGTATGCAAAGCGAGCTGGCGATTGCGCAAGAGGTGCAGTCGAACCTTTTTCCGGCCTCCGGTGTGCGTATTGGCGAGTTAGAGGTCCACGGTGTCTGCCGTCCTGCACGTACAGTGAGCGGAGATTATTACGATTTTCTAGTTTTAGACAATGGCGACCTTTGCGTGGCCATTGGCGACATCAGCGGCAAGGGAATTTCCGCCGCGCTGTTGATGGCCGGACTGCATTCCGCAGTGCGCGCGTACCGCTTTGCCAGTGAAGAAATATTTGCAAGGCACTCTGTGGGGCCGCTGCATAACGGAGATGGACACGCCGTTTCGACGGAAGTCTTTCAGTCGCCTGGGAATTTGCTACGTCTGTTGAATCTGCATTTGTACCGCAGTACGCAGCAGGAAAAATATGCGACGCTCTTTCTCGCGCATTATGAAGTAGAGACTTCTTTATTGCGTTACTCGAATGGTGGCCAGTTGCCGCCGCTGGTGCTGCGCGCCGATGGCTCCGTGCTTCGGCTAGAGCGAGGGGGCACGGTTGTCGGGCTACTCGATAATATGCAGTATGAAGAGGGCGACATAAAGTTGCTGCCCGGGGACCTGATGATTGCCTACAGCGATGGCGTTACAGAACCGGAAAACGAATTCGGTGATTTTGGCGAAGCGCGCCTGCTGGAACTTGTGCGTCGCAACCGCCATCTGCCGCTGCAGGAAATCTCGGATCGCGTGATGCAGTCCCTGCAAGACTGGATCGGGGCCGCAGAGCAACCCGACGACATTACCATGGTGCTGGCGCGGCAGCATTGATGATTCGAGAGTAACTCGAAAAAATTTCACGAGCTTTTTTGCCGCCTCTATGCATCTTATAAGCAAATGCAAGGGAGGGGTGCTGAGTGCGCCACCTGTGGTCATCGATCGTCGGTTCTTGGGGCACAAAGATGAAGTTTTCCCTTCCTGTCTATCTATGGTTTCTGGCCATGTTGGCGAGCATGGCATTTCTTACCAAGGACAAGCTGGGTTTGTACCTTGTGCCGCCATTCCTGGCCACTCTTTCTATTTTTCATTTTTTGCCGGATTCTGCCATCGCTCAACCCTACGCTGTGATTGTCGGATCGGTAGCAGGTGCGGCCATCGGGACTTTCATGACCATATTCGGGTACGGTCCATTGTTTGCGGCACTCGGCGCAGCGCTTGCATTTGTCGTAATTCATGCCCTGCACGCGTATCATCCACCGGGAGTTGCTTTGGCGCTCTACCCAGCGTTACTCCACACGCATCCCATGTTTCCGGTTCGTGTTGTCCTGCCATTTGCGATTCTTGCCGTGGGTTCTGCGGCATTTTTCAGCCGACTTAGCTCGAAATGGCCAAAATATCCGATGCCGCTGAGAGAAAAGCCGTTCGCTCCGCCATCCACAATGAATTAAAACCCGCACACATCTACAGAGAACGATGGGAACGCACAAGGAATGCTTTGACGGCGATGTCATTCGGCTTGTTGCCTGCTGGCAGGATTGTCAGCAGGCTGTGCGTCAAGGTGCGAATGACCGCCACATCGCCTGAGCGGGCGTCCGCAACGAACAGTAAATGTCCTGCGCTGGAAAAGGCCATTGCATCCGGGCCATCGCCGCTGCGTGCCGTTCCAACCAGGTCTGCATCCACAATGCTGAAGACACCCAGCGAGTCCGCATCGAAGTCGCTGACGTACAACGTGGAGTTGTCTGTGCTCGCCACTCCGCGCACGGGATGCGTCCCGACCAAATACGCTGCGCCAACTTCATTGGTGCTGGTATCGATCTCTGAAATGGAGCCAGAGTCATAATTGACGGTGAAGATTTCTCCGCCATCCGGTTTTAGTGCGAGATCTATCGGAGTTTTGCCCACATCGAGTAACGCCAGCAGGGCGTCCCCATGGGTTTGGCTGGACATGCTTGACTTGGCTGGGGGTGCTGTGGCCAGCGACAGGGCCATCACCTGATGCCCACTGGAGCAGGCGATGAAGGCTTTGCTGGAGTCGGGCAGAATCGCGATATCGGTCGCGCCGGGGCAGCCACTCCACACGCTGCGCACTTTGTCAGTTTGCGCATCGACGATGCTGACGCTGCCGCTGCCGCGATTGGAAACCACCAGCGTGCGGCCATCCGGGCTGATCGCTGCCTCGCCCGGCGCTTCGCCGACGCCAATCTCGGCAATCTCGCGATGCTGGTTCAGGTCGATCACAGAGACATTGTTGGAGCCAGAGTTGGCAACGTAGGCCCGCGTTCCGTCCGCGCTGACAGAGATGAAATAGGGCCGCTGCCGCACCGGAATCGTCGCCACGACGGCTTTCTTCTCGGCATCGATCACGCTGACGGAATTGCTGCCAGTATTTACGACATATACTTCGTTGCGCTTGGAATTGATGGCGACCCCGGTTGGGTTTGTACCTACGGGAATCACCCGGTCCTGACGGACGTTGACCACATCCAGCACGGTGACTGTGTTACTGCCGCCGTTGGTCACGTAGGCGTATTCGCGATAGTTTGCGGGATAGTCGGGAAAGTCGTGAGGGCGGCAGCCAGTCAGCAAAAACATTGCCGCAAAAACAAAAATACAAGGCGCGCGATGTTGGAATCTTGCGCGCCTTGTAAGTAAACCCTCTGTTGCTCTATGTGACAAATATGCATTCATGGCCAAGCGGGCTACTTGCTTTTGGCCAGCGTAGCCACTTCCTCGACCTGAATACCGTCCGGTACGTCGCGATGCAGAATACGGGCGATCTGGCGGACCTCACCGACCATTTCAGCAAACTGCTGCGGATAGATGGACTGCGCGCCGTCGGACAATGCTTTGTCCGGTTGATGATGCACTTCGATTATCAGGCCATCCGCACCGACGGCGACGGCGGCGCGCGCCAGGGGAACGACCTTATTGCGCTTGCCCGTCCCGTGGCTCGGGTCGACGATGATCGGCAGATGGCTCAGTCGCTGCACTGCTGGAACAATGCTGAGGTCGAGCGTGTTGCGCGTGTGATCGACGAAGGTACGTATACCGCGCTCGCAGAGGATGACCTGATAGTTGCCTTCGCTCATGATATATTCGGCGGCCATCAAAAGTTCTTCCAGCGTCGACGCCATGCCGCGCTTCAACAGCACCGGCTTGCGTGTACGGCCCGCCTCGCGCAGCAGAGTGTAGTTCTGCATATTGCGCGCACCGATCTGGATCACATCTGCATATTTCTCGACCAACTCCAGCGATTCATGGTCGAGTGCCTCGGTCACAATGCGCAGCCCGAAGGCATCGCGAATCTCGACCATGATTTTGAGCGCTTCTTCGCCCAGCCCCTGAAAGGCGTAAGGCGACGTGCGAGGTTTATACGCGCCGCCGCGAAAGAACTGTGCACCGGCTGCGGCCACTTGTTCGGCCACTGCGAAGGCCTGCTCGCGTGTTTCAATCGAGCACGGTCCAGCCATGATCGCCAGATTTTTTCCGCCGATGGAGGCGTTCGTGCCAGGAAAATAAATGACGGTATCGTCTTCCTTTACATCACGGCTCACCAGCTTGTACGGCTTGGTGACGCGGATGACTTCAGCCACACCAGAGAGTTCCTCAAACGTGCCTTGATTGATCGTGCTCTGATTGCCGGTGATCCCGATGGCGGTGCGCTGCGCTCCGGGCAATGGATGCGGACGCAGGCCGAGACTTTCAATATGTTCGCAAACGGCGCGGACTTCCTCCGCGCTGGCCTGCTTTTTCATCACGATAAGCATGGGAAACCTTTCTCATCCACTATTTTACCGAGTGGAGCGCTGACTGCTACAGAAAGATGGAAAGTTCGTCTGGAAGGAATCGAGTATGTACCAGACCGAGGGAAGGCGAATATATTACTTGCGCAGGCGACGCCAACCCAGCAGGACGTAGCTGAGATATCCCAGTTGCAGAAACCAGGTCACACAATAGGCAAGTATAAGATGGCGATGGTTCATACGCTTTTAATGTATAGCAAAAATACTATCGTGTGGGCTCCAGGCTGGCTTCGAGCGCCTGGAGCGCGGATTCCTGCTCGACCATCTGACGTTTACGTTCCAGTTTATAGCGCAGCGTGACCAGCATCACTCCCCATACAAACCAGCCTGCCAGGTTCCACCAGACGGCGGGCCACATGCTGGGGTCAAGACCAGAGTTGGGGCCGCCGCCGATCACCGGCGAGGGATGTTGCGTGCGCCACCATCGGATCGACATGTAGACGATGGGAACGTCGATGGCAGCGAACACCGACAGCACAGCGGCCAGCGTTTGCGTCTGCCCACCGGCTGTAAAACGGCGCAGCAGCAGATAGCTGACATAGATCAGCCACAGCATGAGAAAGCTGGTCAGGCGCTCGTCCCAGGTCCACCAAATCCCCCACACAGGACGCGCCCACAACATTCCGGTCGCCAGGCCAATGCTGCAAAAGATCAGCGTCATTTCCGCGGAAGCCAGCGCCAGCGCGTCTGCCGCCTGTGCGCGCAAAGGATTGGAACGCCGCGTTGCCAAATATACCAGCGACGCCGCAAAGTTCACATAGGGAAACAACAACGCCATGATGGCGGAAGGGAAGTGATAGTAAAAGATGCGCTGGATGTTGCCCATAGTGGCTTCCGTTGGGGCCACGTACATGGCTTGATAAAAGCCCATGGTCAGCAATGTCAGCGCGAGGGGTAATCCAATGAGCAAAGTTTTTTTCATGGCCATAGAAAAACCGGCAACAACGTAGTTTACGCCAAAGACTACTCTGCATCGAGAACGGTTTTGAATAGGAGCAGGCAGAGTGTCAAAAAAATGACGTCGTAACCGCCCAGCATGCGAATCCACAGACCCGGATCGGACTCTGCGGTCAGAATGGCCGTCGTTGCCTGCACCATGGCCAACAGCGCGGGAATAGAAATAGGGAAGAGAATCAGCGGCAGCAGCATTTCGCGGTTGCGTGTGCGCAGCGAAAGCGCTGCAAAAAATGTTCCATTCACTACCAGCGCCAAAGTCCCCAGCGGCAGCACGAGCGCCATCAGCCAGCCCTGGCCCAACGCGCGCAGGTTGTAGAAGACGACGAACAGCGGGCCCAATACTATCTGGATGACGGTGACGAAAAGAAAGTTCGCCAGCACCTTCGATAGAAAAAGCGCGCTCGGCGGACTGGGCGCCATGCGTTGCGCGTCGAGCACCTGATGGCGCAGTTCGCGGGTCCATGTCTGGTTTAGCGCGGTGACGGAGGCGAACAGCAGCGCAACCCATAAAATGCCGCCGGAAATCTGGCGCGAGACGGCCATGGTGGGATCGAAGGCGAAGCTGAATAGCACAACCACCAGCAGCGAGAAAAACAGCATCCCGTTGATGGCGTCCTTCGAGCGCCATTCCAGCCGCAAATCTTTTTCGAGGTGTGCCCAGACCACGCGCGCGTAGTTCACTGGGCCGCTCCCAGGTGAGAACTTGCTGGCAGGCGCGTCAGATCGACCAGCTTCGCCTCCGCTGCGCGCAGGTAGTCGGCGGGTGCAAGCAGAATTTGCAAACCACGCATTCCGGCGGAGACAGAAATCGCGTCGAACAATTCGATGCTCTCGTCCGCGAAAACAGGGAAGGCTTTTTTGCTGCCGAATACGGTGACGCCGCCGCGAATATAACCGGTGAGCGGCTGCACTTCCTTGATGGGGACAAGTTCGGCGCGGCGCCCATTGACTGCTGCGGCCAGTTTTTTGAAGTCCAGTTCGGCGGCCACGGAAAGCACGGCGAAGACGATATGGGCTTGATCGACGCGGCACAGCAGCGTTTTGAAGACTTGCTCCGGGGGCAAGCCAATTTTCTTCGCCACCGTCTGGCCGGAAAGGTCGTCAGGATCGACCGTATATTCGCGGGTTTCGTAGGAGATGCCGAGGGCATCAAGCATCCGGCAGGCATTCGTCTTCATGCGTGGTTTCCTTCGCCGGGAAATCTTTCCATGCACATGATTTGGCCATCCTGCATCGTGCAAAAGGAATCTGCAATCGGGCGCGCCAACTCTGGCTGGTGGGTGGTGAGAAGGACAGTCTTTCCTTCCGCTCGAAGCTGCGCGAGGACATGCAGCATCTGTAAGCTGCTGGCGGCATCGACGTTGGAAAACGGTTCGTCCAATAGCAACAACTCTGGCTGCGGCAACAGTACACGCGCCAGGGCTGCACGCTGCCGCATGCCCTGCGAAAATTTTCCCACTGGCCGGTCCAGCCGCGAATCGAGGCCCACCATTGCGAGCACCTGCTCTGGGGTGGAGTTGGCCGAGACAGAACCGTCGTTATAGAGAGATGCGCTATAGCGCATGTTTTCCATCGCCGTCAGTTCGTCATACAACATTGAGTCGTGGCTGAGATATCCGATACGGTGGCGGACTGCTGCGATCTCCGCCGAGCCAAGTACGGCCAGCGTTCCGAAGCTGGGCCGGATCAACCCGGCAATGGTGCGCAGAAGAGTGGATTTTCCTGCTCCATTCTGACCCAGCACGACATAGCAATGGCCCGTGACAAATTCCGCCGTCACTCTTCGCAAAGCAGCAAAGCGGCCGTAAAGCTTCGAGACATCGCGGAGTTCAATTGCGGAAGGCACGAGTGGAGTATACGGAAAATCTTTCGCATGACGAAGGACGTGGAGAGTTGGCTAGCTCTTTTGCGCCATGGAAGCCGTTTGCTTGGGCTGGGTCCCGGGAGCGGCGGGCGCATATTTTGAAGCACATTTGGCCTGTATTTGCGTGGCGTGAAAGACGCCATCTCGGCCATACATGCCGACGGCCAGCGCTTGCGCATTGTCTTTGAAGGTATCGGGAGGCGGATCGCCCCCTGCGTAGTTGACATGCAGCATGCGGCCTTGTTCCACCAGCACAAATTGGAGGTGTGCGCCGTCGCGTTGGATCGAACCAGGCTGCACGTTCCCGGCCACCCGCAAGTGCCGCGTGTAGGCATGATTTCCCATGCTCTGCAATTCCTGGATCGTGACGTAATAGCTTTTGTTGGCACGGATCCCAGTAATAGCGAGGTAGAGAATTGTGCCAACAATAATCACGGTTGCAATGGCAATACGAATGCCAGCATTATTTTTCTGCATACGAAGTTCGCACCTTCAAATCCATACATCTCAAGTTTACAGATTGCGGAGATTATGCCGCATCTATAGACATGCATTGCTTGCAAGCCACATTTCATTATGCGCCAAAGTTGCTGGAAAGCGAAGACGGTCTTCGCGAAATACGGATTCTAAAAAAGTTCTTCAATTGGCTTTCGAGGCGTGCCAGAAGGTGCATGGATACTGTGCAAATGTGATTCCATTCATCTGCGCCACATTAACTGGCAGCGTATAATCCGATCATCGATGTAACGCATTCATTGACACGGAAAATCATCCCAGAAGCACGAGGAGAATATGAGTAGCAATGGCAGTCATCCCGAGCAGGCAGCACACACCCACGACGCGAAGCTCCCAACCGGGCGCACGGAATGGATCGTGAAACGGCGCAAGGAAGCCGAACGCACCGGCGATTGGAACATGTCGCAAATGCATTTCGCGCGCCAGGGCAAGACGACCGAGGAGATGGCCTACGTTGCGCAGGTGGAAAAGCTCTCCGCGGAATTGATTCGCGACGAAGTTGCCGCCGGACGCATGATTATTCCCGCGAACGTGAACCATCCGGAACTGGAGCCGATGGCCATTGGAGTTGCGTCGAAGTGCAAGATCAATGCGAACATCGGCAATTCGGCCATCACATCGAACATCGAGGAAGAGCTGCGCAAGCTACATACATCCGTCCACTTTGGTGCGGACACGGTGATGGACCTTTCGACCGGCGGCGACATTCATGAGATTCGCGAAGCGATCCTGCGCCACTCGCCCGTGCCGATTGGGACTGTCCCGATTTATGAAGCGCTGAACCGTGTGAAGAAACTGGAAGACCTGAACATCAATGTGTATCTGGAAGTGATCGAGGAGCAGGCCGAGCAGGGCGTCGATTATTTCACCGTCCACGCAGGCGTTCTCATTCAATATGTGCCGATGGTTGCGAAGCGGATCACTGGCATTGTCAGCCGTGGCGGCGCGATTCTAGCGCAGTGGATGACGCACCACCATAAGCAAAATTTTCTGTATGAGAATTTCGACCGCATCGTCAAAGTAATGGCCAAGCACGACGTCAGCTTTTCGCTCGGCGATGGATTGCGTCCCGGCTGCCTGGCCGATGCCAGCGATGAAGCGCAGTTTGCCGAATTGAAAACCCTCGGAGAGTTGACCACCGTCGCCTGGAAATCCGACGTGCAGACCATGATTGAAGGACCGGGCCATGTCCAGCTCGACAAGATCAAGGAGCAGGTGGAAAAAGAAGTCGAGCTTTGCCATGCCGCGCCCTTTTACACATTAGGCCCGCTGGTGACGGACATTGCGCCGGGCTACGACCACATCACCAGCGCCATCGGCGCGGCGATGATCGGCTGGTACGGCGCGGCGATGCTCTGCTATGTCACGCCGAAGGAGCATCTCGGGCTGCCCAACGAAAAAGACGTGAAGGACGGCATCATCGCCTACAAAATTGCCGCGCACGCGGCGGATGTCGCGCGGCACCGGCCCGGCGCACGGGACCGCGATGATGCCATCAGCCATGCCCGCTACACCTTCGACTGGGACAAGCAATTCGCGCTTTCGCTCGACCCGGAGACGGCTCGATCGATGCACGATGAAACGCTGCCCGACGACTATTACAAGGAAGCGGCTTTCTGCTCCATGTGCGGGCCGAAGTTCTGCTCCATGAATTGGTCGAGTAAGGTGGATGAGTTCAACAAACGCGAACATGGCCTGGAGAAACGCGATCTCACGCAACTCGTCACCGAGCAGATGCTGGTGGAGCGGCGATAAATGGATAAGACAATCCGCAAGGTCACTGATCCTCGACAGCAGCAGTCAGAGATCTATCGCTACTGGCAGAGCGTCCCGGTTGGAGACCGCCTGACCGCTGTCTGGGAGGCGAGTGTCGATGCGTACGCGTTCAAAGGAGTTCGATTGGATGATGAACAAAGATCTGAAAGAACTCTTACTCGCGTTCAACGCACACGGGGTTAAGTATCTTGTTATAGGCGGCTACGCGGTTGGCGTTCATGCCGAACCTCGAGCGACGAAAGACCTTGACATCTTTATCCGCGGGGGTAAAGAAAATTCTCAGGCTGTTTATGCGGCTCTCGCAGCCTTTGGCGCGCCTTTACTGGGATTCAGCCCTGCGGATTTCAACGACGAGCGAGGCTCCGGCTTCCAGATCGGCCAACCCCCGGCGCGGATCGATATCTTGCAACGAATCGATGGCATCGACTTCGATGAAGCGTGGCAGGGCCGGGTCGAGGGATTGGTCGAGGGAGAAATCCCCGCGCACGTCATCTCGCGGGAACATCTGATCCGTAACAAACTCGCTACCGGTCGGCTGCGGGACATGGCCGATGTCGAAGTGCTTCGAGACGCCGCCGAGCAGAGTGGATGAGTTCAACAAGCGCGAGCACGGCCTGGAAAAGCGCGATCTAACCCAGCTTGTGACCGAGCAGATGCTGGTGGAGCGTCAGTAATCATGGATAAGACGATCCGCAAGATCACCAACCCCAAACAGCAGCAAGCGGAGACCTATCGTTTTGGCAGAGCATCCCGGTTGGAGACCGCCTTACCGCCGTTTGGGAGGCCAGTGTCCGCAGTCTATCGCGCTCTCGCCGACATTGCACGCAACTCCCGGTCAAATACGTCTGCCTTCTCTTTGTCCATCACCTTGAGCACAGCAAAGGACTTACCCACTAGTCGCCAAGTAAGGCGACATTTATGTGGTAATCAAGACCTCGATTTCGTAGCATGAGTCATGCAGCGAGATGGGCGCACCTTCGACCACAAGACTCTTGAATCCATTCGTTTGATGGCTGTGGAACGCGTCCGCGAAGGTGAACGGTCCTCATCCGTGATCGCTTCCTACGGCTTCAATCGCACCACGATCTACAAGTGGCTCGCTGTCGCCTCTGATCGCGGCAAGGGATTGAAAGCGCTGCGCTCGCGGCCTGCAACCGGGCGCCCGCGCACGCTGACGCCGCGCCAGGAGAAGCAAGTTTTCTCCTGGGTCAACGGGAAAGATCCACGCCAGTATGGTCTGGATTTCGGTCTCTGGACACGGGCCATGGTGGCCAGTCTGATCGAACAGAAGTTCGCCGTCAAGCTCGGCCTGACAG
>DAHUZH010000114.1 GCA_027306695.1 Acidobacteriaceae bacterium
CGACTGCGGCGAGATAACTGACCCGCTCGTTGCGCTACACTAACTATCCAACTGGTACAAAACATCGGGCAGGCCAGATCCGTTGACCTCAAAACGGCGCAGGAACTTCTGCGTCATGCGAACTCGCGGATCACGCTCGACGTTTACACGCGAGCCATCTCTGCGAACAAGCGGGAGGCCAACAATCGAGTGATGGAGATGGTCTTCGAGGCGGGAAGGAAGGCGCTTTCCCCTTCGGAAGCATAGCGGAAGATGAGATGAATGGAATGACCGGCCTGCTCTCTTTTGCAGTCGCCGAGCCACGATAGAGACTTACGCACAGCATCGACGGTCGCGCCAATCGGCTCGGCTTCTGTCTGGACGAGGTCGATGTCTTCGGAATATCGAAGCGGTTGCGCAAAGAGCAGCTTGTGGATCGCAGTGCCGCCACGGAAGGCAATCTTGCCTTGCAGCTCGGAGGCATTAAACAGGTCACAGAGAGCGCGGCAGATGATGAGGTCTTGTTCCACCTGTCGTAGGTCGGGCCATGGAGCTTTGGCTGTCCACTCCTGAAGGTAAGCGCTGGGAATCAAAAATCCACCTCCACCGGCTCATGGATTGTTAGACGCCACTTCATGTTCTTCTCAGCGGCTTCCGCAGAGGTTTCCAGAATCGGCCTGATGGCCGGATCGAGTGGCTTGAAAGATTTCGCCTGGGCCGCAAACGACTCCAGCGCCGCCGACTGCCGGGAATAGCCTGCCAGGTCGAGCAGATAACCCAGCCGGCGAACCGCAGAGTTCTCATAGAATTCTGCGATCTTCGCCAGCTTGCGCGGGACCGCTTTAGCGCCGATGTCTTTGACGATCTGCGCCACTCCGTCGATACCGGATGCCTTATGGAAGTAGCGCACGCAATCCAGCAGGGTCAGCTCGACCCCGGCGACTTTGGTGAAACCCTCAGCGGTCTTTATCTTGTCCAGCCATTCCGGCCGATTCGCCTGCTCGAAGATCTCGGGTGCCTGGTAGATGAACTGAAGCCGATGACGGCCGATTTCAAGCAAGCGGAGCTGCTTTGGAACGACGATCTGGAATACCATCGCAGCCTGATGAGATGCGCCATGAAACGCTGCTGCTCGCAGTAGCGAGACGCGATAGTCGATGCGTTGATGCTGCATAAGAGGGTCGATCCAACGAACAGGATCGGGCGCACCGAGACTCCGGTCTTCGGGGCGCAGAATCAGATAGAACTCGTGGCGAGCGTTGACGAGCTTGCGCTTCTTCCCCAGCCTATGAGCAGCTGCGGCGAACGCAGATGGCGATAAGCCGAGACTTCTCATGGCTTCTTCTTTGGAGAAGTAAGCGCGTCCCTGAGCTATCTGCTGATCGAGGTAGGACTCAAGCGATGCCATCCCCTTATCATATACGAAAACAAGTGAATTACGTATATTTTTGCGTATAATTAGGGAGCCAAAATGCACACATGAGACCAGTATCATGCATTCTGCAAAAGATGTGAGCTTAGCAAAAACAGGTCAATTTGTCCTACTTTTGCCATGCGGGCCAGCAACTCTTCAAACATTGTCGTCGTTACCGGACGCGATTTACGCAAGAACTGGATGGATACATCACGCGCTCACACTAAATCGCCCGCAGGTCTTCCAGAAACTCTGACGCAGGTTCGGCACTGGTCACAAGCAAATGGTCACGGGCGCGGGTGCAGGCGACGTAAAGCAGGTGCCGTTCGGTGTTATAGACATCCTCAAGATCGGATTCGTCCGTGACAGTCTCGATTCGTTCCTGAAGCGGAATCACCTCGTCATCACACGCCATCACGCCCACCGCCCGGAACTCCAGTCCCTTTGCCAAGTGCATCGTGCTTACGGACAGATGGCCGGAAGTCGTCTCAACATGCTCGTCGAGAATTTTGTACTTTATCTCTGCCCGTTGGGCTGCGGCCTTGGCGCGGTCAAGCCGGGCGGAGGAGCGGACGAAGAGCGCGATTTCGTGTGGTTGAATTCCATTCTTGAGTAGGTGGGTCAACCAGTCACCAACTGCTTTGCTCTCCTCATCCGTAGACGGATAAGTTTTGATGTCCGGCTGCGGCCCATTGAAGAGTGAGACCGTCCCCCTGCGCTCCTCAAGGTTTCCGTCAACGTCCGCAATCTGCGGCTCCAGCAGGCGGTCGGCCTGCGAGCGAATCTGGTGCGATGTCCGGTAATTGATCTTGAGGCTCGTGGATCGACCGCGCACATCCACTCCGGCAGTCTTCCATGAGAACGGCTGCTGGAAGATGCGCTGGCCAAGATCGCCGGCAAAGAAGAGGCCATTGGACCGTCCCGCACCGATGGCTGCGAGGAACCGAACCTGCGCGATGCTGATGTCCTGCGCCTCATCGACGACTGCGAAGTCGAAGGGCGTGGATGCGCCTGCGGCATAGTGCCGCGCGAGCACGTTGAACATTCCGGAAGTCGTCAGCAATCCCTGTTCCCGCAATCCAGAGCGAACCTTCTCGAAGATCGACCACAGCAGTTGCCGTTGGGGTTCTTTCAGGCGCGTCTTCCGCCCAAGCCGAACAATGTCCCTGTAGTCTTCCCAACTCTCCAACTGCCAGCCATCGACCACCTGCTCCCATTCCGTGGTCAGGAATCGCAGCGAAAACTTGTGCCCGCCCACCGCCTTGGAAGCCAGTTCCATCAAGTCACGCACCACAGCGCTCGACGCGATACGCAGCTTCCCAAGATTCAACTCGTAAAGCCGCCGCCCAATTGCATCCATCGAGTAGACTTCGATCCGCTCGCCGAGTCGCGGCTCGACGCTAATCAAGAAACCCCGCAGGCAGGAACCGGGCCGAGCACAATCGCACTGCTCGTTGCGCATTACAGGCTGAAAGAACTGGCCGGTGATCGTAACGGGAGGAAGGCGTTCTCGACGCGATCTGCCTATGAATGCAATCTGGAGAACTGGATTCTTCCTCGTTGGGGAGATCACACGCTCGACCAGGTGAAATCCGTCGCAGTCGAAGATTGGCTGGACGGGATAAAGCGGGCGAAGGGCACACGAGCCAAGATACGGAATCTCATGAGTGCACTCTTCACACACGCGATGCGATACGAATGGACGGATCGAAACCCGATCAAGCTCGTTCGGCAGAGCGCGAAGCGAGAGCGCATTCCCGATGTTCTGGAACTCGTCGAAATTCAACGGCTGCTCGGCAAACTCGGTGTTCGGGAACGTACGCTCGTTTTGCTGGACGCCGGGACGGGACTTCGCATTAGCGAACTTCTGGCCCTGCGGTGGCGGGATGTGGACTTCGACAATCTTGAACTCAATGTGACCCGTTCCATCTGGCATCAGGTGGTGGGCGACTGCAAGACGGAGGCATCAGCCAAGCCGGTTCCGCTCGATAGTTATATGGCGGAGGACTTGATGCGCTGGCGTCGCCAGAGTGCGTACCCACTGATTGACGATTATGTCTTTGCCAGCGAGGTCATGCGGGGCAAGCAACCGTACTGGCCAGACAACCTGATGAAGCGGCATATCCGTCCGGTAGCGAAAGCAATCGGCATTCACAAACAAATCGGCTGGCACACCTTCCGTCATACTTTTGGCACGTTGCTGAAGGCGAATGGGGAAGATGTAAAGACCGTCCAGGAGCTTTTACGGCACGCGAATAGCAGGATCACGCTTGAGGTATACACGCAGGCGACGACCTCCAACAAGCGGGCCGCACAAAGCAAGGTTGTAAGGATGATGGTTCCGAATCTGGGTGAAACGCAGGATGAAAAACACCCACAGATCACGGGGTAAGGTGCATATTGCACCCATATCAAACCCGAGACCTCTGTCTTTTGGGGGTCACCCATCATCCTAAGTGCTTTAGAATGATGGCGGGGACGACGGGGCTCGAACCCGCGACCTCTGCCGTGACAGAAGTGCTTTTGGTCATAACTCATCGAAGCTATGAGCACCCTTGGCTACCAAAAGCACTGTAAGTCATTGAAAAAATCCGTAGGCAAAGGTTCAGCACCCTCGCCAGCACCCTCGTCGACCTCTGCTTTTTGGTTACAGACCTCTGCCGTGTGGGCAGAAGGTCGCCGGAACCTGCCACTTTTCGCGAAGGTGCGGAGGAGGGTGCTGAAGCGCCCTTGCGAAAATCTCCGTTGCTTTATCAAGGGATACCGAGCCGACCTCTGCTTTTTTCAAGCCCATATCCCCTTGAGGTTCAGCAGTGCCTTCAAAAAGCCCAATCCGCTGATCTTGCAAATGGAGTAGGATGGAATAGGATTGAATCTTGTTCAGGATTGGGGGTCTTCCATGCGCTCCACACAGCAACTCAGCATTACGCTGCCCAATGAAATGGCCGATCTAGTACGCGCGAAGGTAGCCAAAGGCGAATACGCCACGGAAAGCGAAGTCATCCGCGACGGTCTGCGGACCCTTCTTGCCCGCGATCGTGCCGTTGAAGACTGGTTACGGGAGACTGTCGTACCCGCATACGACGCGCTCAAAGCCGACCCATCTCGTGCCGTATCGGCGCAGCACGTACGCTCTGCCCTGTCGAACTCCCATAAAAATGCGCTTGCGAAGAAGGGGCAATGACCTACTCTGTCGTCTTCACACCGGAAGCCGAAGCGCAGCTCGTTGAGCTGTACGGCTACATTGCTATGGAGGCGTCTCCGGAGATCGCTGCGCGCTTCACCGACGGCATCGTGACGTACTGTGAGAGCCTGAGTACCTTCCCCGCCCGTGGAAACCGGCGCGACGACATCCGTCCTGGCCTCCGCATCACCGGCTACCGAAAGCGCGCCGCCATCGCCTTCCATGTGGATGAAGACCGAGTCAATATCATTGGAATCTTCTACGGCGGCCAGGATTATGAAGCGGCCCTGCTCGAAGAAGAACGAGATGACGAAGCGAACAACTAGCCTGGGCCACCTCTGGCCCGTCTCGCTCGTCGCTCTCAGAAGCCTTAAATGGATGAGGAGTATCCGAAGAGCAGCTTGCAAAGAAGATTGTGCAACAGCTTGTTGCACAATTTGCGTGCAGCGTCGGAAAGCTCGACCCCCTCCAAACCTACGAGCTAGAAAACCGCGTTAATCCGGGGGGCGTCATTCCATTTTGGAATGACGCTCGCTCAAAAAGTCATTGGACGTTTCCGCCGAGCGCCCTTAGGGTTGCGCCTAGCTGACATCACCAAGTCAGCGGAGGTGCAAAGATGCCCAGAATCCGCCGTGCGTTCCGGTCAGAAATTATCCTGAATCGGTCGTCCAATGCCGCCGCTCAACGGTGGCCACTCTTCTCCAGACAAAAACTCCGCCGTGCCGCTCACGTCATGGGACCGACGCTGATTGCTCTCGCCTTTGCGGGTGTAAGTAGCGGGGTCGCTCATGCCCAGGGAACGATGGACTTCTCCGGGGCAGCCACCCTGATGGCCACGTTCAAAACCTTCGCCATCTACGCTGGGGCCGTGATCTGCTTTGGCGGACTCATCTTTGCGGGAATCCGCATGATGAGTGGTCGCTTTCAGGACGCCATTCCCGGCCTTTTCGGTGCGCTCTTTGGTGCCGGAGTTCTGGGATGGGGCGCGGGCTGGATCGGTTCTCTTACCGGACAGTCGATGTGAGATGCGCCCATGACCAAGCGGGGAGAACCGTTACCTATCAATCAAGCGCTGAATCGTCCGAGAGCCAAACTCGGCCTCGACCTCACAGCATGGATGGCGATCGTATTCGTCTGCGTAACGGTTTTCCTCGTTGGGTTTCGCCTGCTGGCGATGATCGCCTTCCCCACGCTTGCCGTGGGAGCTTGGCTCATCGTTCGTAAACACCCAAAGATGTTTCAGCTCTGGGGCCTCAGCCTCAACCAGAAGTCCTACTATGACCCGCGCAAATACTGAGCAAGTCAAATTTGTTCCGTGGTTCGCCAAGGCCGGAGCCGCGTGCAGCATCGTTCCAATCGCACGCTTCATCGGCCCCAGCATCTTCGCCTTGAAAGGCGGCGGCTATGGATGCCTGTTTGCGCTCGCAGGGATTGATGAAGAAGGTTTGGCCGACCAAGAACTTGAATCGCGGATGCGGTCAATTGAGGGAGCACTACGTGGGCTGCCTGAAGGCTCGTGCCTGTATCAATATGCGCGTGTCATGTCGGGATTTGAACTGCCCCGTCAGAGCACATATGCGAACCCCGCGACGCAAGTATTCGTAGACGACCGGCTTACGTTCCTTGAGAAGACGGCGGCCTTCCGCCGCATCGATCTCCATTGGTGCCTCACGCTGGAGCCGTCGAAGGCCAAAGCGTTTGAGCGCGAGCCGCAGGAGAACACCGCAGACACCTCGCGCATGTTGGCCGAGCTTCAGAAGACGGCAGCCATCCTTGAAAGCCATCTCGGCAGGGCACTTGGATTGCGCCTTCTGCCGAAGAATGATGTCTTTCAGTTTTTCAGCTATCTCTTCAACCTTGAAGAGTGGGCCGCGCAAACGCAGCTCCGTGACGATGCGGGCGTAGACCGGCAGATCGTCAGCAATCCCGTTGCATGGCACAGCGATCATCTGCGCGTAGGCAAGCGATACGTGCAGATGTACTCCCTCAAGACCACACCTGAAGCGTCGAGGCCGTGCCTCTTCTCCGGGCTGCTCACGCTCGATTGCGATAGCGTGTTGTGCTCTACATGGCGGCCCAAGTCAACCACCGCGGCCCGCAGCGAGATCGACGCTCAGGAGAAATTCATCAGCTTTTTCAAAGTCGGTGTGCTGACCCGCGTGATGAGCGGACGCGATACGGCTTCACTGGAAACGGGCGCAGGCGCGAAAGCGGCTAACAGCAGCGTCGATGACTTGAGCCTTGTCATCCGCGAACTGGATAAGAAGGCGCAAGGCGAATACTCGCTCCGCTTGTTGCTTGCCGCCAACAGCGCGGAGCAGCTACGCGACACCGCGCCCGCCGTGCATAGGATCTTCGTCGATGCGCGGGCGCAGGTGATCGAGGAAACCCTTGGCAATCTGTGTGCGTTCTATGCCATGTTCCCCGGCAATGGAAAGTTCAATGTATTTCCTATGTGGCTCAGTGAGGAACATCATGCACGGCTGTCCTCCGTGTTCGCTCCGCACATCGGACATCCACACTCCGAAGACCTCGACTCTGAGTACCTGAATGTCTTCGAGACACGCACTCGCACGCCATTCTTTCAGGACGCCTACGTGGACGGTGTGCGCGTCATGCTCATCATCGGGCCAACCGGCAGCGGTAAAAGCGTGATCGGCAATGCGACCGTTGCGCTGGAGCAGAAGTACGGCGGTTTCACGTACATCTTCGACATCGGCGGTAGCTATGAAAGTGTCGTCGAGCTATACGGCGGGCGTGTAGACCGCATCGGCAAAGATGGCCCGCGTGTCGCATTGTTCTCTCTTGAGCCGACCGAGAGCAACATCAAGTTCCTGTATTCCTTTGTGAAGCTCCTGCTCACCAACGGTGGCGCGGAGCTGGAACCTGAAGACGACGATGTGATCCATAAGGCCGTGCAGGACATCTACCTGCTGGACGCTGAAAACCGCCGCCTCTCCAATCTCTTCCTGCCCAAGAAGCTCGACCGCTACATGTCGAAGTGGGTTGGCAAAGGCATTTATAACGCTGTCTTCGACAACGTAGAAGACAGCCTCTCGCTCTCCCGCCTGCAATGCTTCGACTTCCAGGGAGTGAACAACGAGCAGTACGCCGACCTGATAGAGCCTCTGATGGTGTGGCTATTGCGGCGGATTAACGACGTGCTCTACAACCCCGTCAATCTCGGTGTGCCCAAACACATCCTCATCGAAGAAATCTTCTCTTCGATGAAGAACAAGCAGTTATTGGATGGTGCGCTTGCTTCGATTAAGACGGTTCGCAAGAATCTTGGCGGCGTCACCATGATTGGTCAGTCTGGGGATGACTTAGGCGCGAACGCCGACAGCATCGTAAACTCCTGCACTTCCTTCCTCTTCCTGAAAGACGCAACGTTCAATCGGAAGCGGTACGCCGAGCTGTTCAAGATGACGGAACAGCAGCTCGCTCTCTTCGAGAGCTTGCAGGATCGCGAAGGTCTATACATGCGACGTGACGGCCTCACCAAAGTGGTCACGCTCAATCTCGACAGCCGAAGCTATGCGACGTTCTCCACTAAACCCAAGGACCGGGTACGCCGGTCGAAACTCATCGCCAAGTACGGACTCACCGAGGGCATCACGCGGTTCGCCCAAGGTGAGTCCGCTTAACCCGAAAGGACCAGAGCAATGAAACCACCCATCCTCATCATCGTTACCGCTGGCCTAACGTTGACCGCAAGCATTGCCTCTGCGTCCGGCCCGACGACACCCGAGCAGAAGCACCTTCAGCCCAACGCGCCGCGCACCATCACCGTGTCCGAGACGGACACGCCCCCTGTGGTTCGTGCCGGTTTACTGCAATCGACGTTGATCCTGGTTCCAGATCAGGAGAAAGTTGCGAACGTCTTTGCCGGTGACACCGTGGATTGGGTGTTTGATGGCGGCCATGTCGCCAGCCGCTTCATCAGCATCAAGCCGAAAGTTGCGGGTGGTACGACGGACGTTCACATCGTCTCCGATCACGGCAACGAGTACACCTTGCAGTTGCGGGAAGTCTCCGGCGATGACGATCCCCACTTCGACTCCAAAATCTTCATCGCTCCAGGCGACAAAGCTGCAAAGGACAGGCTGATCGAGATGCCTGTCTTCGTTCCCGCAGCCGAACTGGACAAGGTGAAGCAGGAAGCGGTCGCCGCGCAGGCTGCCCAGGCCGCAACGCTGAAAGCGGAAAAGACGCAGGAAGAGACGTACCGCAGCCAGTATCCCGGCTCGCTTCACTTTGACTACACGTGGGATAAGTCGAAGGGCAAAGAGCTTGGCTTGCAGGCGATATGGCGCGACGACAAGTTCACCTATCTGCGCGGTCAATTTCAAGAGACGCCTGCTCTCTACGAGGTCAAAGATAAAAAGCCGTCGCTCATCAACTTTGATTTCGCCAATGGCCTCTATACCGTTCCGAAGCAGTTGGAGAACGGCTACCTCGCCATCGGCAAGCAGAAGGTTGAATTTCACCTCACCGAGGAAGCGAGGTAGCCATGCCGGAACCGAATCAGAATGCCCCTGCAACCGTACCGGAACAACCCGAGGCAAAACCTCCCGTGCGGAAAAGTATGCCGATCGTCATTGCCCTGGTCGTCATCATCGGCCTTATCGGTATCGCCAATCTGTCCAGCTTGCTGAGCGGCAGCAAGAAGAATGCTCCGGCCAGCGCCATGCCGATGCGTCCCGCAGCGCCGAACGCTCAGCAAGTGAACAGCTTTGAGTCGCAGCAGCAGTTGCAGGCGCAGCGTGACGCCGAAGCGCGGCAGCATCAACAGGAACTTAACGCCGCGCTCCAGCAGCTACAGCAGACGGAGGGTGCGCCCGGCCCGGAGGCCGCTGGCGCGCCGCCGATGACCGCAGCGCAGCGTTCAGCGATCTATGGTGACAGCCCAAATGCACCGCAGCGTACCTCAAATGTGCCGCAGGCTCAGGCCGAGGCTAAGCAGAAGCAGCTCGCCAAAGAGAAACAACAACAGGACGCGATTAACAGCGATACCGTTGCGATTGATTTTCAACGCACGATTCCCGCTGCCGCCGTCGCCAGCACATCAGAGGCCACGCAAGGGGCGGCTATTTCCGCAATCGGCGGCGCGGCACCGTCCAAACCTGCCTCTGTCGAGGCGAAGGCTGACAGCAAGAGCAACGCGATGGCCGGGTACAACTTCGATACCTACGATGGCCGTCTCTATCGCATCTTCGAGGGCACGGTGCTTGAGGGGGTCGTCACTAACCACATCGACGGCGGTTTCAGCGGGCCGATCATGGTTTCGCTCACCACAGACCTCTACTCCCACGATCATCAGCAGCTTCTCTTGCCGCAAGGCACGCGGTTGCTAGGCGAGGTGCAGAGTGTCGGCAACGCGCAGCAACGCAAGATGTTCGTTACCTTCCATCGCGCCATCTGCCCCGATGGGTTCTCTCTGGAGTTTGCCAAATACATCGGCCTGGACCAGATTGGCACCACCGGCCTGGCAACCAAGGTGGACCACGGCTATCTGGAAGCGTTCGCCGCGGCCGCCGCCATCGGCGGCTTAGGCGGTCTCGCACAGATTGGCAACAACGGCAGCATCCTTGCCCCTTCGACCGAGATTCAGAACGGGATCTCCGGGCAGTCTGCCGTCGAAGGTGAGCAGGTGCTCAATCACTTTCTTGACCGGCTGCCCATCATCACGCTCAAGGAAGGCTCGCGTGCCCGCGTTTATATCGGCACCGATCTCTTGATTCCGTCCTACGCGGAGCATCGCGTCGATCCCACGTTATAGAGAGGAGCATTGCGATGAATGACCGATATGAACATCTGCTCCACAAATCGCGTGACGCCAAGCGCGGAGGGCGCGACGCATGGGCTGTGCAATCTACCGGCGAACGGGTTGCCGCGGCACTTGTCCTCAATCGCGCCGATTGGCTTTCTGAGATCGAGTACACCATCGCGGAAGCCATCGAGCGTAGCGGGCCGGAATGGGTAGCGATCATTCCGCAGATTGCTCGCCAGCTTGCCGAGGAGGAATGAGAGCCATGCAGACAACTTCGCTCCATCGTTTCTATGAGATTTCAGGAATCATTGCCGCTGTCCTGCTTGCTCTTTTACTTGTTGGGACGGATACCGGCAGGAACGCGCTCGCGTGGATTTACCTCCAGTCCACCGACGCGATTACAAGCCCAACACACATCCACGCATTTCCCCTGGACAGGCTTGACCCAACCTGCCCGCAGTGCATGTAGTTCAACCGAACCACAGGAGGCTTTATGAAAGTCACACTGACCAACCGCCGCAAATGGCTCATCGGGACAGGCGCGGCATTGCTCCTCACGGCAACGCCGAGCTTTGGCTTGTTCGGTCTCGGGGATATCGTCTTCGATCCCACCAGCTATGCAAGCCTGGTGCAACAACTCACCATGCTCCAAATGCAGTACAGCACGATCAAGAACAATCTCACCCATTTCTCGTTCAAGCAGCAATGGCAGACGACAGTGTTTGCCTTGGAGAGCGTCAACGTAGCGGACCTTTTCGGTGAGACGGCGGGCATGAATACTGCGCTCAACAGCAATTCGCCGTCCGCATCGACCACCGCGTGGAAAGCGGCGACGATCACGATGAACGGCAGTGCGCCGTCCTATCTCGCCAGCCAGTCGCTCGGCAGTGCCCGCACGTCGCAGCTTGCCTTGATTGAGACCGCGGATGCAGTTTCCCCCGACTGCCTTACCGCCGTGGGCCAGTATCGGGGTGACAGGGC
>DAHUZH010000115.1 GCA_027306695.1 Acidobacteriaceae bacterium
GGACCATATCCAGGGGCTTTCCGTGCTGGCGCGGCGCTGGAATGTTCCGGTCTATTCGACGGAAGCGACGCATGCTGCGTGGAAGCGCTGGATGACTCCGCGCAAGACGATGAGCTTCAATGCGTGGCTGGATTTGCGCCGCCAGCAGCAGGCGAGCGCGGTGCCATCCGCACCCGGCAACGGCACAGAAGCCGACACGGGCCTTGCGTCCACCCTTGATCTGACGGAGGCATCGCTGGAACTTCCCGCGCTCGCCGCTGAGGAAGATGCGGCAGGTCTCCTGCCCGATCCGCCGATGCCCGTGCAAGACAATCTGCAATCGTGCGCCGAGGAGCCCACTTCGGCCACTATGCCGAGCTATGACGACGACCCCTCCTTTCTTCCCGCCGTGGAATATTTTCGCGCCGGTATTTCGTTTGAGGTTGGTGATATTTGCGTCACGCCCTTCACCGTCCCGCACGATGCCGTCGATCCGGTGGGATTTATTCTTCAGGCGGAAGGGATGAGGATCGCGATTGCCACGGACCTGGGATATCTGCCGCCCAACGTTCGCATGCATCTGCGGCGGGCTGACCTGCTGATGATCGAATCCAACCACGATCTGGAAATGCTGCGGGATGGCCCATATCCCTGGGCGGTGAAGCAGCGAGTGTTGTCGCGCGTCGGGCATCTGTCGAACGACGCTGTCGGGGAGTATCTCGCCAATGAATATGACGGTGGAGCGCGCTTCGTGGTCCTGGCCCATCTGTCGGAAAGCAATAACTTACCGGAGCTGGCACGCATCTCCGCAGAGCGGGCGCTCGACGGCAAGATGAGCCTGCTGGGAAACAAAGTGCTGCTTGCATCGCAAAGCATCCCACTGGAATCTATTCAGTTGTAAGGCATGGGAAAAGATTTCTGGATACTGGCTCACGTTCGCGCTACAATCTAGTCAATGTATAGTAGGTAGCAGTTAAGTTGTTGAGGAATCAGGAGAATATGCAGAAAACTCGTTGTATCGACCCTACCATTGGGGACATCCTTGCAGGATGGCGGTACGACATCTCCGGGTTGCATTCCGAAATGCGTACCGACTATGAGGAGCATCTTCGAGAATGTCCGCATTGTCACTCGCGTCAGCATGTGCATCGCGCCATTGACATGTTGCTGATCGGTATATCCACATTTGCCATTGCGACATTTATTTCAGCTTTGCTGGTCTTGCATCGCATTGAGCCGCTGCGGGACTGGGTCATCCTGAATCTACAGCTTCATCAAATGTCGCTGGTGGTCAGCGTGCAACGGATGGCGATTTTAGGGCTTTTAGTTTCGCTGCTGGCGTGGATCATCGTGGCCATCATTACTCCTGCGCCCACCTATCTCAGCCAGCAGGCCAGGGCTTTACAAGAACGCATTCCTGAAGAGTTGCGGGACCGCCTCCATAAACTGTCCGCCTGACTGGCATATCCAGATCGATTCCAAAGAAAGATACAAAATTTACATAATGGCCCCGTTTTTTTAAGACGGGGCCATTGAATTTATGCGCTTATAAATAAAACCGGTACAACCACGTCACGCAGTTGGGCGATCAGCAAGAATGAGCGGAGATGGGCCAGGAGCGTCCAGTTGCCGTACATTCGTAAAACCCGTTTCCTGCAACCATCTGCGAATCTCGGCAAACGAGAACGTGTTGCCCGCTGCGGTGTTCACGAGCATATTCACGGCAAAGATGAGGCCGTTCATGGGACCCGTGCGGTCGTCATTCACGAGAAATTCGGCAATTGCGATTCTGCCACCCGGAGCCAGTGCCGCAAATGTTTTTTCGAGCAGCAATAGGCTGCGCTCTTCACCCTCCGAATGAAGAATATGGCCAAGAGTTGCAACCTGATGGTCCACTCCGAATTCAGCTTCCAATAAATCTCCTGGTACAAAAGTGAAGCGATCCGACAGTCCAAATTTATCTGTTATCCGCCGCGTAACGGGTAGCACGCCTTCCCAATCCACGGCCCGAACCCGGACCTTCGGCGAAGCCTGCGCCAACGCAATTCCCCAGACCCCCGATCCAGATGCCAGGTCGAGCACCGAAACCGCATGATCGGTCCTGGTGATTCCCAGACCGTCCGCCAGCACACATGCCGATGGATAGCTCATGGGGAAAATGTCTTCCACAAACTGCCTGAAAAAGGCGGCCCCATCGGTCTCATCGCTCACGTTTTCAGCAGGTTTTCCGGAGCGCACAATATCGGTTAGGTTTAGCCAATTCGGCATCAGTTGCCGGCTCATATGTTTAAATAGTCCGCCCTGAAAGCCTGGCTTTGCACTTACCAGGAATGCTTCGCTCTCGGGAGTCAGGCCATATGCGTTTTTGCCCGATTTTTCGAGGAGACCGAATCCAGCCAGCAAGTTCAGCACTGCGGACAGCCCGCGTGCAGAGCATCCAGTGGCAGATACAATCTGATCGAGTGTCTTGTTTCCGTCATTGAGAATGTCGAAAATACCAAGCCGCACTCCAGCTTCAATCGCCAGAGCTGGAGCATATCCCCAAGCCAGTTGCATCAGCCGTTCCGGGGTCACTTGTTGGATGGTTGCTTCTACAGAATTCATTTGGGATCCTTTCTGAACCGTTTATAGGTGCGGCTGGAGTATAGCAGTTCCAAAGAATGCCATGAATGAAGATGCAGCTAGCATCAAAGGCTTGAGTAGATTTATGGACACTGGTTTCAAGAATTTGGTGAGTCATTCTGAGGCTGCTGTGGGGACCAGCTACGCTAATGAGATGGAAGTTTCCCGATTGCGATAATTCGCAAGCAACTTACCGTTGCTGTGATCGTTGCATCAAGGCAGAAATGCGCGGGATCAACGATGGTCAGATTTTGCGGCCCTTATTTTCCTTCATCTTCGCGCACTTGATAAGCACTGCCTGCTGTAGCTTTGTCCGAATCGACTCCGGCAACTCAAATAGTTCGTCATTGCGATAGATTTCGATGGTCTGCCGCGTGGTGTTGACCGTGACATAGCAGTGGCTGCAATCGGCCATGTGCTGCTCCAGTTCAGAGCGCAGGGAGGACGCTGTTTTGGCGTCGAAGTAATCAGTAAGGTTGGCGAGAAACTCTGTGCAGTTCACAGTGGGTGTGCTCCTGTTGGGACCCGGAAATAGCGGCTGAGCCGTTCGCGCAGTTGGAGACGGGCGCGCAGCAGACGGCTTTTGACCGCGGGAACGGTCAGCCCCAGCGCCTTCGCGGTCTCTTCGGTCGATAAGCCATCGATGTCACGCAACGCAAACACGGTGCGAAAGCCCGGTGGCAAACCCTGAATCGTGCGGCGAAGAATGTCCGCCAGCTCCGACTGGTTGTAATTTTGTTCGGGGTTCGGCATCCAGTCCGCGAAGTCGCGCGGAATGGATCCCTCTTCCGTCTGGATATCTTCATCCATGGAAACGGTCTTTTGCGAACGGCGTTTGCGCAGGCGCATCAGCGATTCATTCACAGCGATGCGTACCAGCCAAGTATAAAACTTTGAATTTCCCTGAAATTGGTCCAGCTTCTGGAATGCTTTCAGGAATGTGTCCTGCACGATGTCTTCCGCGTCCTCGCGGTTTTGCGTGATGTGCAGGGCGATGCGAAAGATCTGGCGGTCGTACTGGCGCATCAGTTGTTCAAAGGCGGACAAATCTCCCGCCTTCACCTTCGCAATCAGCAGGAGGTCGGGGTGCAGCGCGTTTTCTTCTGGAGTTGCAGTCATTGCCATGGTTCAAGGCGGCCTTTCGATCTTGCTGCTCGCCATGATGCCCGGTTCAGAACCGAGGTCATAATGCCTTGCAGATCATTTGATGGTAGAACGCCGCCATGGTTGCGGACAAATTATTTGGGCATGTAAAGAGAAAGGAATGTCCGAAATCGGTGCAGTCCTGTTTGTGACAGCGCAAATGGAGTGACTCTTTTTTTGAGGATCATCCCGCTGGATTCCGATAGATTGATAGATATATGCAGTCACAAAATTTCGGCCTGGCAGCGGATGATCTCGCACGCCGACTGGTTCAGCGATGGAATGCGTGCAAGCCATCGACTGTGGCGTACTTTTTGATTTTCTTTTTCATTCTGTCGTGTTGGCCTCAACCGGGAACCGCCCAGCAGAGCGGCAGCACCGGCTCCCACACATCCGCCACGCACTCGAAACCTAAAACGCATCGTCGCACCGCTGCCCGTAAACGTACGGTCAGCAGCCGCAGCAAGCAGCGGACGCACAGCCGGAAAACGAAAAATAACAGTGCGCATGCCCACCACAGAGCTGTGAAGCGCCGCCATGTCAGTGCCCGAACTCTGGCCCGCGTGCATCAACTTCACCACGCTTTTGTGGCCTCGTCCCAATTGCGGCCCATGGCGCAGCAGTTGATGACAGACCGGACTCCGCAGGCCTATGCGGGTGTTCAGCATTACGCGCGCACGCATACGGGAGAGGCTTCTTCGGCGGCTTATATGGCGCTCGGTCAGGCCTATTTTCTGGATCGAAAATATGTCGATTCTGCCGCATCCTTCCGACGGGCCAGTCAGGCGGGGCAGGCGCTTGCGGACTACGCGGACTATCTTGGCGCACAGGCCGACGTTGCACAGCAGGACTACGTTACAGCACAGCAACGATTGCAGAATTTTGCAGGACGCCATCCCGACAGCGTTCTTATCGATCGCGCCACGCTATTGCTCGCCAATGTCAAACTGAACCAGGGCGACCCGCAGGCGGCGTTGCAACAACTCGCGAAGTTGCATGACACCGCACTTTCCACCTCGTCGGCCTATTTGTTTGCGCTGGGAAAGGCGAATCAATTGGCCGGGAATCGCAGTGAGGCGCAGCAGATTTATGTACATATTTATGTAGACTACCCAGCCAGCAGCGAAGCTGGCCAAGTCCCGAACCAACTCCACCAGATGGGAGTGACCGCGCCTTTCAGCATAGCGCAGAGCATCCGTCATGCGGATGGACTGTATCTCGTGGGGCAATATGCGGCCGCAGCGACGGATTACCAGTCGCTGGCTAACGACCCTGCGGTTGTCGGCACGGCGCAGGTGAACGGCCTGCTGGCGCGGGCTGCCGTTGCCACCTACAAGCAGACGCACCATGTCGATCCGTCCCAGTTGAACCGGCTTTCAGACACCAACGATGAAGCGGGAGCAACGCGGCTGTATCTTTCTGTCGAGGCGGCGCGCGATCGCAAGGACGTGCAGCAGGTGAAAGCATTGATCGAAGAAATAGAACAGCGCTTTCCCACCAGTCGATGGACTGCGGAGGCATTGTTCTCTGCCGGAAACATGGCGCTGGTCGCAAACGATGCCCCTTCAGCGATCCGTTATTATGGCGATCTGGCGCAGAGATTTCCAAACAGTTCCATGGCTTCAAGCAGCCATTGGCATGCGGCGTGGCTGAATTATCGGCTGGGAGATAAGAAGACGGCCGCGCAACTCTTCGACGACCAATTGGCACGCTATCCCAACGATGCGCATGCGGCGGCGGCCATCTATTGGCGTGGCGTTATCTATCAAGAATACGAGAAAGACCCAACCGCTGCGGCCGCGTGCTATCGGAAACTGGTCAGCGCATTTCATCATTACTACTACGCTACGCTGGCTGAGCAACGTCTGGCTGCTCTCGGCGCTGTCACTCCAACCACGCTGCCCACGCTGGCGAGGATTGGCGATCCTGCGGTTCCAGAACTGACTGATGAAGTTCCTGCAGATGACATTCATGTCGAGCGTGCGCAGCTATTGGCGAATGCGGGTTTGAACCATTACATTGTGCCCGAGATCGGCGCCAGCCCGGACAGCACCAATTGGCGCGCGTATGCCGAGGCGCAACTTTATAGCTCGTACGGAGAAAACTGGCGGGCGATCCACATCCTGAAACAAAAAGCGCGCTCCTATTTCGCCATGCCCATTGCTTCCATTCCGCGCAGCTATTGGGATCTTTTATTTCCGCAGCCGTACTGGCCCACACTACAGCGGGATTCGCAGCAGAATGGCCTTGACCCCTACCTGGTCGCATCGTTAATACGGCAAGAATCGGAGTTCAATCCGGGCGCCATTTCTTACGCGAACGCCTGGGGGTTGATGCAACTGCTGCCCAGGGTGGGCAGGGAACTGGCGCGCAAGGAACGTGTGCGTCCATATCGGGACTCCTATCTGCTGAACCCGGAGGTCAATCTCAAGCTGGGCACGGTATATTTTCGTGAATTGCTGGATGAGTTCAACGGTCAACCGGAATACGCGCTTGCCGCCTACAATGCGGGAGATGATCGCGTGAAGCTGTGGCTTTCGTATGGCCCCTATGCCAACCTGCCGGAGTTTGTCGAATCCATCCCTTTTACGCAGACGCGCGAATACGTGCAGGCAATCCTGCGCAACCAGGTAATCTATCGACGGCTGTACGCAGGAAAGTGAGCGGTCGATCATGCCTCGCACTTTGTCTATCAAAGTTGGATAGAATCGCTAGTACCGAATCCATCCACATGTCCGGATGGCGAAACTGGCAGACGCAACGGACTTAAAATCGTCTAAGTCACAAAATATCTGTCATGTAAGGGCATAAATATACTTAGCTAACCCAAGATTTTAGGGTAGTGGTGTGGGCGTCATAAATATACTTGACCTGCCCCGCAATCATGGCAGAGTGTCCTATACGGTCGAATCATGCTGTTTACTCCCACCTTCATCAAGGCGGGGGACCGTGGAGGCTTGCCATGTTTACCGTTTACTTCGACGATAGCGGAACACACCGCGAATCTGATGTCGCCGTTGCTGCCTGCTTGATTGCTTCAGATACAAGGTGGCAAGCGATCCACCAACGATGGAATGAGATCGTAATACGCGAAGGATTGGATAAGAGCAAGGCTGGATGTTTCCACATGGCTGATTGCGTGAGCGGGAAGCGGAGCAGCTTCACGATTACGTTTTGTTCTGCGCCAATACTGGACTTCGTCCTGATGAGACGATGCGTCTTGAGTTCCGCGATGTCACGGTGATCGAGGACGAAGGCAGCGGCCAGACGATCCTTGAAATAGAAGTTAGGGGAAAGCGAGGCGTTGGCTATTGCAAGAGTACGGCGGGTGCAGTGCGCCCGTTCGAGCGGCTCAAGGCCCGCCTTCGTCCAAACGGAGGACCGGGAAGAGCTGGCAGCCGCACCGTGTCGATGGCCAAGGGCGAGTGGCACGAGCCGGAGCCAACGGATCTCCTGTTCCCAAAGTGGCCACGCGACTTATTCAACGCAATTCTTGAGGAAGAGAAACTCCGCACTGATCGCGATGGCAGGCCGCGCACGGCGTATAGCCTGCGCCACACCTATATTTGCCTTCGTCTGCTTGAAGGCGCGGACATCTACCAGATTGCCAAGAACTGCCGGACAAGCGTGGAGATGATTGAGAAATACTATGCGGCGCATCTGAAGACACAGCTCGATGCTTCCGCAATCAACATCATGAAACCCCGTCCGAAGAAAAAGACGGTTTCCAAGAAAGGCCCCGGCCGTGTGGAAGCTGTTCGCTTGGCGGAAGAGGCGTAGATTGATTGTTGCTTTATGATGAGGTGGTGGCCAATTTCACGCGGGCGTGGCGAAATGGCAGACGCAGCGGACTTAAGGAACTTGAGTGCCCATCGGGAAACCGGCGGAGTAGAACTGCTCAAAGTCGGGGAAACCTGAAAAGGCAATCCCGAGCCAAGCCCGGAAGCACTTCCGGGAAGGTGTAGAGACTAGACGGGCGGCACCTAAACCTCATTTGAGGAACGGTGAAGGTATAGTCCAGACCACAAACCCGCAGTTGGCGGGGCGGCGAAAGCCGAAGTGGTACGAAAATCCGCAGGCCGCAAGGCCGTGTGGGTTCAATTCCCTCCGCCCGCACCACACCCCCGCTTTAGCGGGCTAGGATGGAACCATCCTGGTATGTCCTCCAGCCGGACTAGGGCCGCTCCGGCCCGCTCTAAGAAGCTGTCCAGAAACTAAGTGCATCGGCGCAGGAGTAGATGGGCGAAGGCGATGTGGATCATGGTTTCCGCTGAGGTGTGGCGGAGTTCGTAGTCTTTGCTGAGACGACGTGACCAGTTGAGCCATGCGAAGGTGCGTTCGACGATCCAGCGTTTGGGCAGTACCTGAAACTTGTGCGGCCCATTGCGCTTGACCACCTCCACATCGTATCCGAACATGTCTTTGGCCCAGCCGATCATCTGGCCGGTGTAACCGCCATCCACGGAGACCTTGGTGATGGTGTCGAAGGTACAGAACAGGCGCATGAGCACGGCGGGGGCCGCCGCGCGGTTCTGGATGCCAGCCGAGTGGACAATCACCGCCAGCAGGTTGCCTTCCGTGTCTACCGCGATGTGGCGCTTGCGGCCCTTGATCTTCTTGCCCGCGTCGTAACCGCGCCGCCCCCTTTTAGCGCCGTCTTGGCAGTCCGCGAATCGACGGTCGCCACGCTGGGCGCGGCGTTTCGGCCCTTCGCCTTGCGCCCCTGCTCGCCCAGGACCTTGCCGATCCGCTCCCATGTTCCGCCGTCGCGCCATGTGCGGAACTGCTGATAGACAGACTGCCAGGGAGGAAAATTGCCCGGTAACTGCCGCCACGGGCAGCCGCTCTTCACCACGTACAGCATTGCGTCCACGATCCGCCGCAACTCATACTTGCGCGGCCGCCCGCCAGCGTGTCGCCCAACCCGCCGCTCCTTCAGCAACGACTCCAGTTTGTTCCACTGCACATCCCTCAAATCGCTCGGGTACATCCTTCCAAGTTATGAAAAATGACCCTCGCAGCATATTCCTTCCAAGGTCCCGCCTATAGGTTTTTAAACAGATTCTGAGCGGTTCGGTTTATCCATTTCATCTGGCCGAATGATTTTCACCAGGGAGGATATTTCCTGCTCCCCAAGACCTTCGGCAAGTGCTCGGTCCAATAGCCCGGCAATGAAGCTCGGCACATCCTTTGCCAGGTGGTTTTCCTGCGCAATGTGGACAAAATGCCTGGCTACGCCAGCCCAGGTTTTCAGAGGCGCTTGCGGGTCATCGAACTTTCCCGCGCGTATTCTTTCAGCCATCTCACGGTTCAGCTCCGCTCGCGTGGGTAAGAAAGCATTGACCATCGACACGAGATGTTCAGTCTCGACGCTTTCAGATTCACAGAGCGCGATGCCGTGGATCAGACCAATCATAGACGTCATGGTACTAATGAGCCCCGCACAATCGAGGGCAGCGGCTGCTCCCGGATTCAGCCCCACATACGCTGGAGTCCCGAGGATTTCCAATAGTTCCTTATGCTGACGAAACACTTCAGGAGATCCTGAAATCAAAATTTGCGCCGTCGCAGACCCAATGTGGCTCGGATAGGCGAGGATTGCCCCATCCAGGTACTGCGCTCCAGTCTCTCGCGCCCATGCCGCCGTGTCCCTCGCCTCTTTCGGCGTTCCGCTGCTCAGTTGGATCAACGTCTTCCCGTTGAGCGCGGCACTGACCTCTCTGACTCTTAACAACTCATCCGCGGCGGCATAATTGGAAACGCAAACAATCACGGCTTCACTGGCGGATACCGCAGCTTTCACAGTCGATGCTATTCGCGCGCCTTGCGCTCCCAACGGATTGCAGCGCGAAGGGGTTCGATTCCACACCATGACAGTGAGCGGCTTTCTCAAAAACGCTTCAGCGAGTGCGGTCCCCATTAATCCAAGGCCGACCACGGATACTTTTTCCATTCTTTTTCTCCGGCTTGCATGTTACGCGGGGTGGCTCATTCCAGCCTTGGTTTGGCTTTGAGTGGGGCCGTATAATTCAAGTATGTCGATTGTGCGCGATATCGCAGCCGTTGCCAAGGGAATGAGCGTCACCTTTGGGGAGATATTCCAGCCGACCGAGGTAGAAAACTATCCCGACGGTCCCGGCCCCATGCGCGGCGCGAAGTTTGAAGAGCGTTTTCGCGGCCGCCATGTGCTGCAACGCGATGAAAATGGACTGGAAAAATGCGTGGCCTGCTTCCTGTGCGCAGCCGCATGTCCCGCGAACTGCATCCATATTGAAGCAGCGGAGAACACTGCGGAGCAGCGCATTTCCAGTGCCGAGCGATATGCCAAGGTCTACAACATCGATTACAACCGCTGCATCTTCTGCGGTTATTGCGTGGAGGCATGCCCGACCGATGCCATTACCCACGGGCATGGATTTGAGCTGGCCTCGCTGAACGCCACCACCATGGTGATGCGCAAAGAGGACATGCTGGCGCCGATGCCAGGCTCCCCGGTCATGACACGTTCCACCTCTAAATAAATCGCAAATTTTCAGTTCGCTAAGATAGAAGGCAGCGCAGGTGTATGCCTGTCTTTGCCAGCTTAACGGATTGCATGGTTCACAAGCATAGTGAGAAATGTGCACTTATTGCACATACAGGAGGGTTCGATCATGGTTCGATCTCACGTTTTACGCAGCAGTTTGGGCTTATTGTTTGCGTGTTCCTTCGTGGTGCACGCGCAGAGCGCAACGAGCAATAACAGCTCAGGCAAGCCAGCCACTGTGCAATACGCTCCACTGTTCCACGCGCTGGAACAAGGGAAAGCGCCGCGCATGAAGGTGCAGGTACTCAATCGGAGCAGCCAGGAGACCACCTATGCCGTAATTTTTGGCACCGGGGATGAAGTGTTGGCAGGCTTGACGGAGTTTGCTGAAAAAGAACACATACAATCTGCGCGCATTACGGGAATCGGGGCCATCGAAAATGCGGCCCTCGGCTGGTTCAATCCTAAGCTAAGACTGTATCGTCTGGTTCCCATCGATCGGCAGGCGGAAGTACTTTCCTTGATGGGAGACATTGCATTGCTGCATGGCAAGCCGGTAGTTCACGCGCATATGGTGGCTGGATTTCCAGACGGAAGCACGCATGGCGGTCATCTGCTGGAGGCGCACGTCCGGCCAACTCTGGAAGTGATCGTTACGGGCTACCCGAATGCGATGCGAAAGAAATTATACCCCAATACAGGATTGTCGCTGATCGATCCTTCTGTAAAAGATGATCGATAGTTCCACTGGGCGAACAAGAACCCCGGGTGACCCAGATCCGGGGTGGTTTTCAAGCCATCTTTTGGTTTGAGTGGGATAGAAACGCCATTTGAGGAAAATGATGCAAAATTTCTAAGAATCTGTCCAGAAACTGGAGATGGAATCAGGGAAGTCCTAGCAGCCCGTGGTGTAAGTACCGATTTTCCGGCACGACGTCGGCCGGGCGCGGAGCAGCGTTTTTGTCGGCCGG
>DAHUZH010000116.1 GCA_027306695.1 Acidobacteriaceae bacterium
AATACTCCATCGAACAGATTGCGGCCAAGACGGGAAAATCTCCGGCCTATGTCGCCCAACGCCTCAAGCTGACGGAACTCTCTCCGGCAGTGGTCGAAGCATTTTACAAGGACGAAATCGGCGTCGGACACGCGCTGCTGCTGGCTAAACTCCAGCTAGCCGAGCAGGAACAGGCACTCGCCGCTTGCTTCCGTGAGGATTGGGGAGGCGGCAGCAAGAACAAACGTATCCTGCTACCCGTCCGCAATCTCCAGCAATGGATCGAACACAACGTCATGCTCATCTTGAAAGACGCGCCATTTTCAAAGAATGACGCGACCCTCAACCCGCAAGCTGGCACCTGCCTTGATTGTCCCAAACGGACGGGACACAACAAGCTGCTATTTGCGGATGTTCAGCAGGACGCTTGCACCGACCCCGCCTGCTACCAGACTAAAGTGGACGCGCATGTTGTGAAGACCCTCGCAGCCAAGCCGAAGCTGGTACAAATCTCCGCTGCTTACGGCCAACCAGCCGAAGGGAGCACAGCAATCCCGCGCAACAAGTACATCGAAATCAAGCAGGAGAAGCCTACCGGCAAGCACCAGCAGGATTGGCCGGAGTACAAGACCTGCAAATCCACGACCGAGGCCATCATCACGGAAGGCACGGAGAAAGGCGAACTCCGCAAAATCTGTGCCGACCCCAACTGTCCGGTTCACCACCCCAAGAAGCAGAAGCCAACTGCCGATGCCAATGGGAAGGCCGAGCAGGAGAAGCAGCGCCGGGAGGAAGCACTGGCCCAGGCAACCGGACTCCGCGTGTTGACCGCCATTGGCGAAGCTGTTCCTGTCCGTCTGATGAAACGCGACTTGCTGTTTGTAGTCGAGCGTCTGGCCGCCACGCTGGATGAGCGGCGGCTGGCGATCATTATGCGTCAGCACGGCATTGGCAAATCAAAACAAACGGATGCGCCAGCGAAATTGCTTGCGGCCTTCCTTCTCAAAACAGAGGAAGGCAAACTTGGACGACTGCTGGTCAAGCTGGCCATTCTTTCTACGCCATCACAGATTCAAACTACGAAAGTTCTCCGCGATGCCGCCCAGATTTACAAGGTGGACATCGAAGCCATCACCACAAAGGTCAAACAGGAGTTCGCCGCAAAAGAAAAAGCCAAGGCCGCACAGAAGGCCACAGCGAAACCACAAGCCAAAGCCGCAAAGAAATCTACCGCAGCATAGCGAGTGGAAATTTCTACAGATTGCAAAATTGCTCACGGAGCCTGTTCAACGACAGGCTCCATTTTTTGTGCGCCCGTCGCTTCCCACCCGCTTGTGATGCTCCTGCCTACGGCGGGAGCATCTTTTTCCGCCCGCCCGACGGACAGAGGCGATGTGCAACCCAATTCAACTTCAGTGAATCGCACCGCGTCTGTCCGATACTGCAATCTTAAGATTCTGGCGTCTATCGAACTTCGTTCAGAAACTCCGCTGGCCGCAGAATGCGTACATCGCCCCACGGATGGAGCACCAGCAAGTCCTCATCGCTGCTCACAATCGCATCCGCTTCGCACTCATAGGCCAGCGCCAGAAATTTATTGTCCTTGGGATCGCGGCTGACGGGATGGGCGGCAAAGCACTCCTCATCGCGCACCACGAACAGGCGTACATGGTTCTCCATCAACTGCACAAACTGCCGACGAAGCTCATCGGGCAGGTACTGCCGAAACTTGGCCCTGGTCAAAACCATCTTCAACTCGCCCAGTGTCTCCCTGCTGGCGCAGAGGTCGCAGAAGCGTAGCGCATGGTGCAGCGCCTGATATGGAATCGAATCTGGCCGTAGCGCGGCGGAGACCAGCGTGCTGCTGTCAAACACGACGCGACGCAGGGTCATCGCGCCGCGTGTACCAGGCGATTCACCTCACCGTCGGTCAACTTTGCTGCTGCTGCGGCCTGTGCCGGGGATTGGCGCTTCCGCACCTGTGCAGACCATGCCTCCAACTCGGTCACGGCGCGGCTACGCCGTTTGCGTGCGTCCAGCAGTTCTTCCATGTCGTGCGGAGAGACGATAAACGCTGCAGGTCGCCCGTGCCGCGTGACGGTGATGGTCTCCCTCTGCGCCATGTCTATCAACTGGCCAAAACGGTTCTGCGCCTCGACGGATGTGACTTTGACCATAACGTTTTTCCTTCCGGATAAAACTCTCTATATTCGATAGTATAGCTATTTTAGCCACTCTTCAATCCGTCCGTGCGCGTACTTTGTAGCGGAAGCAGCTTTGCCTTCCCACCTGACCGGGAGAGGCCATATCCTTCAGAGTTAGATTTATGGGATTGCGTACCATTCGCTCGTGACTCACCGAAAACCAGAGAATCGTAGGTCTTCAGAAATTCTGGCCTTTTTCATGAGTGACTCGGCGATGGATCACCAATCCAGAAGTAGACGGGACGAGAACGGCGTTTATGGGGACGGATCGGGATCAATGGGATAGCTTCCGGTCTGTCGAGGTCTGTGCTATCCCCGGTCCCCAACTGCGAGGGACCGGGGGCACCATCATCATGGTTGGGAAAGGCCATTGAGACCGGGGCCACCTGCCAATTGCCTAAAGTAGCGCAGCCACCGGGTTTAGCGTTACTCGCTCGTTGCGCCTCTACCGAGTAGGCTATCGCGAAAAAAGCGCGGGTACAGCATATCTTTTTCGACGAATTCTGTCGCCAGGTCTTCTGCGAAAGTTTCCCCTTGCTCTGCGCGAGCATGTGCAATCTTTCGTCGACGGTCGCTCGCGTTCCGGCCGTCCATCGAGTCTTTGAAACCGTCGGAAATAGAAGTGGAGGCCACAACCAGCCACTCTTCGCATGCATTGGCCGCGATCCTCTCGTGGCCTGTCTTGTCGTACCCCGATTCGGCGAGATATCGATGCGCCAGCATTGCGCCTCGTAACCATAAGCAGCTTACGTACAGACTCCCGTAAAACACCCCGAAGTTCGGTGCGCTGACAGCTTCCCGCTGCAGATTTTCTCCTTTTTCCTGCATGGCATCCGCAGCGCCTTTGATCGACGCTGCGCCCCACCCCACCTGCGCAAATGCATGGAGGATCCCGTTGAGGGACGCCTCCGGGAGAAAATCGAGATTATCAGTTACGAACGGTTCCGCAACGAACCGATATTTGGGCCAAGCCTGGTTTATGACTTCACAGAGGAGCGCCAACTGAGATGCCGTCTCCCCATCCAACAAAAAGTTGCGATATTGATCACAAATATTCAAGATGGTCTGGTCGCGTCGCGAAGATGCAATCCCACGAAGTTCATTGCGGACGGCAGACATCAGGAGATCCCGCTGCACCTCCTCCCTTCGCGGGTGATACAGGGCCATCAGTACTGGGCGACGTTGCTCTTGCGCTGCAAGGATTTTCGCCTCTTCTGGCACGGCGAGATCCAGTTCCGACGTCAGGCGCTCCAGGAAATCCCGCAAGGTTGTTGGCGGAACGGACGGCACTTCAATCCGAATCATGCGCTCGTCCGGAACGTCCTCTGGCCGAACGAACGTGGTCCTGCCGAAATCGTCCGCGATAAGGTGATAACTCGTGGGCTGGCCCTCGCAGTGGATTTCAAACCAGATGTCAGATCGGTTACCGTAACGCATCCGCAAGCCCGCAGGGGAGGGGTTCGCAACTTCGATTCTGGCGTGTTTCATCTGGCGGGCCATGGCCTGGCATATCCACCATGCCTGTTCGCCCTCTATCGGCGTGGAGGCCAATAAGTACCGCTGCAACGCACACATGCAGGAAATGATGTGCGGGGGTGTGACAAGGCTGTATTCAGCCTCACGAAATAGTGCGACCTGTGAAATCGCGAGTTGCCGCAAGGAGGGAGGGATGCGTGGATCCTCGATGGGAACATACTCTTTCAACAAAGGCAAATTGTCGAATTCAGGCTCCGGAATCGGTTCATCGCCTTGAGATGAATGTTCACTGGCGTCCATTGGTCAGTCTCTCTTCGAGGATTGCCGTGAGTTCCGCGGCGATACGGCTGGCAGGGCGCGATGGAAATCGATGTGAGATCAAGTCCTTTTCGATCGCTGAACGGACCGTTGCCAGGAATTCCTTACCTTGCGCCATCGAAAGCCGCTTCCCAACCTCCGCGATCGCATCGTCCGCCTGCTTCATTCCAGTCAGTTGCGATGAAAGATCAGGCAGGCAAGTGCTCGGATGTTTTTCGAGGTCCGATGCGAGATGGTCCCACCCAGCCTTGCCAAGCGACTTTGAGAACTCTTTGACCGCAGATGTCAGCGCGGCAATAAGCAAGGCGATCAGAGTACCGATAAACGTAATGGAAGGGTCGGTGTGCCTGACATCGCCATCGGAGGTGAAATACACATAATCGGAGCCCAAGGAGGTCCGCACGCGATCCCGCATTTTCTTATAAAGGGAGTCGTCTATTGTTTGGTGCGGCGGCACTGATCCTAGCTTTTCCATTGGGAATCCTCGAATGCTGGACGACGGCACGTATTTTACACCTTATTCAGCAGCATCGTAGAGCCCAAGAAACCCGCATCAGGGGAATTGCATTTGGAATTTTCTTGACACCCGTGTTGGTAAGAAAGCCCGACTTCGTCTGCTTCCGGCTTGTTCCGGTGTCAATTTGGCCGTACATTGCCCTCACAATAGCGGTTTTTGCAGCGCCGATATGGCCGATGCTGCCTAATTCAACCCCACGACCTGCGATCTGTGAGTGAAAAAATCCAAATGCGATTGCCCTGAACCCGCATAGCTTCCACGAGGCGACCACGCGGCACACGACCACGCGGCACCCGTGGACCTTACACGCGAACGTGCGTAACCTGGAAATAGCGACTCCGTTGTTGACATCAGGCCAATGCACTCATCGAAGAATGCAAGCAACGCTACATCTGGCTATGGGATTGTGGCGACGGAGGCAATGAGCTGTTGGGAAGGAAATAGCTGCCGCAGCCATGCTGGAACATGCCAGTGTAGTTTTGCGATCCGCCCACTATCCTAACGGGCCGCTGTCTTTCAGCTCATGAATCTCAGAACGTAGCTTCTCCACCACTTTCCGCAGGTCTTCAATGGATGGAACTTCTGCTTGCAGCGGCTCCGGTAGCTGACGAGTGACGCGGTAGGTGGAAACTCCAATCGGCTTGGCGATGTCGCGCAGAGCGTATTCAACAATTGGGCTGTTGTGGCTTTCGCAGAGCAAGAGACCAATCGTGGGACCATCCGGCCCGGTGCGGAGAAGATCGTCCACGGCTGAGAGGTAAAAATTCAATTTTCCTGCCCATTCTGGCTTGAAGGGGCCAGTTTTGAGTTCGATGACGAAATAGCAATGAAGCCGGGCATGGTAGAACAGCAGATCAAGGTAGAACGCCTGGTCTCCGACTTCAAGCAGCACTTGGCTCCCAACGAAGGCAAACCCGCGACCCAGTTCCAGCAACAGATCGCGCAGATGCAGCAAGAGTCCGCGCTCGACCTCACGCTCGCGAGCAGCCGCAGCAACCGTCAAGAAGTCAAAATTGTAGGGGTCTTTGAGAATCTGCTCCACAAGGTCGGAGTCGGACGGAGGAAGCGCCCGCTGGAAGTTGGTGAGCGCCTTGCCCTCGCGCTCATGCAAGCGGCTGGTGATCTGATGCACCAGGATGTTCCGGCTCCAGCCGTACTCAACCGCGGCGCGCAGATACCATTCGCGCGTGGGATGATCCTTCACGCGGTCGAGAAGCACCATGTGATGACCCAGGGCAATTGTGCAGCAACCTGCTGCACAATTGTTTCGTCTGGCCATTCTTCGGCAAATGCACGCATGTACTTCAGGCTCCGGGGACTGAAACCCTCAATGCCGGGAAACTCTGCATTTAGATCTTTGGCAAGCCGATCAATGATCTTCGCGCCCCAGCCCTCAGCATTCTGTCGCGCCAAAATGTCCCGGCCAATCGACCAGTAAAGCAGAATCAGCTCCCGGCTGACGGCGAGGGCAGCGCGCACCTGGGCGGTGCGAACACGCTCTTTAATTTCCTTGAGGAGCGCGGGATAACCGGACGGGGTTTGAAGTTTTTTGGTCATCTTCATCTACGTTAGCCAAACGTTCGTATCGAGGACAACAATCACCGGCTGGCCTTGGTCAGCTTGCGATGGGCTTCCTCGCGGGAACACTCTGGCCGCGGACCTCGGCAATAAGACGCGGCACATCCTGCTCGGCGTAGCCACGCGGGTTACGGCTGGCGGCATATTCGCCAATTTCTTCCAGAGTTTTGCGGGCCTGCTGCGCCGAATAGGCGCGGAAGGCTTCACGAAATAATTCGCTCATGGTGCGGCTGTCCCGCTTGGCCAGCGCTTCGGCTTGCTTGGCCAGTTCCGGCGGCAGACTGATGGTGTAAACCCGTGATGTGCGTGTGGTTGCCATGCTCTTATATTACATCGTAGTGGATTTCATTACAGTAAATGGCGGTGCATAATGCCCAGAATGTGATCGACGCTTTGCAGAAATCTTCATTTTGACAACGGTTGCACCAGGTGCTACATTTCTTGCATGGCGAATCAGGCGGGAAAATCAGAGCGGGTTTTCAAAACTGCGTGGTTTTCCAAAGCAGCCAGGAAGGCGCACATCCCAGATGACGAGCTTTGTGCCGCAATCCAACAAGTAGTTCTCGGTCAAGCTTATGACCTGGGTGGCGGTGTATTCAAGAAGCGCTTGAGCAGGAATTTGTACCGTTCCATCATCGTCGCCAAAGGTGGGCGGTATTGGATATATGCCTACCTTTTTGCCAAGCAAGATCGGGCCAACATCGAGGACGACGAGTTGGCAGGTTTCCGGCAGCTAGCGGGTCTGTATGCCAGGAAAACGGAAGACGATATCGCCAAGGAAATGCAATGCAAAGAGCTGATGGAGATATGCCATGACTAAGAATCGCAAATACAAAACCGACGCTTTTGAGGCCATCCACAGCAGCGTCGCCGGTATGTATCGAGCCGGAACCATCGACAAGACGACCTTGCGGAGCTTTGACGTATCCTGTCTCGTCTCTCCGGCCCCGATTGAACCGCACCAGATCAAGGCGCTCCGTGAGAGCCTGCACATCAGCCAGCCGGTCTTCGCGCGCTACCTGAATACGAGTGAATCGACGGTGGAGAAGTGGGAGACCGGGGCCAAGAAGCCCAGCGGTATGGCGCTCAAGCTCCTGGCTGTCGTGCAGAAATACGGATTGAAGATGCTCGCCTGAACTGACATGAAGCATCGCTATCCATGAGCAAGGCGTATGGATGCTACTGCGCGTAAAAAAAGCACAGGTGAGGGAACCCGCTAGCAGGCGCACGCAAGACTATAAGGCGTTATAGAAAAACGTGACGTAAACGTGACGTGGATCCTCTAACCCTCTACGCAGAATCAATACGTTACAAGCAATCCAAGCAATTCCATCCGTGCGGGCGAACGGTTCGTAAGTTGTTGTTATACAAATGGTTTAGCAGCATAAACCGAGTCAACTCCCCACACTCTTAATCGACAGGTTGAAGGTTCAATTCCACCCGCGTCCACCATCTAATTCATTTCAATTCAATTACTTGCAGGCGGTACAAACTTCACGATTTCGACTGTTTTGCCTCAACGTGACGTAAAACGTGACGTGAACCGTTCGCCTCGTTGCGGCGATCAATCACTTCCCGTAAAGGTTCCAATCGAGGATGCTGGTACGGCTTCATCGACTGCACATCGACATGGCCCATCGAATCGGCAACGGCAAATATATTTCCCGTCGCTTCCATCGTGAAACTTCCGTAGGTATGGCGAGCGCTGTAGGGAACAATTTTGTTGCTGACCCCTAGACGCGCATGTTGCGAAAACCATCGCAGCCAAGCCGCAGCTGGTACAAATCTCCGCAGCCTACGGCCAACCATCCGAGGGCAGCACAGCCATCCCGCGCAATAAGTACGTCGAGATCAAGCAGGAGAAGCCGCAGAGCAAGCACCAGCATGACTGGCCGGAGTACAAGACCTGCAAATTGATGACCGATGCCATCATCACGGAAGGCACGGAGAAGGGCGAACTCCGCAAAATCTGTGCCGACCCGGACTGCCCGGTTCACCATCCCAAAAAGCAGGAGCCAATCGCCGATGCCAATTGGAAGGCCGAGCAGGAGAAGCAGCGCCGCGCGGAAGCACTGGCACAGGCAACGGGCCTGCGCGTCCTGAATGCCGTCATCGCAGCGGTTCCTGTGCGGTTGATGAAACGCGACCTGCTTTTCATCGTGGAACGGGTTGCAACCATGCTGGACGAACGGCGGATGGAGATTGTCGCCCGCAATCGCGGCATCAAAAAGGCGAAGGACAGCGACTCGATTCCAAAGCTGCTGTCTGCCCACATCCGCAAAGCGGACGAAGGCGAACTCGGACGACTGCTGATGGAGATGGTGATTCTCCATTCCGCACGGATACAGCCGGACGGCGGCAAAGTGCTCAAGGAAGCAGCGGAGCATTACAAAGTGGACACCGACGCCATCGCCCTCAAAGTGAAGCAGGAGTTCACAGCGAAGCAGAAGGCGAAAGCCACTAAGAAAGCCGAAGCCAAACCACAGCCCAAAACTGCAAAGAAAACAACCGCTGCATAATTCCCAGCCGACATCTTGGACGGAGCCTGTAACAGAGGCTCCGTTTTCTTTGAGTCGCCCGTTTTCCCGCCCTGAAGCGTGCTGCCGCTTCGCGCCAGGCCCGGTTATGCCCATCCAACGGGCCGAAGCAAAACCCGACACATATCCATTTTTCGAGGATTGTCACAAATAATTCGATTTGATTCAGGTTAAAAAGGAAGGACCGAGGCTCTAACACTGGCCAATGTCTATGCGTGACAATCGGCCCAGGTCGGGGTACATTGACAAAAGCTGGGAAAGAGAGCCATGACATTTCACGTTGACATTCCGGAATCTGTTGCCAGCAGCCTTCGACTGCCCATGCCGGAAGTGGAGCCTCGTTTGCGCACGGAACTTGCGATTGCGCTGTATGCCCAGGGCATCCTGTCATTCGGCAAGGCATCCGAACTCGCCGGAACCACGCGCTACGTGTTTGCCGATTTGATTGGGCGACGGGAGATTCCGCGGCACTACTCAGACGACGAATTAGTACAAGACCTCAATTATGCTGACGGTCAGTAATACCTCGCCGATATCGAATCTCGCCTCGATAGGTCATCTTGAACTCCTGAAATCTCAGTTTTCTGTGATCTGGATACCCGATGCGATTGCTGAGGAATTGGCAGCGCATCCAGACCCGGACGCACGGGACGCGATTCAGAGCGCAATTCGAGAGCAATGGATACGGCTCGGCACTCCGCTAGACTCCCGGTTGCTTCGGGTTCTCATGTTGCAACTCCACCAGGGAGAGGCGGAGGCCATCGTGTTGGCAACGGACATCAAAGCGGACATCGTCCTGATCGACGAACAGGAAGCCCGCCAATTCGCTTCGCGGACGGGCCTTGCTGTCACCGGCGTTCTGGGAATTTTGCTACGCGCCAAGCGTGACGGACATATCACAAAGATAAAGCCGGAAATTGATCTTCTACGCTCGAAAGCCCACTTCTTTGTGGCTGCATCGCTGGAAGCAAAAGTGCTCCTCGCAGCGGGAGAATAACTGTCAATTTTTGCATCACAACTGTGATGCACCGCGAAGATTCGGTGGCATTTCCAGCAATACTGACGATGAAGTTTGAGCATGGCCCATCTCAAGATGAAGTGTACCGCATGTGGTACACTGGAAGCCGTGGAACAAGTTTCGCTAATCCAAGGCAGCATCGGAAAGCCAACCAAACGTATCTCCGTCATATTTTTTCGGACTGCTGCAAGTGGGGAACCTGTACGCGAGTGGCTGAAGTCTCTTGAACCGACGGAGGGCCGCAAACAAATCGGCGTGGACATAAAGACGGTCGAGTTTGGTTGGCCCATCGGGATGCCGGTCTGCCGTTCACTCGGTGATGGGCTGTACGAGGTGCGATCCAATCTCAGCGGAAACAAGATCGCGCGGGTACTCTTTTATGTGGATGTCGAGGGACGAATGGTATTGCTCCACGGATTTGTCAAGAAGACACAGAAGACGCCACTGGCGGATATGGAACTGGCGCGGAAGAATAAACGACTGCATGAAGCTGAGATGAAGGGAAGGAAATAGTGATGGCAAACGAAAACGTAAAGGTTCACAGCGGTTCCTCCTTTGACGAGTTCTTGGAGGAGGAGGGTATTCGGGAGGAAGTAGAATCTGCGGCCATCAAACGCGTGCTGGTCTGGCAGTTTAAACAGGAGATGGGGCGCCAGCAGAAGACCAAACAGGCGATGGCAAGAGAACTGAAAACAAGCCGTTCTCAATTAGATCGACTGCTAGACCCGCAGAATACAGCCGTCTCGCTCGATACTCTTGCTCGCGCGGCGCGTGTTCTCGGAAAACGGTTGGTTCTCGAAGTTCGGGATCAACGGATCGTCCAACGCTCTTCCGTACCAACTGCTTATAAGGTCGTGGGCACCACCGCGCGTAAAAGGGCACGGATTACGGGATCAGATAGTGGGCGCAACAAGACCACAAAAGCGATATAAGAAAACGTGACGTAAACGTGACGTAAGCACTCAAACGCCTTACGCAGAATCAATAGGTTACAAGCAATTTAAGCAATTCCATCCGTGCGGGCGAACGGTTCGTAACTTGTTGTTATCAAAATGGTTTAGCGGTATAAACCGAATCAACTCCCCACGACTCTTAATCGACAGGTTGAAGGTTCGATTCCTTCCGCGTCCACCAATCCTTTCAATAGCTTACAGGATCGACAAAAAGATGACGTAAGATTTCTTTCGCACATTTGATTCGAGTTTTAAGCTTGGGAGGTTGGTACAAGCAGGAGGAGCGAGACCTCTGAGGCGGGAACGATGGAGCCAACCACCATGGAAGCAGGATTGGAGCCGGCAAGCGGGATGAAGGCGGTGCCCGGGCTGGTGGTGCAGATCGACGAAGGGCGCATTCAGGCACATTTGGACGAGGTGGTTCGGGCGACGGTTGAGGAGATGCTGAACGGGCTTCTTGATGCCGAGGCGGACTGGCTGTGCGGCGCGCGCAAGTACGAACGTACGGAGGGCCGCAAGGGTACGCGGGCCGGCAGTTATGACAGGCGACTTCACACCAAGGCCGGGGAAGTGACGCTGACCGTGCCGAAGCTGCGGAATCTGCCCTTCGAGACAGCGATCATCGAGCGTTATCGGCGACGTGAGTC
>DAHUZH010000117.1 GCA_027306695.1 Acidobacteriaceae bacterium
ACATTTCGGACATGTACTACGCCAGAGCTGCCGCCCTCTATAGCGAATCCCACAATTCGGACAAGGATAGAACGCGTATTGCAGCCACATATATCCCGTAAATAATGCGTAAACGAACGCGAGAATATATGTAACGGAAAATGTGTGCAGAATAGCCGGAAATAATATTCCAATCAATGCGCCAAAGGGAATCCAACATATTAACAGGGCGATCAGACTGAGCTTGATTCTCTTATACTCAGACCAATACACAGCCGATTCTTCACGATTTGTTAGCATTTCGGTCCGGTCCCTCCAGCTTTAGTCTGGGTTGTTGCCCCATATCCATACACCTTGAAGCCAAAGCCTCCAGTAATGGAGCCAGACACGATGGTGTTTCCGGCGGCGTCAGTACCAAAGCTAATCGATATACCAAGCCCGCTTCCCACGTCTACACCTCCTGAGAAAGTTAACGAGGGTCCATTCAATTGAGAAGCGTTCGTTGCATTTGTAAAGAAAAAACCTACGCCAGCCGCGCCGCCGCCGCCGAGTGCTCCAGCGGGACCATTGGTCTGTGCCGGAAATCCGTGGCTTCCAGCCGCTAAAGCACCAGTCAGAAATCCAGCAATGTTGGGTAAATGGAATCCATTGAATAAAATGGCCCCTCCACCGCTTCCCGTAGCAACGGCACCTGGTCCTCCCGGACCAACACCACCGTCAACGCCCGCGACGAGTCCTACGCCAAAGCCTGTCTTACAAGTGTTATTTGGACTCACACTGGATGGGGGGCCAGTGACAGCACCGCCCGGACCGGGGCGATTGCTCCCGGGGGCCTGTAACAGTCCAGGACCGCCACGCCCGCCACCACCACCGAATTCCCCACCGCCACCGCCGCCAGAGGGGTCGCAGCTCGTGATGTTCACCCCCGAACTGCCCATGCTGCCATTAGCATATACGGTGATTGTCTGGGTCCCTGTGCAATCCAGCCCGCTGGGATCGATGAAACTGAGCGGGTTGTTCAGCACATACACATAGCGGTTCAGGCTCTGCGGGTTGGCGATGTCGTAGCTGCCGAGGTAGGGGTCGGGCCGCAGCCAGCGGCTTTGCTCCGTCGACAGGTTGCGGAACCAGGCATGGTCGCTGGAGTTCTCCGTGTCCTGCTCCAGGCCGGTAAACTGAAACGAATCGTTGGTCGTCGATGACACCAGTTGCCCAAAGGGTAGAAACACGTTCGACCCGGTCACGTTGCCGGAGTTGTCCGTCTCCACCGCCAGCGAGCCTTCGTGATCCACCAGCCGGTACTCCGGCGTCGCCGTCTGGGTCCCCGCCACCTCCGCGATCATCGCCCCATTGCCCCAGATCATGTCCGTCCATGCTCCGCTGGCGGGATTTATCTCTGCCAGCACGCTGCCCTGGAAGTAGACGTATTCCGTGCTCGTGCCGCCCACCGTCTTCTCCACCCGCTGGTCCAGCGCGTCATAGACGTATTGCGCCCCGCTGCTCGCCGTCAGCATCCCTTCCGCATTGTACTGGTAGCTGTTGCCCACCCCGTCCGCCACCAACTCCCCCGCCGCATCGTAGCTGTAGCCAGTCGAGGAGATCTGGTTGTTGGAGGAAAACGGCTGCACAAAATTGAAGTTCCCCGATTGTTGCAGGTTGCCCCATGGATCGATACTGTAAGTCTCCGCCACTCCATTGGCGCTGGCTGAGGCCAGACGATCGTCTGGATCGTAACCGTAATTGTAAGTCTGCGCCGAGTTCAAGTTGTCCGCAATCTGCAACAGGTCTTTCCCATTGGCCGCCCAGGCATACTGCTTCGACCACAGCGTTTGGCTGGCGGTCTTGTATTGCAGCGATTGAAGCGAAAGACGGCTGTTGTAACCCTCCAGCATCTGCACCCCGTTGCCCAGCGTCTCCGCCGTCACATTGCCCGGCGGAGCATAGGAAGTATTCGAGAGGTATGAAGTGTTGACCGTCTGTCCATTCCAGCTACTATAGTTGACATTCGCAAGCTGGCCCTGGTTGTAGGATTGCGTCATCACGCGGCCATCCGGGTAGGTGAGCGAGGTCATGTTTCCTGCAAGATCGTAGGAAGCATAAACAGCATTTCCGGTTTGAGAGCAATTGCTGGGGACACAATTTGCCTCATAAATGAGTCGCCCCATGGGGTCGTACGAAAATTGCGAAGATGCGTTCACGTTATTGGACTCCTCCACCAGTCGCCCTATTGGATGACTGCTGGTAAATCCACCTGCTGTCGTCGTTATGTCGTATGTATAGTAGTCCGCAAAGGACCCATCTGAAGGAATCTTGGAAGTCACTCGGTTCAGGGCATCGTAGCCATAGGTGGTGGTGATGCCGCGCGCATCGGTCTTGCTGGTCAGATTGCCATTGTTGTCATAGCCGTACGTCGTGGTTCCCGCTTCTGGCGTAACTACTTGCGTCAGCCAGCCCACTCCGTTGTAAGTAAAAGTCCGAGTGCGCCACTGCGAAGAATTTGTGGAACCTCCCTGCTGTTGAATCTGCGTCACCTGATTCAGCGCATTGTAGGTATATAAAGTGTCCCATGCGAGGCTATTGCTGGCATTCGGCTCCACAACTTTCAGTAAGTTGCCAAGGTCATCCAGAGTGAACTGTTTCTGATGTCCTGCCTCATCTAGCTCTGTTGCAACAAGTCCAGTACCAGGTGAGCCACTATAACTGAATGTCTTGCTGCTGTTGTCGGGGTTGGTGATTGTGGTCACGCGATTCAGGACATCATAGCTGTAGCAGGTGTTGCCATCGGTCGGCGAACCGCTGGAGCCGTGTGGATTCGACGTGCAATCGACCCGTCCATCCTTGTCATAGCTGGTATCGGCCACGCTGCCATTGGGGTAATAGATGTGCGCGGTGCGTCCATAACCATCCACGTCCACGGTCGTATTCAACGTGCTGCTGCCGCTTTCCAGCACCTGCTGGCTTGCCGAGGTGGGAGTATAACTGTAGGTGGTTTTTCCGCCATCGGGATAGCTGATCTGTATGGGACGCAATAGACCATCATAGGAATAGGAGGTAGTCTGACTATTCTCATCGGTCGAACTGGTCATCAGGCCAGTATTGACATCGTAGGCGGCGTTTGAAACATGTCCGACCCCATTGGTGGTGGGCCGCGTCACCGAAGTCACGAAGGTGTCAGTCGCATCATGACCATAACTGGTGATGTTCCCATTGCCATCCTTTACAGAGAGTACCTCGCCCGCATCGTCATAGGTTAGGGTCTGCGTAGCGATGGTGGTACTCCCCGTCACCAGTTGGTGGACAGAGGTCAAATTGCCATGTGAGGTGCCGATGGCCACATGCTGAGGCAGCCCGCTAGTTCCCGTGGGCGTTGTCTCGTCGTAGTTGTAGGTGGCGGAATTCTGGCCATTACTCTGGCTGGATAGCCTGTAAAAAGGGATACCGTCCTGTCCTGTGAAAGTCTGATAACCGTAGTTTGTCACGATCCCAGTTGGGCCGCTGTCCTGCGCCAAGAGTTCCGGGCCGGTATACGTCTGCGTGTCGGTACCCACCGTAGTTCCATTGAGGCTGGTGGTGATGGCCACGGAAGCGATATTGCCTTCGACGGAGGGACTGGTGCAAGGCGAGCTGGCATTGAAGCAGGTCGTGACTTGTTCTACAGGTGTGCCGGATGCCGCACCGTTATAGAGCGAATGCGCGTTCTCGAAAATAAATCCGGCGCTGTTTTCGAGGAATGTATAAACGCCAGTATTGCCCATGCCATCCACAATCTGAGTGGTCGAACTTGTACTGGTGACGCCGGAGCGAGTGTAGGTGGTTGGTCCGTCCGAGGTCGTGCGAGTCAGTTCTGCAGGCGTACCATCGGATTCGATGCCATTGTAGGCATAGCTGATGGTTCCGCCGGTCCGCAGGGTGATTTGGGCGATGCGGCCCGTGATTGCGCTGGAATTCCCCGGAGTCGGCTCATAGGCAAAGACATAGGAACTGCCATCTGGATACACAATTGAACTGACAAGTGAAATATTGCTCTGGCTGTATTCCCCAACACCGCTGACTCCAAAATTTGTTTGGACGGTATAAGAGGCGTAGTTGGCGGTGACGTGCTCCGGGTTCCCATTCGAGTCGGTGTAAGTGTACACGACTGGGCTAGAATTGGTTCCCGAACCGGTGATCGTTAGCACCGCGCTCCCTGTGGTGTCCGTGAAAGTTCCGGCCGAAGACGCGGAAATCTGGTTCCCATTTGTGTCCGTGTATACACCCTGAGCGCCTGACCCTGAAATGGGACCGCTGCCTGGGGAAATCGGGTAGGCACCCACTGCGTATGCGGCTCCACCGGCTGTGAAGACTGTGTAAGAAGAATCATACCGATAAATCGTATACCCATTCATGGCTGTATACGTCCCTGTACCTGTAGGCGGTCCCGTGTTCCCACAAGCGGATCTATAGGAATAAGAAAAGGGTAGCGATTTTCCCAGATAATCGTGATAGACAAAGTTACTCTCCTCGATAAAGTACGTCATCAGTCCACGGTATCCTTGACAGCTAACCATGTCGTAGAAGTAAGTGATATAGCCAAATTCGGCGTTCGTGTTGTCTGTCCACCCCCATTCATTCGCAGGCGTCCACTCTTGAATTCCATTGGACACTGCCGGTGACCAGACCAACCCATCGTAGCTTAGAGAATACGTAAAGTTACTTCCACCGCGACCTGTTTTGCTGACAATCGGAATTGTGAGGTGGACATTCAGGTTGCCGCGGTTGATCGTGTCGAAGCCCTTGTTATCGAACGAGCCGAACTGGTAGATACCCGTGGCAGGACTCTGGGCAATGGCAACTGAACTTTCGAGTAAACTTATGCCGAAAATAACAAGACCACACATGCGTCGCATCGCAGGCCTCCACAGCAGGAATCAACTCAATGAAGCTCCAGAAATGGTGATGTCCAGTGCCACCACCCCATTGACATAACGCTGAATTCGAAAAGGAACAGTGATCCCATAGATCGTCTGGTAGTTTGAAAACTGCACTCGCACCGGAATATCGACAGAAGCATTGGCATCCGGGTGAATTGTGTAAGAAAGTGAGATGGGAAGATAGGTCGTAGGATCGTAGTAGATATCGACGGTCGTCAAATGCGTGAAAAGCGTTGCTGCATCTGCTGTAAAAGTCGTTGGGGCTGTCTGTTGTTGCCGCAGATCCAATCCAGGATTTTGCCCGCTTGAACTATTGCTTGCAAGGATGGTGGCAACGCCTTGAGGCTGCTGGTTGCCGAGTAGGGCCACCTGCGGAAGAAACCAGGCCACCGGCAGCATACAATTATGCGTCGCGGTGACGTGAACCACTCCATCGCTGCCTGTCCATGTACATTGCTGGCCTACGGCGAAAGCTGTTTGTGTCTCCGCCCGGGAACTCTGCCCTAACTCCAGTGTGATCTGATACGAGCCATCGGCGTTGGCGACCAAGGTGGCGTTGCCATTCTCATTGTCAGAGCCAACAATCCAGTTGGCTGTGCCGGTGAGCGTGACCCCATGCACCGGCACGCCTTTGGAGAAAGCCTGAGACGCTCCGCTTAAAACTGCGCCTGCGGTTGTAGGTGCAATGCTGGTTGGGGCTTGCGCAAAGCAACGGGCCGAGAATGGGCTCGTGAGGAGCAGTAGAATGAGTACTGCGAATCGGCGTATCCACATGACCATAGCGCCTCGACACTTTCAAGCGGAAATCCAGAATTTCGCTAAATTAAGCCTGAAAATATGCGTCTGTCAATATATAAGTTGAAATAATTTGAGGAAAAAGTTACATGGCTTGATTGGTAACTACCGCGATTACCTAAATAGTTACGGCCTCCATCCGGTCAGTCCCAACCCACAACGTTGTTGATTAAAATATTTTCGCCCTCAATTCCCATAATTTCTCATCTGTTTCCTGTTGTTTCCGCGTGCGTCTCCGAATTTGCAATGCAATCTCGAACAGCGTTAGCGTCGGCTCATGCTGACGATTCGTGCAATGGCAGGCGGCGCAGGATATGCCCAACGGCATTTGGAACACAGTGATTACTACGATGAGCAACGCAAGGTGCAGGGCGAGTGGCAAGGACGCGGCGCGGAATTGCTCGGCCTGAACGGAGACGTAACACGCGAACAGTTTGAGGCCATTCGTGAAGGTCTGCATCCTGAGACAGTGGAATTTCTACGGCCACGTCACGGCGCAGACCGCATTGGTGAGAATGGGGCAGAACAGAGCAAGGCGCGGTCATTGTATGATCTGACATTCTCCGCGCCAAAGTCGGTTTCGATTCAGGCTCTTGTGGGCGGGGATGAACGACTCATAGCAGCGCATGACAAGGCCGTCCGCGAAGCCCTGGCCGAAGCGGAAAATTATGCGGCGGCGCGTATTCGCATGAACGGTGCCAATGAGGACCGCACCACGGGCAATTGGGTTGTCGCTAGCTATCGCCATAATGCCAGCCGTGAACTCGATCCACAACTGCATACACACGCTGTCGCAGCCAATCTGACCTATGACGGTGTAGAAGGTCGTTGGAAGGCGTTGCAGGCATCGGGCCTTTATGAACGATGTGCGTACCTGACAGAGGTTTACCGGAATGCGCTGGCACGCGAAGTGCGCAGTCTCGGTTATGAAATCGAGCCACATCGTGATCCCAAAGGCCGGGATTATGGCTTTGAGATTCGTGGTCTTGGTAACGAACTGCTGGAAAAATACAGCCAACGCAGCGCCCAGCGCGATGCGGCGATTGAGCAATTTACGCAGGAGCATGGCCGCAAGCCAACGAACAATGAGGTTGCTGTCCTGGTGCGCGAGACACGCGCGGACAAGCTGACAGAAATCTCGACCGAACACTTGCGGGAACAACAGCAGGCGCGATTGACTCCAGACGAGAAACACCTGCTCCAGAACGTCCGGGAACATGCGCTGGAGCAGCAACAGCATCTCAGCCCGGAACCTTTGCAAACATCCGAATCCCTAGAATATGCCAAGGAACATATCTTCGAGCGCCACTCCGTGGTGCGTGACCATCTACTCCTGACGGAAGCACTGCGGCATGGCCGGGGGCAAGTCGATCTCCATCAACTGCGTGGCACGCTGGAAGTGGAACAGGTACAGGGTGCGATCCTTCGTGCAGGGCATGACGTTTCCACCCGCGAAAGTCTTGACCGCGAGCAGAGTATTATTGCCTCGATGGATCTCGGCATCGGTAGATATGAATCCCTGGGTGGCGACCGGGTATTTCAATCTTCCGAGCATCTGGGTGAGGAACAAAGACAAGTGGTGCAAAAGGTTTTGGACTCGCGCGATTTTGCCATCAATCTGCGTGGTGCCGCTGGAACCGGCAAGACCGCAACGTTACAAGAAATTGATCGTGGGTTGCACGAAGCTGGCCGCGAGGTGATGGCAGTGGCTCCAACACGGAGCGCGGTTGAGGAATTGCAGAAAGTTGGCTTTGGCGATGCCATGACGATTGCACGGTTGCTGGAAGATCAGACGGCGCAAGCCTCCCTTCGCGGCAAGGTGCTTGTGGTCGATGAGGCAGGCATGATTTCTGGTCGTCAAATGGAAGGGCTAGTGCAATTGGCAGAGCGCGAACATGCGCGCATCCTTTTCTCCGGCGATACACGGCAGATTCAAAGTGTCGAAGCCTCCGACGCGCTGCGCATTCTGGAGCGTGAATCCAAGATGCAGAGTGTGTCCCTGACTGGAGTCCAGCGGCAGACACATGCCGAATATCGGGATGCCATACAAACACTCCGCGATTCGCCGGAACAGGGTTTCGAGAAACTGGAACAGCTTGGGGCTGTGCATGAGGTTTCAGCCATCGAACGTGCCCAAACGGTGGCGGATATCTATCGGGAAATGACGGCCAATCCAGACCGCCGCATTCTCGTGGTCGCTGCCACGCATGAAGAGATTGGCCGGGTGACAGAGGCCATCCGCCATGATCGCAAAGAACATGGTGAGTTGGGAACAGCGAACCTCCTCGAACGCCATGTGCCTCTGCAATGGACGGAGGCACAGAAGCGCGATCCTGCGAATTATCACGAAGGGCAGATATTGCATTTCCATCGTGCGACGCATGGTGTCGAGCGACATGACTCACTGGAAGTTCGTCGCGTGGATGGCGATACTCTGCTCGCTCGCAATGAACGCAGCCAGGATGTCTCGCTGACAACGAAGCAGGCATGGGCCTATTCCGTCCATGAACATCAACCGATGGAAGTTGCGGCGGGCGACCGGCTTCTGCTGACCGGCAATCGCCGCAGTCCAGAGTTTCAGGCCACAAATGGCGAATTGGTGACGGTACGCAAAATTGAAGGCAAGAGCATTCATCTGGAAGATGGTAGAACCATTCCGGACAACTATCGTGAATTTGCGCATGGCTATGCTGTCACCGCACATTGCAGTCAAGGAAAGACGGTGGATGGGGTCATCGTTTCCGCCGATGCGATGAAACAAGAACTCTTCTACGTTGCCGCATCGCGTGGGCGTGAGGAGATTGCCATTGTCACCAGCGACCGGGAACAGTTGCGAGAATCCCTCGGCATTTCGACCGCGCGGCCCTCAGCCACGGAGCTGGCCAGAGAATTGAAACATGAACCCGCTACGCACGAGCATGGTCTTGAGAAAATGCCAGCGCAAAGGGTGCAGCAGCCTGAGCCAAGGCATGAGATGAATTACGGGTATGACTTCGGGCCGAGTTTGTAATCTCAGCGGATCATGCGGGCAATTGTAAGTAACTGCACATCAATGGCTGGATGCGCTTCGAGCTATCTTCTTGTCATCATGCTTCCGGCGAACGGATATGTAGCCCTCTGGCATCTCATCGCCCGCTTCAGGACGACGACCCGTTGGACGGTCAAGGATTTGCAGCGCTTTTGCGATAGAAGAGTCCGTGACCTTGGCCCTTCGCGCCAGCCATTCCTCGTGTTGTAGATGTGCAAGTTTCTCAGCCACGGCAACATTGATGAACTGGTTGAGAGAAACGCCCTCACGCTGCGAGATTTGCTCCGCTACTTTGCGGACCGATGGCATGAGTCGGAGCGGAAATTTATTCACAGTAATTTTCTTTTGGCTTGCTGGCATCTTCTATCCCTTCTTTCTGAATTCGCTCAATAGCTCGGCTGGTGTCAGCACCCGGATGCGAAACTTCTTGGCGGCGTCGCGGAAGTGCTTGGTGTTGTTCGTCACGATTGCATCCGCTCGGCCGTTGATGGCGACATCCAGCACCATGTCATCGTTCGCATCTTGCGAAAGTGGCCGATGCTGCATCGTAATCAATATCGGTTCGGCGACGGCTTCCAAAGCATCCAGGAGCAACTCGATTTCTTTTCGCGTTTTCCCGGACGCAGCCAAGTGCTCTGGCCGCAAAGCCACGTCCCTGTATTCACAAGCCAGCTTGTAGTCCATGAGGATGGTCAGTTGCCGCAATAGCGCCAATCGTACATTCTCGGCGGCGGCCCCTGTGCTGGAGCGGAGTGCGGGTATCAGCGCTGCCGTATCGAGAACGATCCTCACAAAAGCATGGTATCACGGGTGGCATCATATGATTTGTCTTCGCATTGGTTTTGCTGGGAGATGGAAGTGACGTGACATTCCCCGGATAAATGGAGATTGTGTGCCGAGGTCGCTCAGGTCTGTGTCAAGGCGTATGCCCGCATAAGCGGCGACCTGCGGTCGGCCTTGACGCAGACCGCGCCTCGGCTATGCTGCCGATACCGGGGAATGCCACAAAGATTTGTCCAGTCATTTTCAAGTTTTTGGCTTGATTTGTTTTTATTGCATGAAAAATATGCCTGTTCCAATTGTTCCCCAAACTACCTTCTACTACTTTCCAGTCCTTCCGGCTCCTTTGGCGTCTTTCTACTCCGGTTTGTCATGTCGATAGGGTTGAAAAGCAGCAATATGTGGTGGTAGACAACCATTCTGGCCCACTGCATTGTGGTTGTAGGAGTGTGCGAATTATGTTCGATTCTTCTTACTCTTTTGAACCATTGCTCAATAGCGAGCAAGCGGCGGCCCTGGTCAAAGTCCATCCCAAAACTTTACAGCGATACGCCCGTCAAGGTCTCGTCGTTGGGTTGCGCGTGGGCAATCTCTGGCGTTTCCGTGCTTCCGATCTCGACCGCTGTCTGCCTTTCACGGTAAGCTCAGACAGCTATCCGTGCCGTCTCACCACCCTTGAAATGGAGAGGAAATGAGACGATCACGATTTCAGCAAGGCAGTCTTCAGCTTGTGGTGCGCGCCGGGAACCGGAAGGCATGGGAGTACCGATGGTACGAAGTCCAGCCCGATGGCAAAAGGACACGCCGCAATTTGGTGCTGGGAACACTGGAACAATATCCGAACGAGACGGCGGCGCAAAAAGCCGTTGCAGCGCTTCGGGCGGACATCAACGTGGAAAGTCCTCGCATGAATCTCACTCCGGTCAGTGTTGCGATGCTTGTTGAACACTATCGGCAGAAAGAACTCGGCGAAGACTCAAGCAAAACTTACGCGACATGCAGGACCTACGAAGGCTATTTCCGCAAATGGATACAGCCTCGTTGGAACACCTACCGCGTGAAAGATGTAAAGTCTGTCGCCGTAGAGGAATGGCTACGCTCGCTGAAACTTTCCAATGGAAGCAAGGCGAAGATGCGGAACATCATGCACGCCGTCTTCAATCACGCCATGCGTTGGGAATGGCACGACCGCAACCCGATCACCTTGGTGCGGCAAAGCTCCAAGCGGTCGAAGACTCCGATTGTGCTCATGCTGGAGGAAGTTGGCGCATTGCTCCATCTTCTGAAGGAACCTGCACGCACGGCAGTCTTCCTCGATGTGCTCACTGGTTTGCGCGTTGGTGAGTTGCTGGCGCTGAAATGGAATGACATCGATTTCGAGAAATCGCAAATCTCTGTCACCCGCTCCATCGTCATGCAGCGTGTCGGCGATTGTAAGACGGAAGCCAGCCGTAAGCCCGTACCTCTGGATTTGCGGCTGGCGGAAGCTCTCTACAACTGGCGGCGGATGAGTCCCTACCCGCGACCGGAGGATTGGGTCTTTGCCAGCCCACATTCCAATGGCCGCTTACCCTACTGGCCGGGTGCGTTCTTTCGAGCGCACATTCTGCCAGCAGCCAAAATCCTTGGTATTGAGGGGATTGGCTGGC
>DAHUZH010000118.1 GCA_027306695.1 Acidobacteriaceae bacterium
GTGTTGAATGAAAGGGTTTGAGAGAGCAGGAACTCGATGCCTTCAGGAAAAGTTCTGATCGTCGCCATGACCGGCGCGAGTGGCGCGGTGTTGGCGCGGGAACTGTTGCTGCTCCTTGAGACGGACGAGAGAGTCGAGCACGTCCACTTTGTCCCCTCGGAAAACTCTCTGCGCGTGCTGGCGGAAGAACTGCAAATCAGCGGACGCAATGGCTTGCTGTCCAAGCTGCTCGGACAAGAAAGCGCGAAGATCGCACAGCATGCGCCCGGCGATATCGGCGCGGCCATCGCCAGCGGCAGCTATTCCACGGATGGCATGATCGTTCTTCCGTGCAGCATGGGGACGCTCGGCGCAATCGCCAACGGCCTGGCGGACAATCTGATCGCGCGTGCCGCGGACGTCTGCCTGAAAGAAAAGCGCCCGCTTGTTCTTTGCGTGCGGGAAACTCCCTTCAACAAAATTCATCTGAGCAATATGCAGTTGGCCGCCGACGCGGGCGCCACCATCTTCCCGGTCATTCCCACGTTTTACGACCACCCCACCGACACGCTCGCCATGGTGCGGCAGTATGTCTGCCGTGTGCTGGCGCACATCGGCCTGCCGCAAAAATCCGCGTATCAGTGGAGCGGCAAAGCCTGATTCATTTTCAGTAGTTGTAGGTCCCGCCAGCCATGGCGGGATGACTGCGCAGAAAATCCAGCACATGCGGAACGATCCGGTCCGCACAGGTCGCGGGAGCGATGTGCCCACAGCCTCGATACAGCTCCAGCACGGACTGCTGCATGTCCAGATGCATCTGCATGCCGGAGGTCGGCGGAATCAACGTGTCCTCCTGGCCCCAGACAATCAGCACCGGCACATGGATTTGCCCCAGGCGTCCGTCAAGCAGGTCCTGACCGGCCAGCATGCTCTGCACTGCGCGATGGATGACCCAGGCGTTCTGCTTCATCCGGCGCAGGATGTCCTGCTCGACAAAATCAGGCAGTACTTCTGGGTGTGGGGTCAGCACAGCCATAAGCTGCGCCAGTTCCTGGCGGTTTTTCGGCTCGAATATGCTGGGGCTGAAGTCCGCATGAAAGGTAAGCCCGGCGCTGTCCATAACAATGGCCCTGCTGACATGTTTGGGATGTTCCAGCGTGTAAAGCAACGTCACCCAGCCGCCCATCGACCATCCCGCCACGTCCGTCTGCTGAACATGCACGGCCTTCAGAAAACCTTGCACCAGGTCGGCCTGCTGCTGGATGCTGTATGAAATATCGGGCCTGCTGGTGCGTCCGCAACCCAGCAGATCGATGGCGTAGATGCGAAATCCCTGCCTGGCATACGCAGGCATCTCCGGCGCCCAGTCTTCGGCGCGCGCGCCCAGTCCGTGGATCAGTAGCAGCGGCTTGCCTTCGCCGCCAACAAAGTAATGCACGCGATATGGGCCCACCTGCGTATAGCGGCTGTCGATCCCCGCCATGCGCAGCCGCAGCCGAACTCCCGCATCGGCGACAGACATTGGGCGTTCATAGAAAAACATGCCCGCAATCAGCAACACCGCAAGACAGATCAGCCATACAGCCTTCCACCGCAGACGTGTGGTGGCATTTCGCGTTGAGTGGCCGGGTGAATTTGTATGCGGAGACGCCATCATTCTGTACCCTCCAGATTCTCTGCCTTTGCGATCAGCGCCACTCGCCAAGCGGGCCTTACTGTTGTCGCAAAATTAAATGCCTTCCCTTTTCGATCAGATCCAAACTTGTCCGTGTCAGTTGAAGTTCTTTCGACCCACCCAGCCCTTGAAGCGATGCCCACCGGGCCTCCGATGCATCGCTGGCCCCCTGGACCGTGCCCTGCACAACTTTGCAGAGAAATTCCACCAGCACGTAGTGGTACTGCACCCGCCCTGTGGAATCATGCTCGATTTTGTTCAGCGTATCGAGCATGACCAACGGTTCGACGGTCAGGCACGTCTCTTCCAATACTTCCCGCACAACAGCTTGTTGCAGCGTCTCACCCAACTCCACCACGCCGCCAGGCAACGACCATTCTCCCGCCAGCGGCGCTTTCGTGCGCCGGACCAATAGAACTGAGTCTGCGTCGAACACAACCGCGCCCACCGCAAGAATGGGCACTGTTGGATATTCGCGCTGGCTGGCGTAAGCCTGCTGTTTCAAAATGCACGGCCTGTCTGTGAATCGACATAAGAAAGAACAGAAACGGCGCAGCCTGTCGCCGCGCCGCTGGCTGTTACGCCCACCGAATTACAAGCGCATGCGCTTTCCATATTCCTCATCGAAAACGACGCGAGACATCTCGAAGCGGCCTCCATCGTGTTTGTCGGCACCTTTCAAATGTCCAATCCCCAGCAACGCCACCACATGATAGCTGAGCGGCAGCTTCAACACTTCCCTCACCTTTTCCTCTTCAAAACCTTCCATTGGCGCCGTATCGTAGCCCAGCGTCTCCGCCGTCAGCAACATATGCGTAAATGCGATCATCACATGGCGGTTGAGCCACATCGGCATGTTGGGATGGTTCGATAAATAGTTGGGGATGGTCTCCTTTGCCTGCGCCGCGTAACTTTCCGACATACCGCCCTGGCGGCCCAGGCGCAGCATCTCTTCCAGGTCGCCATTGCGCCAGCCATCGGCATCGCCACAGGCAACGATCATCACCGAGGCCTCTTCCACCTTGGCCTGATTGAAACTGGCCCCGCGCAGCCGCCTCTTTTGTTCCGCATCGCGGACCACGATAAAACGCCAGGGCTGCATGTTATAGCCACTGGGAGCGTGCAATCCCGCCTCCAGAATTTTCTTCAAATCTTTATTTGGAATCGCAGCACCGTCGAAACTCGGAGTGGCCCTGCGTTCACGGATCGCTTGCGAAAGTGGCTTTTCTGTCGAACTCATTTTTATGTACTTTCCTTCAGCTTACGGAATCCATGTTCAGCCAAGGGTGACGATATCATGGGCTCTACCAATCATGCCCTACGGAATCTGAGTCATGGGCAACTCAATGCCAAATGGGGTCTGTCCCGCCGCATCCGCATAGACCCATATCCCATGGAATGCCTGTCTCAACTCGGGATGGGCCTGCAACATGAGATGCATTACTGCAAGATTCTGCTGGCGGGTCGCCACGGGGTCCTGCACGCTGTTGGTTTGATAGTGAATGACCAGGTCCAATCCGCCCTGGTAGCTGTCCGTATGCAGGCTGGTAATGGAAAACTTCTGCGCGCCGTTCACCAGTTCCATCGGCTGCTGGCCGGGCAGGCCCGCAGGCTTCACGGCATCTTCCTCGCGCATCAGTTTGTTTAAGTTGCTGCTGGAAACAAAATCGACCGGCGTCACCAGAATCTGCGCTGTCTTGTAATACAGATACGCATCCCAATTCTGCTTCTGCTGCGCATATACCCTGGCCTGTTTCCAATACCACACGCCATCGTGACTCGCCATCGCCAGCGGCCTGTAAGCAAACCCTGCCAGCTTCCAACTGCCCTGCGACTGCGCAAAGATGATCGTCATCTGTTGCGGCTTCGCGATGCCCATTGCATGGACCATGGCAATCGCATATCTGGCCTGCGGCAAATGACCCAGCGTAAAGATGACGTGCGGCGGCTCATTCATGGAACCGCAATAGAATTGCGCCGGAGAATCTGAAGAACCATTCGCTGGGGCCTTGGTTGCATCCAGCACGTACAGGTTCTCGACAAGGAAACTGGCCCCCTTTAGCATCGGCGCAACGCTGGCAATGCTGTTCAGAATTCCGGCGGCATCCTGCGCCACCTGAGGAGCAATACTGGATTGAAGCGCGGCATTGCCTGCCGCATTTCCCGCAGTCGCCGCGATCTGCTGCGCAGTCGCAAGCGCGCTTTGCTCCAGGCCGTTGCGGGTGGCCGCATCCATTTCAGCCTGCGTGGTGCAACTCTGTGCAATCGTGGGTGGAACTGTGGCGCATGCAGCCATAGCCAGCACCACAAAAGTCAACAACCCAAATCTTCGGGACCGGCGATTGCGCCACAAATCAGGAACCTCCATGCCGACTCCGGCAAACATTGCTAGTCTAGTACAGAATGGCTTTTTGCCCTTATCTCGAAGATTGGATGCCGCGTCTTGCTGTTACGCGCCCATCGGAAACTGGATTTTTGTTCGCGACTTCTCATATTTCTCGCGTAGTGCGCTGGATGCTGGCTTTGAGTTGGGCGGCCCTCATGCCCGTTGCCCTGGCCGCTCCCGTACAGACTGCGCAGCCCCCGCAAACAGCCACTGGCAGTGCACAAACATTGCATCCGGCTAGGTCCCCCCATTCCAGTCATGCGACCTCCTCGCAGACGCATACAGACGTTCGCCATCGCAAAATACGTAAACATGCCAAGGCCGCGCCTCCGGCTGTAGCGGCTCCAGCTCCTTTCGTTCCACCGGCCCCGCGGCCACCCGCCGAGCAGCAACCGCGGCCCGCTACGGTTGCATTTTCAAAGGATGAGTTGAGCATCGACGCGGAGAACTCCAGCCTGATGCAGATTCTCGATCAGATTACCCGCCAGACAGGGATGACAGTTGCGGGCTTGACGCACGACGAGCGCATTTATGGACACTACGGTCCGGCTCCCATGGCTAGCACGCTGACGGCGCTGTTGGATGGCTCCGGGTACAACTTCGTGATCATTGGTGGAGGCGCGAATCGCCCACCCACAAAATTGCTGTTAACAGCGAGTAGTGGGACACCCGCCGCTTCTGCTGTTCCGCTAATGGCAGCCCCAGGCAACAGTTCTGCCACGCCCATGGCAAGCGCTGGGGGTACACCGGCAGGTGCGCAGCCTGCGCCTGCCAATCCCTCAGACCCAACGCGCCCGAAAACGCAGCAGGAGATTTTGGATGAACTCCGAAAGATGCATCCGCAGTGAGTTGCGCTCCTAAAAACTTACAGATCTGCAGCCTTGGTCTGCATCCGCAAACGGACTGGGCTGTGCGACCGGACATGCATGCGAAATAGCGCAAACAGGGCGGAGCACAGCGCGTACGCAATCGTGACTCCGATGGCAAGCGAGGCAAGGGCGGTCGAAACCATCAGCAGCATCATGTAAATTTTCCTCCGGCGGGCCTATCCAAACAAGATCGGAGAATTCCCGCGCGGGACGAGTTCTCTGTGGATCGACAGCAGGAAAGCAGTCCGTTTTTCATTCAACCGGATTCCTGCGCGATAAACTAGAGCGTTGACCCGCAATTTTGTTGCTGCAAAAGGTTCCCCCAGGGACTTCGTTCCATTTGCGGACAGTTTCAAGCATGCGGAGGAAAGGCCGCGATCGAATCTCGGCAGAAGCATGTCCATCACACAGCTCACGGTGCGCGGCGCGCGCCAGCACAACCTGAAGAACGTCACGGTGGAGATTCCGCGCAATTCCCTCACCGTCATCACCGGGCTTTCCGGCTCCGGGAAATCTTCGCTCGCCTTCGACACCATCTACGCGGAAGGCCAGCGGCGCTATGTGGAAACACTCTCCGCCTACGCCCGCCAGTTCCTCGACCAGATGGAGCGGCCCGATGTCGATTCCATTGAAGGGCTGAGTCCGGCCATTTCCATCGAACAAAAAACCACCAGCCGCAGTCCGCGCTCCACTGTCGGAACCATCACGGAAATCTACGATTATCTGCGGTTGCTCTACGCCTCGATCGGCGTGCCGCACTGCCCCAACTGCGGACGCCCCATCTCGCGCCAGTCCGCGGACCAGATCGTCGACCGTGTGATGAGTCTCGCGCCGGGCGAGCGCGTCATCATCTACGCGCCCATCGTGCGCGGCCGCAAGGGGGAATTTCGCGACGAGATGGAAAAGCTGGACCAGCAGGGCTTTCGCGCCCGCATCGACGGCGACGTGCGCGATCTGGCCGAAGACATCGTTTTAGAAAAGCGAAAGAACCACACCATTGAGGCGATTGTGGACCGCATCGCCGTCAAGCCTGGCGTCGAAAAGCGCCTGGAAACCGCCGTCACCAAGGCGTTGCAGATGGCGAACGGCCTAGTGCTGGTGGCAATGCCCGGCAGCAACGGGAACAAGGCCGAAGAGCAGCTTTATTCCTCGTCGATGGCATGCCCCGACTGCGGCATCAACGTGCCCAAGCTGGAACCGCGTAGCTTTTCCTTCAACAGTTCCTACGGGGCCTGCCCGCACTGCAACGGCCTCGGCAGCATTTACGATTTCGATCCCGCGAAAATTATCGTCGACTGGTCGAAGCCGCTGCTGGAAGGCGGTCTGGGGCCGGGCGGCAGCTCGCAGTATTTGTCCAAACTGGTCCACCTTGCCGCCGACCGGTACAAGATCGACCTGCGCAAGCCGTTCGAGCAGCTTACGGAGAAAGAACAGAAGCTGCTGCTGTTCGGCCCCGAGCGTGGCGAAGGCCCGCGCACCGGCTTTCATGGCGTCTTGAAATGGCTGCGCCAGTCGCTCGATGAGGTGCGCTCCGACAGCTATCGCGAATGGCTGATGGGCTACATGTCCGCGACCACCTGCCCCGCGTGCCACGGCAAGCGTCTTCGGCCGGAGTCGCTCGCAGTCAGTGCCAACGGCCTCTCCATCGCGGACTTCACAGCCATGCCGCTCGCGACCGCGCTTGCAACCGCGCGCGGGTTCCGCTTTAGCCAGCGCGAGCAGCTCATCACCGACCGGCTCCAGCGCGAGATTATCGAGCGGCTGGAATTTCTCGTCGCCGTTGGCCTCGGCTATCTCTCGCTCGACCGCAGCGCAGGCACTTTATCGGGTGGAGAAGGGCAGCGCATTCGCCTGGCCACGCAGATTGGCTCGCGCCTGCGCGGTGTCCTCTACGTGCTCGATGAACCCTCCATCGGTCTGCATCAGCGCGACAACGAACGGCTCATCGAAGCACTGACCTCCCTGCGCGACCTGGGCAACACGGTACTGGTCGTCGAGCATGACGAGGACACCATTCGCCGCGCCGATTACGTCGTCGATCTTGGCCCCGGCGCGGGTCGCCTGGGCGGCGCGGTCGTGGCGCACGGCACGCCGCAACAGATCATGGCCGTGCCCGCTTCCCTGACCGGCCAGTATCTCAATGGAACGCTCGAAACCGTATTGCGCAGCGAGCCGAGACCGCCCGTCGGCCCCTGGCTCACTGTCGAAAACGCGCGTGGCCATAACCTGAAAAACATCACCACGCGCTTCCCTCTCGGCCTGCTCACTGTCGTCACCGGCGTCTCCGGCTCTGGCAAAAGCACGCTCATCAACGACATTCTGTATCGCGCGCTGGCAAAGGACCTCTATGGCTCTCGCGAGGAGCCAGCCGAGCACGGCCGCCTACTCGGCGCGGACCGGATCGACAAAGTCATCCAGATCGACCAGTCGCCCATCGGGCGCACGCCGCGCTCCAATCCCGCAACCTACACCGGCGTCTTCACCGCCATCCGCGACCTGTTCGCCATGCTGCCGGAAGCGCGCGAACGCGGCTACAAGGCGGGCCGTTTCTCCTTCAACGTGCCCGGAGGCCGCTGCGAAGCCTGCCAGGGAGACGGCCAGCGCCGCATTGAAATGAATTTTCTGCCCGATGTCTACGTCACTTGCGAGGTGTGCAACGGACGCCGTTACAATCAGGAAACCCTCGCGGTGAAATTCAACGGCCATTCCATCGCCGACATTCTCGAGCTGCCAATTGCCGACGCACTGACTGTGCTCGAAGATATCCCTGTAGTGCGGCAAAAGCTGGCCACGCTGAACGATGTTGGCCTTGGCTACGTGCATCTCGGCCAGTCGGCGACGACGCTCTCCGGCGGAGAGGCCCAGCGCATGAAGCTGGCGCGCGAGCTTTCCAAGCGGCAGACCGGACGCACCCTGTATCTGCTCGACGAACCTACCACCGGCCTGCACTTCGACGATGTGCGCAAGCTGATGGAGGTGCTGCACCGGCTCACCGAGCTCGGCAACACCATTCTCATCATCGAGCACAACCTGGACGTCATCCGCAGCGCGGACTGGATTCTCGACCTCGGGCCGGAGGGTGGCGTGGAAGGCGGCGAGATCGTCGGCGAAGGAACACCCGCCCAGATCGCGGCCAATCCCGCCTCGTACACCGGGAAATTTCTGCGCCGCTATTTTCCTGACGCGACCTCGAACGGCGGCCACAATAAAAATTCTTTGTCCGCGGCCGCAAAGAATGGTCGCGCTGCGCCCATTAAAAAGATGAAAATGAAGACGGCGAAACAATAGAATTTTTGGAGCATTTCCACACAGCACTTTCAGGACACTACCGCATGAATTGGAACGCCTACTCAGCGCCGGAAACATTGCCGCCCCTTTCCGGCGAACCTGTCGCCAACACGCCTCCGCTGGCGAAAAAAAACCCCTCGCTGCTCGAAACCATGGCCTTCTTCACGCTGGCTGGCATCGTGCTCGTGACCATTCAGGCCTTCGGCGCTGCGGTCGTTTTGCACTGGCATCTGTTCGGCGGCATCAGCCTGAAAAAACTTGTCTACGAGCCGAGATTCACAATCCCCCTAATGGCGGTCTCGTATGGTGTCGTGCTGCTGGCCACGTCGGCTCTGTTCCGCCGCGTCTGGTCGATGAGTTTTTTTTCGGGCATCCACTGGAATTTCTCCGCCGTGAGCCAGAATTGGAAATGGCTTCCCCTGGTCGGCCTTTGCCTGGGACTCGCCATTCAGTTGGCTTCCAACTACCTGCCCGTTCCAAAAGAATTGCCGGTCGATGCGTTCTTCCGCAATGCGCCAGATGCGTGGATGGTTGCGCTGTTCGGCGTCTTCATCGCGCCCATCGCCGAGGAAATCGCCTTTCGCGGCTTTCTTTTTCCCGCGCTGCGGCATTGGATCGGCGTCATCCTCGCCGCCATCCTGACCAGCGTTCCCTTCGCGTTCCTGCATGCCGACCAGGTCGGCCATGCCTGGGGGCCGCTGGCCATGGTCTTCCTCGTCAGCCTGGTGCTGTGCGCAGTGCGGCAGCGCATCGGCTCCGTCGCCGCTTCTGCGCTGGTGCATGCCAGCTACAACTTCTCCATCTTTCTGGTGATCTTCTACGCCAGCGGTGGCTTTATGCATCTCGAACGGCTGAAGGATTAGGCATCAGAATCATCGCCCTCCATACATAAACTTGTCATCCCAACCTCGCTCAAAATGACAGGTATCTTTATGCGGCTACAGCCGGGCGCCCCATCCTTCGCGGCTTGTTGGCGAAGGGTGGGATCAAACCCCACGGGCACAAAAGTTCTAGCATTCCATACAATTCCTATAGACCCATGACGACCCCAACGAAATCTCAAAACAACCGCGCGGCCCTCCTGCAACTCATCGCCACATTGTCCTTCCGCCTGGGAAATTTCACTCTCTCTTCCGGCGCGCGCAGCGACTACTATATCGACTGCCGCACGACCACCCTGCACGCCGAAGGCGGCAGACTCGCTGGCCTCGTGCTTTATGATGTGATCCGCAAACACAACCTGCATCCGCAGGCCGTCGGCGGCCTTACCATGGGCGCCGACCCGCTGGTCTCGAACATTGCCTCGGCCAGCGCCTGGTATCGCATCGACCATCCGGAGGCTCCGCTCATCCATGGTTTCCTGGTACGCAAATCGGAGAAGACCCACGGCACAGGCCGCCGCGTAGAGGGCTTCTGTGAACCCGGCGCGCGCATCATCATCGTGGACGATGTCTGCACCACAGGCGCTTCCACCATTCAGGCGATTGAGGCCGCGCGGGCCGCGCGGATGCAGGTCGTCGGCGTGCTCTGCCTGGTTGATCGGCAGGAACAAAATGGCCGCGCCGCCGTCGAAACCGCTGCGCAGGACGCGCCCTTTTTGCCGCTGTTCACCGCCGCCGATGTGCGCGCCGCCCACATCGCTGTGAACAACAAAGCAAGCTAAGGAGAATTATGGAAATCTGCACACATCTCGATCAAATCCGTGACGTGCAACCGCACACTCCGCAGGGTTGCGAAGAATGCCTGAAAATGGGCGACGAGTGGGTTCACCTTCGTCTGTGCCTGGAATGCGGCCACGTCGGCTGCTGCGATTCCTCCAAAAACAAACACGCGACCAAACACTTTCACAAAACGAAGCACCCGATCATGCGCTCATTTGAGCCAGGTGAGACCTGGGGCTGGTGCTACATCGACCAGGTGGAGCTGGATTTCGCCCGATAGAATAGAATAAAAGGCGAAGAAATCGAGATGAAAGTCGAAGTGCTTTACATCGCGGGATGCCCCAACCACAAACCGGCTGTTGCGAGGCTGCAACAGGCATTGGGGACAGCTGGATTGTCGGCTGAAATTCAGGAGACGGAAGTCCGCGACGCAGCCATGGCGCAGCAGGTCGGATTTCTCGGCTCACCGTCGGTTCGCGTCAACGGACTGGATGTCGAGAAAGAGGCGCGCGCGACGAGAACTTTTGGATTTGGCTGCCGAAGCTATACCGAGTCCGGGGGCCGGACAGGTCTTCCCTCACTCGACCTGATCCACAAGGCGCTGGCGGAAGTGGCCCCAGAAGATACAGAGGCGAAGGCGTGAGCGCAGCCACCAAAGATGGGTCTCGGACACTCGCCGTCGGCGGCTTCGCGGCCATCCTCGCCTCCAGTTGTTGCCTGGGGCCATTGTTGCTGGTTGCGCTCGGGTTCAGCGGCGCATGGATTGGAAATCTGGCCCGTCTGGAACCGTACCGGCCATGGTTCCTTGGAATCGCGCTGCTCTGTCTGGCCCTGGCGTCGCGCCGTATCTTCGGCAAGGCTGGGAGTCGCGCTTCTACTCCGGTTGCCATCTTTACACCGCCAAATGGCCAGTGCGCGCCAGAGATGGCCTGCGTAAATCCGAAAAGTAAAAAACTGCAAAAGATATTTTTTATTCTTGTGTGCTTGCTGGTCGCCGTCGCGTTTCTGTTTCCCTACTTTGCCCGCTTCTTCTATTAGGAGGTGTTAACACTACGTCAATACAGTTCGTGTAGTTTTGTCTTTAATGGAGATTACCGAAGAGCGGTACGCGAGAATC
>DAHUZH010000119.1 GCA_027306695.1 Acidobacteriaceae bacterium
CTAGGCAGTATCGACATATAGCTGAAGGTGGAGCCAGGTACAAGCGAGAGCGACGAGGGCATGGAAGTTGATTTTGTTTTTCTCGTATCGGGTGGCGAAACGGCGGAAATGTTTGAGCCGTGAGAAGCAGCGTTCGATACGATTTCTCTGTTTGTAAAGGGTCTTGTCATATCGACGTTGTTGTTTACGGTTCCGTTTGGGCGGGATGATGGCAACCGCGCCCATCATGGCTACATGTTCGATGATGGCGTCGCTGTCGTATCCCTTGTCGGCCAGCACATACTCGACTTTCCGCTCTCCCAGAAGAGCGATGGCTTGCGTGCAGTCGTTGATTTGCCCTGCGGTCACAGTGAAGTCCACGGGCAGGCCCAACTCATCGGCCAGTAGATGGATCTTCGTAGTCAGACCTCCTCGGGAACGCCCCAGAGCCTTGTCTTCGCCCCTTTTTTACGCCTCGTGGCCGCTTGCTGGTGCGCCCGCACGATGGTCGAATCGATCATCAGGTACTGATTCTTCCGGTCACGCAGCAACTCATGGAAAATTTTCTCCCATACACCGGTCGCCGCCCACCGGCTAAAACGCTTATGCAAGCTCTTGTACTTGCCATACCGCTCTGGAAGGTCGTGCCAGTGCGCCCCAGACCGCAGAACCCACAAAACCCCATTTACAAATACACGGTTATCCGCCGCCGTTCGCCCTACACTCTCCACCCGGCCAGGAAGAATATCCTTGATCTTCTCCCACTGCACTTCACTCAACTCGTAACGACCCACGCCCATGACAACAGAACACCAAAAACTCAAAACCCTGCAAAGTCTATATGTCGATACCGCCTAGTTCAAAGGGATAATCATTAGATTTAACGTTTTGTGTTCAGCGTAGCGGACAGTGCCTGCACGACCTCCAGATTGGTCCAGTCCTGCGCGCTGACGTATTTGCGCACGATGTGCCCGGAACGGTCAATCAGGTAGCTGTCGGGAATCTGAATCGTGCCATAGCTGTGCATGACGGCCTGCGAAGGATCGCGAATCGTAGGGAAGTCGATGCCGTTTTGCAGCAGAAAATTGCGATAGGCCACAGGGTCCTGGTCGATGCTGACGCCGAGAATCACGAGCTGGGGCAGCCGCCGATGGAGCGCCAGCAGGGAAGGCAGCTCCTCGATGCAGGGCGGACACCAGCTCGCCCAGAAATTCAGCAGCACCACTTGGCCGCGATATTGGCGGAGAGAGATCGTCTGCGTGCCGTCGTGGATCGCGAAGGCCGGCGCTATTTTTCCGACTGCAGCCGGACGGCTGCCCCGGTCGCATCCGACATTGAGTAAAAGGCAGAACGAAAAAATAATTGCAATCCCAGCAAAACGTCTGACCAACGCCGTTCTTACTTGTCCCATGCTTTTATGATACGAATTTGTGTCATGGATGAGGAATTTCCTATTTTGGACGAGGAATTTGGGCGCGAAACCAGTGCGGGCAGCAAGACACAGGGTCACGCGGAAACCACGCTACTGCTTGCGGTCATCGTTCCCGCGCGGAATGAAGCGGATTCAATCCGTGCCTGCCTAGCGTCGCTGACGCAGCAGAGTGAAGAGGGCTTCCTGCTTGGCCGCGAGTGGGATCTGATGGTTGTTGATGATGGCTCCGCTGATGCCACGCGACAGATTGCCATGGAGTTTGCCGGCGTGACTGTGCTGGAAGCGCCGCCGCTGGCGGAGGGCTGGACGGGAAAGTCGAATGCATTGTGGTTTGCAGCGCAGCGGGCAGTTGGGAAATGGCTGTTGTTTACCGATGCAGACACGGTGCATGAAGCGGGCGATCTGCGCCGCGCCATGCATGAAGCGGAACGGCATCATGTCGCCATGCTGTCCTATTCTCCGCGACAACTGGTGCATGGCCTGTGGCAGCGCGCGCTGATGCCGCTGATTTTTGCCGACCTGGCGCAAAAATATCCACCGCAGCTGGTGAACCTGCCGGACTCTCGGGTCGCTGCGGCGAATGGCCAGTTTTTGCTGATCGATCGTGCCGTTTACCAGCGTCTGGGCGGCCACAAGGCCGTACACGCCTCCTTAATTGAAGACATGGAACTGGCGCTGCGTTGCAAGCAGTCGAAGGCCGGTCTGCGTTTTCGCCATGCGCCGGACGCGCTGAGCACGCGCATGTACTGCAGCTTTGGCGCGATGTGCGAGGGATGGAAGAAAAATCTGGCGGCGCTGTTTCCCGATGCGCTCCCACGCGGATTGTGGAAGCTGTTTCAAGCTGCGTTATTGTTGGGTCTGCCGCTGCTGGACATCTGGTTGTATCTGACCGTCGCGCGCACGCCGGTGATCTGGGCGGTCGGGCTATGGTGGATCTGGCGGGTCCGCGTGCATTACGCCAGCGTCTCCAGGGCGCACTTTCCATTTCTTGACAACCTGTTGTCGCCGCTGGCGTTGCCATTGTTTGCGTGGTTGCTGCTGGAAAGCTGGATGCAAAAAAATCTGCGTAATCAGGTGGCATGGAAGGGGCGCAGCTATTCCACGCGGCCCGGTGCAGATTGAAATGCTGAAAATGTGGTTCTGGCAAAATTCGACCGGACACAAATGCGACCGGACACAGACCCAATGAATCCAATATGCTGAATCTATGGTGCTGCTGACACGTAAAGCGGAGTTTTCCGCGTCTCACTACTATTACAACGAAGCCTGGTCGCAAGCGGAGAATGAGAAGGTCTTCGGCAAATGCGCCAACCGTAACGGCCACGGGCATAACTACACGCTGGAGGTCACGGTGGCCGGTGAGATCGACCCTGTTTCCGGTTTCGTCGTCGATCTGAAAGCGTTGAAGGACGTAATGGAGCGCGAGGTGGTCCAGGTTTATGACCACAGGCATTTGAACCTGGAAGTGCCGGAGTTTCGCTCTGTGATCCCGACCACGGAGAACATCGCCATCGCAATCTGGAAGCGGCTGGAGCCAAAGATTGCTGGCGCGCGTTTGCAGCGCGTTCGTGTGTATGAGATGCCGGACCTATTTGCCGATTATTGCGGAGAACGATGAAAGCCTATCTTGGACGACGTTACCGCTTCAGCGCTTCGCACCGGCTGCACTCCGAACACTATTCGGAGGAAAAGAACCGCGCTGTCTACGGAAAATGCAATCATCCGCATGGGCACGGACATAACTATATTGTGGAAGTGATGGTTAGCGGCCTGGTCGATCCGGCAACCGGCATGGTATGCAACTTAAGCGATCTGGATGGGTTGGTCCAACGGGAAATCGTAAATCGTTTTGACCGCGCGAATTTGAATCTCGATCCAGGTTTTGCGACTCTTGTTCCTACGACGGAAAATCTTTGCTTAGAAATTTATAAGGTGATAAGCGCAAGGTTGGCCCATGGGAAGCTAGAGAAGGTGCGCGTGGAAGAAACCAGCAATAATTTTTTTGAGTATGTCGGGCGAGAAAGAAACAAAAGTTAGAAAGAGCCACCGATTACGAAGAAGGGAATTCAAATGGCGCAGCCAGCCTTGGTACAAAAGCCTGCAGAGGGCCGATTGTCGAGCATTTCCACGGAGGACATTTATCGGGAACTCCTGGAGCGTCTGGGGGAAGACGCTTCGCGCGACGGTTTATTGCGCACTCCCGAGCGTGTGGAAAAATCCATGGCGTTTTTGACCAAGGGCTATCGGGAAGATGCCGGAAGCATTCTTCGTGGCGCAATGTTCGACGTGGACTACGACGAGATGGTCATTGTAAAGGACATCGAAGTCTTCTCGCTCTGCGAACACCACATGCTGCCGTTTTTCGGCAAGGTCCATGTGGCCTATATTCCCAACGGAAAGGTCATCGGCCTGAGCAAGATTCCACGTCTGGTGGATGTTTTTGCTCGACGCCTGCAAGTGCAGGAGCGTCTGACGCGGCAGATTGCCGACGCCATTCAGGACGCCATCGCGCCGCAGGGAGTCGGTGTGGTGATCGAGGCAAGGCATCTATGCATGATGATGCGTGGCGTGGAAAAACAACATTCTTCCACCGTGACCTCTGCAATGCTGGGAGCATTTCGCAGCGAGCAGCAAACGCGCCACGAATTCCTGTCGCTGGTGCGCGACCGCGCCAGCAACGGAGTGTAGCGGCAGTTCTTTTTCATCGAGCGTATCGCTGGCTCTTCCATGAATGGCCTTCTCATCGTCAACAAGCCGCCGGGCATGACCTCTCACGATGTAGTGTCGCGCCTGCGCAAGATAACAAAAGAGTCTTCGATCGGGCATTTGGGCACGCTCGACCCCATGGCGACCGGCGTGCTGCCGCTGTTGCTGGGTCGCTTCACCAGGCTGGCGCAATTCTTCAGGCAGGACAGCAAACGCTACACCGGAACGATACGGTTCGGCTTCGCCACCGATACCTACGATGCCGATGGTGATGCTGTCGGCGCATGCACTGCACCTAATTTAAATGTCACCGGAATTCGGGACCTCGCCGCGCGCTTTCATGGGGCCATTCAACAGATGCCGCCGCTGTTTTCCGCCAAAAAAATTCAGGGAGTTCCAGCCTATAAATTGGCGCGTGCCGGCAAGCTGGTGGCACTGCGCCCGGTCAACATCGAGGTGCGCCAGTTTGAAATCTTCGACTACACATCACCGGACGCATCGTTTGAGGTGGAAGTTTCTTCCGGAGGATACATTCGTTCCATCGCGCACGACCTGGGCCAGCAGGCAGGCTGCGGGGCGCACTTAGCCAGCCTATGCCGCGTGCAAGCCGGGGAGTTCACATTGCAGCAAGCCACCACGCTGGAACAGATTGCCGAGTGGGCTCAGGATGGCTCACTCGCCGAACGCATGCCGCATCCCCGGCTCCTGTTACCGGAGATGCCCTCGGTCACTGTCGATTTGGGCACGGCGGTGCAGTTGCGAAATGGAATGATGTGCAATCTGCCCGATTATTCCGCCGCGCCGTTGGTGAAGATATTTACCAGCCAGCGCGAACTGTTCGCCATCGGCAGGCGCGTAGCAGGCACGCTGATGCAGCCCACCGTGGTGCTGGGCTAACGTTGAGCTGCGCGTGCCTGCTTGCGTTCCGCCGTCGCAGGAGATTTATGCAGCAATGGCAATAGCAGTGGAAGAAAATTTTTCGCCACCTGTTGGTTGCCTTTTGCCGTCGCGTGGATGCCGTCGTTCTGCATGGAGCCGGACACGCCGTAGGCCCCCTTCAACATGAACGGCAGCCAGGGCAAGTGGTAATCGCGTGCCTGGCTGGCATACATCCGGTTGAATTTTTCGATGTAGGCGCTGCCGTAGTTCGGCGGAAGCGTGATGCCGCCCAACACTACTTTGGCGTGCGCATCCTGTAGGCTGGAAATGATCGTCTCCAGATTCATCTGCGTATCCAGAATGGGAATGCCGCGCAGGCCATCGTTTCCGCCAAACGCAACGATCACAACTGCGGGATGCAAGGCGACGATTTTCCGTACACGCAAAACGCCGTCTTTAGAAGTGTTGCCGCTGATGCCTTCGTTGACCACACGATAATGATATCCGCGCGCATCCAGGTCGCTTTGGAGATAATCAGGATAGCTCTCACAGGCGTTTGTGCCGTAACCTGCGGTCAGGCTGTCGCCAAAGGTCACGATCACAGGCCGCAGGTCCTGTTTGACGAGTGGAGTGGGCACGGGTTGGGTCGATGCAGGCAACGGAGACGAGACGCTGCTGGAATCCGCGGAACGGGCAGTCTGCTGCGATCGGTTGCATCCGCCGAGCAATGCGAGAAAAAGCATCGAAGAAGAAAGAAGCATCAAAATTGACTTCACGACCATCACTTTAGCAAATGCCGACCAATTTTCAGCCCATCATCGAAGTTTGTGCGCTAAAAAAGACGCTGCGTAGCGGATCTACCTCCCTCGAAATCCTGAAAGGGATTGATTTAACGATTCCGGCGCGCCAGTTCGTCGTCATTATGGGCGCTTCCGGCAGCGGCAAGAGCACGCTGCTCGGCCTGCTCGCAGGCCTGGATACGCCAACCAGCGGGAGCGTCGCAATCGACGGGCAGGAAATCAGCGGCCTGAGCGAGGATGCGCTGGCGCAGATTCGCGCGACCAAGCTGGGATTCGTCTTCCAGTCCTATCAATTGATTCCAACGCTGACGGCGGTCGAAAATGTTCTGCTGCCGCATGAACTACACGCGAAGGAAGATGGCCGCGCGAGGGCGCGGGCCTTGCTGGCGAGCGTTGGGCTGGAAGAGCGGATGGACCATTATCCCGTGCAGCTCTCCGGTGGGGAGCAGCAGCGCGTGGCGCTGGCTCGCGCCTTTATGTTGCGGCCTCCGGTGATTCTGGCGGATGAGCCGACAGGCAATCTCGACTCCGCCACTGGCGCGCGCGTGATGGAGTTGCTGCTGGAGTTGAATCGCAAGGAGGGGACAACGCTGGTCCTGGTGACGCACGATCCCAGTCTTGCGGCCCACGCGCAACGGAAAATTCTTCTACGGGATGGCCGCATCGCCGCCGATGAACTGGCAGATGCAACGAATGCTGCCGCCGATGCGGGGACATACGCATGACACAGACTTCCGCAGGATTGGGATGGCAGACGGCGTGGAAGATTGCGTGGCGAGACCTGCATGCGTCGTGGGCAAAGTTCGCCTTTGTCATTGTTGCCGTGGCGCTGGGCGTCGGTTCGCTGACCGGCATGCGGAGCTTCAGCCTCGTGTTTCAGCGGACGCTGTTGGAGCAGGCGCGCAACATTATGGCGGCGGACCTTTCCGCGCGCGACTTTCATACCTACACCGATGCCGAGCTGTCCAGGCTCGACAAGCTGGAAACGCGCGGCGTGCGGCACACGCTGGTGACGGAGACCGTTTCGATGGCCTCGACGGCTGCGAACCCTGATCCGCTGCTGGTTTCGCTGAAGGTCGTCGATCCAGCGCAGTATCCGTACTACGGCCAGGTGCGGTTGGTATCCGGCCGCGCGCTGCGCAATGTGCTGACGAACGACACCGCCGTGGTCAGCGAAGAATTTCTCCTACGCATGCGCACGCATATCGGCGATACGCTGCATCTGGGCAATTCGCAATTTCGCATCGTGGATGTGGTGCGCTCGGAACCGGACCGGATTTCGTCCTCCTTCGGCATCGGTCCGCGCGTGATGATTGCACAGGCCGCGCTGCCCGCGACCGGGTTGGTGCGCACCGGCAGCCGCGCCACGGAGCGCATACTGTTTCGTTTACCGCCGACGAACAGTAGGCAGAAGCAAACCATAGATGTGGACGCGCTGCGTAAACAGGTCGAAGCGATCCTGCCCGACGCGCAGGTGACGGATTTTCGCGAGGCCAATCCCGCGCTGGTCAATGGCCTGCATCGCGCTACGGCGATGCTGACGCTGGTTAGTCTGGTGACGATGGTGCTGAGCGCGATTGGCGTGGCCATGGCCATACACGCGCACCTGCAGCAGCGCCTGGAAACCATCGCCATTATGAAAGCGCTGGGCGCGCGATCTTCGCAGGTGATGCGGATTTACTCGCTGCAAACGCTGTTTCTTGGCGTGGTCGGCGCGTTGCTGGGGATTGTGGCTGGCTCCGCCGTGGCGCGCGCATTTCCGATTCTGCTGGAGCGATTGATTTCCTTGCCCGTCGAGGGGCGTCTCGCGTTGAGTCCGGTGCTGATTGGAATGCTGACCGGCATTCTGACGACGCTGCTCTTTACCCTGCCGCCGCTTTTAGAGATCAGAGATTTTCGTCCACTGCGCATTCTGCGGCGCAATGTGGAAGACGATCAGCGGCCTGGGCTGGGGCGCATTCTTCCGCGCGACCGCGTACAGGTCGCAGCCATCGTGGTTATCTTGCTGGGGCTGGCTGCGATTGCCAGCACGCTCACACAGTCCACCACGGTGGGCGAGTGGTTTGCCGGCAGTCTGCTCCTGGTGCTGATTTTTTTGTTACTCACTGCGTCGGGTGTGCTTGTCGCGGTGCGGAAATTGTTGCAACGCTATCGTGCGCACTTCTCGCCCATCGCGCGGCAGGGCCTCGGAAATCTCTATCGACCCGGCAACCAATCGGCAGCGGTGCTGACTGCATTGGGTGTCGGCGTCATGCTGATTATGTCCGTCTATTACATGCAGCACGCCATCGTGCTCGATCTGAACAACACGAGCGGTTCCAGGAAAATCCCCAATGTATTTTTGGTGGACGTCGGCTCGGATGAATTGCCGGGGATCGAGAAATTGATCGTCGCGCAACCGGCTGTGCAGGGCAAGCTGGAGACGATCCCGATTGTTGCCGCTCGTATTCTCTCGATCAATGGCGTGCCCGCGGATCAATTACAAATCCAGCATTATCCTCGGCGCATGCTGCGCGTCACTTCGATAACATGGGCCGATACTCTTCCGGTCGGTGAGAAAGTTGTTGCCGGGCACTGGTGGCCGAAGGGAAGCGCGGCCCAGCAACTGGCGGTCAGCGAGCGCACGGCAAAACTGCTGCACTTGCAGTTGGGTTCGCAGTTTGCATTTCAGACAGGCGACCAGAAAATTGTAACTACCGTGGTTGCTTTTTATCGCTCCGACGGCCAGCATGTGTACGCGCGCAGCCAATTCATAGTGCCTAGTCGCGTGCTCGCAGGCCAGCCGGTGGTCTGGTACGGGGCCTTCCACGCCGACCCGGCGCGTGTCGGCGAGGTGGAGCGCAGTCTGTTCGCCGCGTATCCCACGGTGACGGTCATCAACGTTGCCGATGTGCTGGAGATCGTCCGCAAAGTGGTGGACCAGATCGCGATGATTATCCGCTTCCTCGCGGGGTTCGCCATGCTATCCGGCGGCATCATTCTGGCTTCGAGCGTGACTGCCACACGCTTTCAACGGGTAAGGGAAGTCGCGATTCTGAAATCTCTCGGCGCACTGCGCAAGCAGATCGTCTCCATGCTGAGCATTGAATTTCTCATGCTGGGCGGGATTGCCGGGGCCGCAGGAGTGGCGTTTGCGCTTGCGCTTTCGAGCATCCTGCTGCACAAGCTGGATGTCAGTTTCCATCCCGGCTGGGCGATCTCTGTGGCAGCGATGCTTGCGACGGCAATTCTCGCCAGCGTCACCGGCTGGCTGGCCTGCTGGAGCATCCTGCAACAAAAGCCGCTGGAAGTGCTGCGGGAAGAATAGGCCCCTTCATCGATCTCGTTGGTCATCCCGCTCTCGGCGAGATTTCTCGTTCTTTAATTTGATGCCAGAATCGACATCAGATGGTGCTAGAATTGGTGCAGGAGAAAGTCATGCGGACCACAATCGCTTTGGACGACAATCTCATCAAGACCGCGCAGGAATACACCGGTTTGGTGGAGAAGAGCGCCCTCATGCGCGAGGCGCTCAAGGCATTGATCGAGCGGGAGGCCGCACGAAGATTGGCCGAATTGGGCGGCGCATCTCCGCGTATGGCGCCCATCCCGCGCAGGCGGCCGAAAGCGACAAAAGTGAAATGATCCTTGCGGACACGTCGGTATGGGTCGACCACTTTCGGAAGAAAGATGCGGAACTCTATCGGCAACTTCAACGAAACAACATTTCCATCCATCCGTTTGTCGTCACCGAGCTTGTGCTTGGCAACTTGCCAAAGCGGCAAAAGACGATCGCTTATCTCGATCTGCTCCCGATGGCCAAAGTCGCCCAGATGGGCGAAGTACGGCGCATGGTCGAGGCCCACGCATTGTTTCAGCGCGGCATCGGTTTCGTGGAGGCGCATCTGATTGCCTCTACTCTGATTACTCCGCACACCGTCCTTTGGTCGCGCGACAAACGCCTCCGCGGGATCGCCAAGACTTTCGGCGTCAACGCGGACGTTTCGTGAGGGCCAGCATGGGTTCCAACCAGCGCACGCTTGTTTTCATGGATATTGTGCACTGTCAGTTCTCCCAAGCGTCACCGACTGGCTGGCCTGCTGGAGCATCCTGCAACAAAAACCACTGGAGTGCTGCGGGAAGAATGGTGTGGTGTTCATTGTACGGCGGATTCCAAATTCGCGGATAGTAGGCAATTTGCGAGTAGTTTGTGACTCGGCGAGTATCCCCGTACCCGCAAAGCACTTGCTACCCGGGACATGACCCCAAGCATAGCTACATTTATCATATATATATATGAACGCAGATTTGTGTTTTAAGTTCTCGAAGGCAGACTGGGAGGCCCTCTCTAAAGGGCTCGACGACAACGATGCTGGCGCATGGGAAAAGGCAATAGGGGTATTTGAAAGGCGGATGAAGGAGCGCTTCTTTAGTTGCATCGATGCGCTTGAACAGTCCGATACAAGACCCGATTCAGCTTCCGGGTGCCCGACTGATACGGATCATTGCATTCCCGGTTTCTCGATCATGGCGATTTGTTGCTTGCTAGTTGAGACTCTCCAAAGTTTTCGAGAAAAGACGGGCACAGCACAGGCAAAAGAAATCTTTAAATCGTTTCTCAGCCTTCCTGCGTTTGAAGGAGCGTTCTGCAATAGTGTCGCCGAACTTTTCTATTACGGCATCAGGAATGGAATTGTTCACGAAGGCGAAACCAGGAGATGGGTTATTTGGAGGGACGAGCCAAGCGACAAGATTGTTGTATGCGAAGGGGACGGGTATGCATTGAATCGGACTCGTTTTTGCGCTGCGGTTAAGATCGAATTTAAGTCTTATCTGAAAGAATTACATGATCCGAAAAACGAAGAGCTGCGTATGAGATTCAGAAAGAAAATGAATGACGTCAAGAAGGTAACTTGAACCGCCAACCAATAGAGAGCTTAAAGATTGCCTGTCTCGCGTGGGGATCGCTGGTCTGGGATCCTCGCGGATTTCCAATTCAGGGCGAATGGTTCAACGACGGCCCACGGGCCCCTCTGGAGTTTGCCCGGCAGTCTGATGACGGCCGCATAACCCTGGTGATAGAGCCGCGGTGGCTCTGTTGACATCCTAGATTCGAGTAGGCGAAGCGGGTTGGAAACGAGTTAG